>NZ_BBXH01000016.1:0-179608 GCF_001010305.1 Comamonas sp. E6
GTGATAGCGGCGCGATAGCAAAGCGGTTATGCCCCGGATTGCAAATCCGGTTAGACCAGTTCGACTCTGGTTCGCGCCTCCAAACTTGTGGCACAAGCCCTGCAGATGAAAGTCTGCAGGGCTTTTTGCTTTGTGCGCCTGGTATCTGAATACGCCGCAAATCCTGAAGGTGGGCGCCGCATCTGCATCGCCCTATGCAACTCAGGCCTGCTGCAGGCCATGTCCTTTCGCTATGAAAAAGCCCAGGGCAACGCCCTGGGCGAGTCGGAGAAGACGGGAGTGATGCCCGCGTTCAGGCGGGCTCGGCCAGCTTCACGCTCTGACGCAATGTCTTGGCGGCTTCCACCATATGTTGCAGCGCCGGAATCACTTCGGCCCACTGACGTGTCTTGAGACCGCAGTCAGGGTTGACCCAAAGGCGTTCCGTGGGAATGCGCTTTGCAGCTTTTTGCATGAGCTCCACAATGCCTGCCTTGGTGGGAATATTGGGAGAGTGGATGTCATAGACGCCCGGACCGATCTCATTGGGGTAATCGAAGTGCTCGAAGGCCTTCAGCAACTCCATGTCCGAGCGCGAAGTCTCTATGGTGATCACATCGGCGTCCATGGCTGCAATCGAAGCAATGATGTCGTTGAACTCCGAATAGCACATATGGGTGTGAATCTGGGTTTCATCGGCAACGCCATTGGCGCTGATGCGGAAGGACTCCACGGCCCAGTGCAGATATTCCTTCCATTGTGATTTGCGCAATGGCAAGCCCTCGCGCAATGCAGCCTCGTCGATCTGGATCACGCGCACGCCGGCTCTTTCCAGATCCAGCACTTCCGCGCGAATCGCCAGAGCCAGCTGATAGCAGGATGTGGCGCGCGGCTGGTCATCGCGCACGAATGACCAGTTCAGGATGGTGACCGGGCCTGTCAGCATGCCTTTCATGGGTTTGCGGGTCAAGGACTGGGCGTACTGGATCCATTCCGTCGTCATCGCCTTGGGGCGGCTGATGTCGCCGAATAGAATGGGCGGCTTGACGCAGCGTGAGCCATAGGACTGCACCCAGCCGAACTGGCTGAAGGCATAGCCGTCGAGTTGCTCGCCAAAATATTCGACCATATCGTTGCGCTCGGCCTCGCCATGTACCAGAACGTCCAGCCCCAGAGCTTCCTGCTCTTGCACGCAGCGTTCGATCTCAGCGCGCATGGCGCCTTGGTAGCGGGCGAAATCCAGGTGACCGGCCTTGAATTCGCTGCGTGCCTGGCGGATCTCTGCCGTCTGTGGGAAAGAGCCGATAGTGGTGGTCGGGAAGGCTGGCAGCTTGAGCAAGCGGGCTTGCTTGGGGGCGCGTGCTTCATATCTGCTCTGGCGCTGGCCCAGCCCGGCGCTGATCTGCTTGACCGCAGCTTGCACCACGGGGTTGTGGACGCGAGGCGATGTGCGGCGTGCAGCCAGAGCTGAAGCGTTGTCGGCCAGTTCGGCCTTGACGCAATCTCGGCCATGGCGCAAAGCCTTGCCCAGCACGCGCAGCTCATCCAGTTTCTGCAGAGCATAGGCCAGCCAGGATTTGATGTCGGCATCCAGCTTTTGTTCCCTGTTCAGATCCACGGGTACATGCAGCAAGGAGCAGGATGGCGCAATCCAGAGACGGTCGCCTAGGCGCTCTGCCAGCGGCTCCACCCAGTCCAGCACGGCAGCCAGATCGGTTTTCCAGATATTGCGGCCGTTGATCACGCCCAGCGACAGTACCTTGTGCGCGGGCAGCAGCCCCAGCAGCTGTTGCACATCGTCCTGGCCGTTGATGGCATCGATGTGCAGGCCGGCTACGGGCAGGTTTGCTGCCAGATATTTGTTTTCGGCCAACTGGCCGAAATAGGTCGCCAGCAGCAGCTTGACCCTGCAGCTCTTGAGGTGGTGGTAAGCAGTGTTGAACGCATGTTGCCAGTCGGCATCGAGTTCGGTGACCAGGATGGGTTCGTCAATCTGTACCCATTCCACACCCCGGGTTGCCAGCGCATCCAGTAGTTGCGCATAGACGGGCAGCAGCCGCTGCAGCAGCTCCAGCTTGCTGGCGCCGTCCTTGGCCTTGCCCAGCGCCAGATAGGTGACGGGGCCTATGAGGACGGGCTTGGGCTGTATGCCTTGTGTCCTGGCTTCGGCCAGTTGTTCCAGCAGGCGCGATGCATCAAGCTTGAATTCGGTGGTCGAGCTGAACTCGGGCACGATGTAGTGGTAGTTGGTGTCAAACCATTTGGTCATCTCGCCCGCGGCGACGCCAGCGCAGCAGTGGGTGTGGCCGGTGCTACGGGATTCGGTTGTGACCGCCGAACGGCCACGGGCCACGCGAAAGTAGTTGTCCAGCGCATCGCCTTCGAAGTCTTGCACCCGTTCGGGCAGATTGCCCAGCGTAAAGCTCATGTCCAGTACCTGGTCGTAGAACGCGAAGTCACCCACGGGCACCCAGTCCAGCTCTTGCTGCGCGGTCCAGTGGCGTTGGCGCAGCTCGGCGCCCAGCGCCTTGAGCGCATCGCGCGAGGATTCACCTCTCCAGTAGGACTCCAGCGCGAACTTCAGTTCGCGCTTTGCGCCGATGCGAGGAAAGCCCAGGTTGTGAATAGTCGTCATGCAGAAATCCAGTCTTGTGATCTTCGGCCCATGGCCAGAGTGGCTCGGGTCAGCGGACTGGATGTTCCTGGAATCGATGCATGAAGTAAAATGGTTGTTTCTCATGTATCCATGAATTGTGTTCACAGATGATTGAGCGTATCCATCTCGCCATCGTGCAAGAGGTTGAAAAACAAGGCTCTTTGACTGCGGCAGCTGATGTGCTGTGCGTCACCCAGTCCGCCCTGAGCCACAGCATGAGAAAGCTGGAAGCCCAACTCGGCACCGATGTCTGGTTGCGTGAAGGGCGCAGCCTGCGCCTGACGCAGGCGGGTCAATACCTGCTGGCAGTGGCCAACCGCGTGCTGCCTCAGCTGGATCTGGCCGAGTCGCGTTTGCAGCAATTTGCTCTGGGAGTGCGCGGCAGCTTGCGCATCGGCATGGAATGTCATCCCTGCTACCAGTGGCTGCTGAAAATCGTCTCCCCATATCTGGCCGCCTGGCCCGACGTGGATGTGGACGTGAAGCAGAAGTTCCAGTTTGGCGGCATCGGTGCGCTGTTCGGCTATGAGATCGACATGCTGGTTACGCCCGATCCGCTGTTCAAGCCGGGTCTGCACTTCGAGCCCGTCTTTGACTATGAGCAGGTGCTGGTCGTGGCTGCGGATCACGCCCTGGCCCAGGTCGACCATGTCAAGCCCGATGATCTGTCTCGCGAGGTGCTGATTACCTATCCCGTGGCCGTAGACCGGCTTGATATCTATACTCAGTTTTTGCTGCCCAAAGGCATTGCGCCCAGGCGCCACAAAACCATAGAGACCACCGACATCATGATGCAGATGGTCGCCAGCGGCCGGGGTGTCGCGGCCCTGCCGCGCTGGCTGGCTCTGGAATATGCCGAAAAGATGGCAGTCGTACCCGTGAAGCTGGGCAGCAAGGGCATAGCCAAGCAAATCTACCTCGGCGCGCGCGAGGCAGAGTTGCATACCGACTATCTGCAGGCCTTTATTGCGCTGGCACGAGCACCTGGTCTGGCTCTGCCGGCTGCCGCATCCGCGCAGGACGACTCTTGAGAAGAGCGGCAGCCGACGGCTGAATAAGCACTAGCGGCTGACTCACATGTTGATGGCCGTCATGCCCGGTGCGGATGCACGGTCGGCTTGCCGTCCGGCTTGCACGCCCCACAGCCACATGGCGCCGCCCGCCAGTAGCGTCAGCACAAACGATTGCTGTGCGCCCCAGTGGTCGATCAGCCAGCCGGCAGCGGCAGCGCCCAGGGCCACACCGCTGGCGAGGCCAGTCAGCAGCCAGGTCATGCCCTCGGTCAGTCGGTTTGCTTGTACCTGCTGCTCCACCAGACTCATGGCCACGGTAATCGTCGGGCCAAAGGTAATGCCTGCCAGCAGCACGGCCAGCGTCAGTGCGGTCAGATTGCTGGCCAGCAACAGGGGCAGGGCGGAGATGGCGACCGATGCCCCGACCCAGACGATCTGGCGGCTGAGCGGCATCTGCAGGCGCAGCGTGCCAAACAGCAAGCCCATGGCGCAGGAGCCCAGCGCATAGAAGGACAGCACCACACTGGCCATGCCGGGCTGGCCCTGAGCCGTGGCGAAGGCTACGCTGGCCACATCGATCACGCCCACGATGACGCCTTGTGCCAGCATGAACAGCGCCAGCGTGCGCACCACGGGCTGGCGCAGCATCGACGAATCCCTGCCTTTTTCCGAGCTGGTATGGGGGCTGACAGGTGGTTCGGTACGGCGTTGCACCACAAACAGGCCTACGCCGATGATGAGGAACAGCGCTGCTGCCAGCGGACCGGCCTCAGGGAATAGCAGCATGCTCAGGCCCACCGATAGCGGCGGGCCGACGATAAAGGCCAGATCGTCGAGCACGCCTTCCAGTGCAAACGCGGTCTGCAACTGAGGCGTTCCACTGTAGATCGCTGTCCAGCGGGCGCGGACCATGGCCGGCATGCTGGGCAGACTGCCGACGGCAGCGGCCAGTGCCAGCAGCAGCCAGTCCGGCCCCTGCCAGTGGGCGCAGGCCAGCAAGGCCAGCATCGACAGCGCACTGCTGGCGGCCGCAAACGGCAGCACCCTGAACTGGCCGTAACGGTCAACCAGCGCCGAGATGCGCGGTGCCAGAACGGCAATCGACAGCGCGAAACAGGCCGACACCATGCCTGCCAGCGTATAGGCGCCGCGCTGCTGCGACAGCATGGTGATCAAGCCAATCCCCGTCATCGACAGCGGCAGCCGCGCCAGCAGCCCGGCCAGCACAAAGCCCGTGCTGCCCGGCGCCGTAAACAGCTTGCGGTAAGCATTCAACATGGAAACCCTTGAATAGATTCACTTGCATACATCGTGTATGCGAGTGACATTCTAGGAGCTTGGGATGTAGCGCGTATGATTGGCATACGCTTTGTATGTGAATATTGCCGGGAGTTCGCAGTGACCCAAGTTCGCCAGAGTCGTGCCAGCATGATCGAAGCCACGCGGGCCAAGCTGATCAGTGCTGCGCGCAGCGCTTTCGCCCAGCATGGCTACGCCCAGGCCGCCATGGACGAGTTGACTGCGCAGGCCGGTTTGACGCGCGGCGCGCTCTATCACCACTTTGGTGGCAAGCCCGGCCTGCTGGCTGCCGTGGTGGCCCAGATGGATGAAGAAATGGACCAGCGGCTGGAGCTAGTGCTGCGGGGCCATGACGATCCATGGGAAGGCTTTCTGGCCTATTGCCGCGCCTATCTGGCCATGGCGCAGGAGGCTGAAATTCGCCGCATTGTGTTGCAGGATGCACGCTCCGTGCTCACCGGCACCGACCAGGGGCAGCAGCACCAGCAATGCATTGCTTTTATCGCCGGTTTTTTGCAGCAGCTCATCGACGAGGGCGTCATCGTGAACGCCAGTGCACCGGCGCTGGCAAGGTTGCTCAACGGCTGCCTGATCGAAGCGGCTTTCTGGATTGCCGAGGAGGGCGCTCCACCCGAGCGCCTGAACGAGTCCTTGCAGGCGCTGGATTTGATGCTGCAAGGCTGGAAGACGGCCTGAGCCATTGTCAGAGCCATGCCTGCTGTGTTTTGCCTGCAGCAGCCAGAATGAGGATCGTTTTGACTGCCAGGGTGTTCTCGAGCTGAGGACATCAGCGATTTTGTGCAAGCGAACAATCCGGAATGTGCAAAGAGTCCGGGCTCGGAGGCTTTACCGGGACCGGCGACCGGCTGCATTCGAGTTGTCAGAGGTCTTCAGCGCGCTTCAGCGATCGCGCTGATGCAGCAAGTCAGGCAGGTAAGGCGAGATATTGGCGATGGCCCGGGCCATATAAACATCTTTTTCACCCACAGGGGCCACGTAATGCAATGCACTCCTGGCGGCCTCGATCCCCTCGGCACGGGCAATAAGCCAGGCGGCAAGGTATTGCGCTGCCAGGCAGCCTCCTGCGGTAGCCACGTTGCCGTTTGCGAAGAATGGCTGCTCCAGCACGCGAACGCCGGCCTCTTCAACCCAGGGCCTGGTTGTCAGGTCGGTACATGCCATCACGCCATTCAGCAAGCCGAGTTTGGCCAGTATCAGCGTGCCGGAGCACTGTGCAGCAATCAGTTGCCGTGAAGGGTCCAGCCTGAGCCTTGACATGAGGTCGGCATTGCGCGCGACCTCACGCGTTTGCATTCCGCTGCCCACGATGACCGCATCTGCAGCGCCCGCATCCTCCAGAGTGGCCTGGGCTTCGATGACCACCCCGTTCATTGACCTGACGCGTGCGCTCGGGCATGCGATCGACACCCGCCAACCGGGTCGCTTGATGCGGTTGAGTATGCCTAGAGAAATGAGTGAGTCGAGCTCGTTAAAGCCTTCGAAAGTCAGGATTGCGATATGCATTGGGATGTTCCGGATGTGAACTTGTATCAATGCTCATGCTAGATATGAGGTCCAATACACTCAAATAATTGTCATGGATACAGGTTCTATATGCCGATTGCCCGATACAAGCAGCTGGTGGACCAGCTAGCCTCGGAAATTCGCGAAGGCCGACTGGCACCAGGCACACGCCTGCCCACCCACCGGCAGCTGGCATCCCGGGAGGGACTGGCCCTGGTCACGGCGACTCGTGTCTATGCCGAACTGCAGGCCATGGGCCTGGTCAGTGGCGAAACGGGGCGAGGAACTTTTGTGCGCGAAACAGCGCTGCCACGTGGCCTCGGTATCGACCAGCATGCCGCTGCGATAGGCATGCTGGACCTGAACTTCAACGCTCCTGCTCTTCCAGGTCAAGCCGAGTTGCTGCGCTTTGCATTGCGTCAGCTTGCCGCCAGTGGAGATTTGGAGGCACTGCTGCGCTATCAGCCGCACGGAGGCCGGGCCCATGAGCGAGCGGCTATCGCCCTATACCTTGAAAACCGTAGGCTGACGGTTCCTGCCGAACAGGTGCTTATCGTGGATGGAGCGCAGCATGGACTCGCAAGCACGGCCATGGCATTGCTGCAACCTGGCGATGTAGTGGCTGTTGATGCTTTGAGCTACCCGGGCTTCAAGGTGCTGGCGCAACAGCTGAGGCTTGAGCTGATTGCCATTCCGGCAGCTGGTTCGGGGCCGGACCTCGATGCGCTGGAGCTGCTGTGCCGACGCCGCAAGGTGCGCGCGGTCTATGCAATGCCGACTCTCCATAACCCGCTTGGATGGGTGATGAGCATCAACCGACGTCATGCATTTGCAGCGTTGATCCGTCGCCATGGCCTGTTGTTGATTGAAGATGCCGCGTATGCGTTTCTTGCTCAGGACGCACCACCGCCCATGGCCGCACTGCTGCCTGAGTCCACGGTATATTTATCAGGCTTTTCCAAGAGTGTCGCCACGGGTTTGCGGGTGGGCTTTGTGGCTGCGCCGGCAGCCTGGATACCTCGGATAGAGCGAGCTATCCGTGCAACGACCTGGAACACCCCCGGAGTCATGACCGCCATGGTTGTGAGTTGGCTGAGAGACGGGACTGTTGCCAGGCTGGAAGCTCAGAAGCGAGAGGATGCCCAGATGCGTCAGAAACAGGTGACGCAGGTCTTCAAAGGGCTGCCCTGTATGCGCCACCTCAATTCGTATTTTGTCTGGCTCCCCATGCAGGATGACCTGAGGGCTGATCAGGTCGCGATGGCGCTGCAGACGGCAGGAATTTCCGTGTCAACGGCCGAACCCTTTGCCACTGGCGTGCAAGTGCCGCAAGCACTGCGGCTGGCCTTGGGTTCGGTGCCGCTCGAAAAACTTCGGCATGCCTTGATGCGGGTCAGGCTGGCGCTGGATGGAGCCACGCTGCATTAGAGGATGATGCTCAGAGCTCCCTGTGCATCCGGTTTTGGGGCCGTAGCCAGGGGGGAATGCTGCCGGCCATGGTCACACAGGCCTGAAAACATGGCGTGCGGCGCCTGATGTATCAACGTTGCACGCGATTCAGGCGCAGGGTCCGGAGACCGGATTACTGGTACTTTTGCTCCAGCCCATCCCAGAAGTCCTTGTTCACCAGCCGCTGGCGTTCAAGGAAGGGGGCGACGATGGCGGGGTCCTCATCGACCTTGTGATCGTCGCGCAGCAGGGTCAGGCACTTTTGCATGCCGGCCACGGCCCCTTGCAGTGCGGCATTGGCGTAGAGCACAAAGCCATAGCCCAGCTCGCCCAGTTCGTCGGCGTTGAAGATGGGGGTCTTGCCGCCAATGACCATATTCATGAGCTGGGGAGCTTGCAGGCGCTGAGGCAGGGCGCGCACTTCTTCGGCCTGGGTGACGGCCTCGACAAACAGGATGTCGGCGCCGGCTTCCTGAAACTGCTGGGCACGCTCGATGGCGGCTTCGAAGCCGTGGACGGCGGCCGCGTCGGTACGGGCCATGATGAGAGTGCCGCTGTCGCGGCGCGCATCGACGGCGGCCTTGATCTTGCCCAGCATTTCGCCGGTTTCGATCACGGCCTTGCCATTGAAGTGGCCGCAGCGCTTGGGGCTGACCTGGTCCTCGAGCTGAATGCAGTCGGCGCCGGCACGCTCCAGCGTGCGCACGGCGTGGTAGGTGTTGACGGCGTTGCCGAAGCCGGTGTCGGCATCGACCAGCAGCGGCACTTCCACGGCGTCGCGGATGCGGGCCGTATGGTCGGCGATATCGCTGAGACCCATGAAACCCTGGTCGGGCATGCCGAACCACATATTGGTCACGCCGGCACCGGTCACATAGATGGCTTCAAAGCCCAGATCGGCAATCAGCCGCGCCGACATGGCGTTGAATGCACCGGGCACGATGACGCCGCGGCGGGCATCGGCCAGGGCTTTGAGTTGTTGTTTGGGGTTCATGAGATTTCTTGATAAAAAAGACTCTGATGCTTATCTGCCCTGCGCAGTCGGCTGTCAGCCTTGACGAGGCAGGGCGCTGCCTGGCAGCAGCCGCCTCGCGGCCAAGGCTGCGGAGCGGCTCAGGGGGATTAGTCCAGCGAAATATTCGCGTTCTTGATCACGGGCCCCCACTTGGCGCGCTCGGCTTCAAGATATTTGCCATAGGCCTGGGGTGTGCCGCCCATGATCTGGCCGCCGCTGCTTTCGATCATCTGGCGCAGAGACTTGTCGGTCTTGAGCGCTTCGTTGACGGCCTGGTTGAGCTTGGCCACCACGGCGTCGGGCGTGCCGGCCGGCGCAATCATGCCCAGCCAGTTGTACGACTCGAAGCCCTTGACCCCGGCTTCGTCCAGCGTGGGCACCTCGGGCAGCACAGCCAGACGGGTCTTGCTCGAGACGGCCAGGGCATTGATCTTTTTGGCTTTGATGGAGGGCAGGGCCGAGTAGCCCATCTCGAACATCATGGCCAGATGGCCGCCCATGAGGTCGGTGGCCGCCAGCGAGCCTCCCTTGTAGGGCACATGGGTCAGCTGGGTCTGGGTCTGATAGGCCAGCAGTTCGCCCGACAGATGGTGGGCCCCGCCTACGCCCGAGGAGCCATAGGTCAGATCGCCGGGCTTGGCCTTGGCATGGGCCAGCAGTTGCTGCACGCTCTTGAAGGGCTGGTTGGGAGCCGTGGTCAGAAACAGGGGAGCCTGCTCGATGAGGATGATGGGCTTGAACGCCGTCTTGGCGTCATAAGGCATCTTCTTCATCAGCATGGGGTTGGTGACCAGGGGGCCGGGCGAGCCGAAGCCGAAGGTGTGGCCGTCGTTGGCCTTGGCGATGGCATCCGTGCCCGTCACGCCGCCGGCACCGCCGCGGTTGTCGATGATCACGGGCTGGCCCAGCACCTTGCCCAGCGAGTCGGCAATCAGGCGTGCGCGGGTATCGGCATAGCCGCCTGCCGCATAGGGCACGATGAGCTTGACGGTGCGGGTGGGCCAGACATCCGAGCCCTGGGCCAGGGCTGCAGAGGCGCCGCCCAGCAAGGCGGTAGCGGCGGCGGCGCAGGCAGTGGCGCGGAGCAAGACATTTCTACGGGAAATCATGAATCAGCTCTCAGTACTATTTTCAGGCTTCAGCGTATATGGGCCATACGCTGGATGCTATGTTTTCTTCTCAGCTTACTTTTCCTGCATATGGGCTGCCTTGACGATCTCCCCCAGGCGCTTGCGCTCGGCATCGGCAAACTTCACGAATTCCGCACGTGTGCCGCCGACCGGCTCGATGCCCAGTCCCTTGAGCTTCTCTACGGTGGCAGGTTCCTTCATGGCCTTGTCCACGGCGGCTGCCAGCTTGTCCAGAATGGCGGGTGGCGTGCCCTTGGGGGCATGAATGCCGGCCCAATGCGCGATCTGCAGATCGGCAAAGCCTTGCTCCACAGCAGTGGAGAGCTGGGGGTAGGCCGAGATGCGCTGGGTCCAGGTCGTGGCCAGAGGTTTGAACTTGCCCTCGTGAATGATGTGCGGCAGCGCGATGATGCTGGCTTCGGACGTGCCTTCAACCTGGCCGCCCAGCACGGCCGTGGTGCTCTCCGAACCGCTCTTGTAGGGCACGGGCTGCAGCTTGGCGCCGTATTTCACATTCAGCATCTCGGCCACGAAGTGCGGCGTGCTGCCCGTGCCGGCGGTGGCAAAGTTGAAGCCGGCGCCCTTCTTGGAGGCTTCGACGAAGTCGCGCAGATTGTTGTAGGGCGCGTTCTTGGGCACCACGATCACCGAAGGTGCGAGGCCAATCATCACCACGGGCTGCAGCGCATCGTCCTTGAAAGGCATGGTCTTCTTGATCATGCTGTTGGAGATGACGCCGGCCGCGCTGACCAGCAGGGTGTAGCCATCGGGCTGGGCCTTGGCCACGATATCGGCACCTACGGTGCCACCCGCGCCAGGACGATTGTCGATCACCACGGGCTGGCCAAGGATCTTGGAGGCGCCTTCGGCCGCCGATCTGGCCATCAAGTCATTGGCGCCGCCTGCGGAAAACGGCACCACGAGGCGAATCGGACGCGTGGGCCAGTCGGCGGCCTGGGCCAGGCCGGCTGTGCCCAGCACGGAAAGAGTCAAGGCCTTGGCAACAAGATTGCGACGGTTCAAAAACATGGATATCTCCTGGATCCAAATCCCTATTGGTATGGCCCGATACCGCAAGCACTGTGCCAGGCGAATTTAGGGAAAACCCTCTGAATATCAAGTGTTTGAAATCATTGGGGTTTTTGTGATTCTGTGGACTAGCTGCCGGTAGCGGTGTATTGGTTGTATTTCATTGATGAAATAATTGTTTTCATGAATGAAACAGGCGCGATATCGAACGATGGCATCAAACGAATGCCAGCAGCCGGCCAGCCGCATTTGCCGCACATCGTCACCGTAGGCCGCTACCGTGTGGGGCGGGTGCTGGAGCGGCTGGCACAGCCCTGGTCGGGTGAGGCCAGGTTCTCGCATATCTCGGCCTCCTTCGATGATGCGGTGGCCCAGGTGCAGGCGCTCAATCTGCGCCAGCCCATCGATGCCCTGGTGGGGGCGGGAGCCAGTGGAGCCTGGATTCGAGAGCGCGTGGACATTCCGCTGGCCATGGTAGAAGTGCGTGGCCTGGATTTGCTGCAGGCGCTGCGCCAGGCCAAGTTGCAGACCACGGAAGAGGCTCCGCGCGTGGGCCTGGTCAACTTCGAGGTGCCGTCGCCCGTGGTGGCCCAGTTCGACAGCCTGTTCGGCCTGGGTCTGGTCCAGATCGCCTATCAAGGTCCGCATGACGCGCCGGCCTGCGTGCAGAAACTCAAGGCGTCGGGCGTTGGTGCCGTGGTGGCGCCGGGCCTGGTGGCCGATCTAGCAGAGCAGGCGGGCATGGCCAGCGTGTTGCTGTATTCCGATATTTCGGTGCGTCAGGCACTCAGCGACGCCCTGCTGCTGGCCCGTCATCGACGTGCCGAGCGCGACCGGCATCAACGGCTGGAAACCGTGTTGCACCAGTTGCAGGACGGTGTGGTGGCCGTGGACGAGCGTGGCCGTATTTGCGCGCTGAACCCATGCATGGCCACCTTGCTCGGTGCCCCGGTCGAGGCCTTGCACGGCCGCATGCTGGAGGAGGTGGCTCCGGCCCTGGACACGGCTCGGGCGCTCGCTGGCGAGGAGGGTGGAGAAGAGGTGTTGCAACTGGCCCTGCGTACCCTGGTGGTGCGACGTGCGCCAATTGTGGAGAACGGGCTGGTGACCGGCGCTTTGCTGGTCTGCCGCGATCCAGCCGTCATCCAGCGGGCCGATCGCAGCCTGCGCGCCAATCAGCGGCAAAGAGCCGCCGGTGTACGCTGGCGCATTGAAGACTATCTGGGCAGCAGCCCCGCTGCACAGCGCGTGCGACTGCTGGCCAGGCAGTACGCGAACAGCGATGCGACGGTGTTGATCCTGGGTGAAAGCGGGACCGGCAAGGAGCTGGTGGCGCAGGGTATCCACAGTGCAGGACGGCGTGCGGAACAGCCATTTCTGGCCGTCAACTGTGCGGCGCTCAGTGAAAGCCTGCTGGAGAGCGAGCTTTTCGGTTACGAGGAAGGCGCTTTTACCGGGGCCAGGCGCGGCGGCAAGACCGGGCTGATCGAGGCAGCGCATACCGGGACCCTGTTTCTCGATGAAATTGGCGACATGCCGCTGGTGCTGCAATCGCGACTGCTGCGCGTGCTGCAGGAACGCGAGGTATTGCGCGTAGGTTCCACCACGCCGATTCCCGTGGATGTGCGCGTGATTGCCGCCACCCATGCGGATCTGGCGGATCAGGTGGAGCGTGGCCGGTTCCGGCGCGATCTCTACTACCGGCTGGCGGTGCTGCGCCTGAGCACGCCTTCGCTGCAAATGCGAGGTGGTGCCGATGTTGCTGAACTGGGCCGCGCCATGCTGGCTCAGCGCCTGAACGCTGCAAGCGGGTTGCCCCGCGCACTGCATGACAGAGTGGAGCAGCAGCTCGATGCACTGCTGGCCAGGGCTGCGGCGCATGACTGGCCCGGCAATGTCCGTGAACTGGACAACTGGGTGGAGCGCCTGCTGGCCTGCAGCGACTATCTGGACTCAGGCCGGGGCGGCCTTCTGGATATGGCGCGTTTGCTTGAAGTCTTCCCTGAGTGCGCCGACGGCCTGGCTCTGGCCGAGCCTGCTGCGGCCCGGCAGGCACAGCTCAGGGACGCGGGTCGCCTTGCCGAACAGAAGCGATTGCGCGAGGTGCTGGAGTCGGTCGGGGGTGATCAGCGACAGGCCTGTGAAATTCTCGGCATCAGCCGGGCCACTTTATGGCGGCGCATGAAGGCTTAGCGGCGTTGCAGCGTGAGGTCCGCCATACGTATGATTTCGGCCAATATCGCGAGTGCATGGCGTGAATTGCGGCAACCGGCGCAACAATCACCAGCAAGCGGAGATTGGGTTGTGCCTCGGGCTTTCTGGGTGTGAAAGACTGCAGGCTCCGCTGTCTGGCGTGCCGGGTCGAGGCTGGTGCCACAGCCGGGCCTGATGTTTTATCGATTGAGATCGGGAGAGAGACGGGTTATGTCCGACGTGAGCGAGCTTGAGAACGAGAGTGCGGTCTATAGAACCTTGCTGGAGTCCACCAAGGCCATTCCCTGGAAGATCGACTGGGCGACCATGAAGTTCGCCTATATCGGCCCTCAGATCGAGAGCCTGCTTGGTTGGAGTCGTGAAAGCTGGGTCAGTGTCGAAGACTGGGCCATGCGCATGCACCCCGAGGACCGCGAATATGTGGTGAATTTCTGCGTGAGCCAGTCCCAGGCCGGCGTGGACCATGAGGCTGACTATCGCGCGCTGACCAAGGACAACGGCTATGTCTGGATTCGCGATGTGGTCCATGTGGTGCGCAATGCGCAAGGCGAGGCCGAAGCGCTGATCGGCTTCATGTTCGACATCAGCGAGCGCAAAAAGACCGAGGAAAGGCTGCTGAGTTTGCAGAAGGAGCTGGAAGTGCTCTCCTTCAAGGATGGCCTGACCAGCATTGCCAACCGGCGCTGCTTCGATACCAGCTTCGAGCAGGAGTGGGAGCGCACGCGCAGCGATGGCAAGCCCCTGTCCATGCTGCTGTTCGATGTCGACTTCTTCAAGCAATACAACGATTTGTACGGTCATATCCAGGGCGACAAATGTCTGGTGGATATTGCCCAGACCCTGAGCCTGGCGCTGGACGGACAGCGTGACCTGGTGGCGCGTTACGGTGGCGAGGAGTTTGTGGTGCTGCTGCCCGAAGCCGATGCCGAAACTGCGCAAAAAGTGGCCGAGCGCTGCCAGCGCCTGATCCAGAAGCAGTCCATCGTGCATGCGCTGTCGCCCCATGGCAGGCGGGTCACCATGAGCATTGGTGCGGGCACGGTGCAACCGGCAGAGCATGATCGACCTGCCAGCTTTATCGAAGCCGTGGACCGGCAGCTCTATGCGGCCAAGAACAAAGGCCGCCACCGGATTGAAAGCGTCATCTTGAGCGCTTGAACCCTGCCCAGGCCTGCGTGTGGCAGGCGCCCGGCAAGGAAATACCCGGTGTCAGGCCTGCAGCACTTCGCCCGGCACCCGTACCCAGCCTTCCATCAGAATGCGGGCGCTGCGGCTCATCAAGGCCTTGGTGACTTGCCATTGACCCTGGTCGGTCCTGGCTTCGGCCCCCACACGCAGGGTGCCGCTGGGATGGCCGAAGCGTACGGACTGGCGCTCGCCGCCGCCCGCCGCCAGATTGACCAGCGTGCCTGGAATGGCGGCAGCCGTGCCTATGGCGACGGCTGCCGTGCCCATCATGGCGTGGTGCAGCTTGCCCATGGAAAGCGCCCGCACCACGAGATCGATATCTTTGGCGGCAATCGCTTTGCCGCTGGAGGCTGTGTAGCTTTGCGCGGGAGCCACAAAGCCTATCTTTGGCGTGTGCTGGCGTGTGGCAGCTTCACCCAGATCCTTGATCAGGCCCATCCTGAGTGCGCCATGGGCGCGGATGGCTTCGAACCTGGCCAGGGCGGGGCCATCGCTGTTGATGGTATCCTGCAGTTCGCAGCCGGTATAGCCCAGCTCTCTGGCATCGAGAAAGATGGTCGGAATGCCGGCATTGATGAGGGTCGCGCAAAAGCGGCCGACGCCGGGCACATCCAGCTCGTCGCTGACATTGCCGGTGGGAAACATGGCAGCTCCGTCCTCACCTTCATCGGCGGGGTCTAGGAACTCCAGGGCCACTTCGGCAGCGGCAAAGGTCACGCCGTCAAGTTCGAAGTCCCCGGTTTCCTGCACCTGACCATCGCGAATCTGCACATGGTTGATGATGGTCTTGCCGATATTCGCCTGCCAGATGCGAATGACGGCCACGCCGTTGTGCGGAATGCGCTCGGCCGGAATCAGCCCCATGTGAATGGCGCAGGGGCCGACGGCAGCGCTCAGGTTGCCGCAGTTGCCGCTCCAGTCCACAAAAGGCTGATCGATGGACACCTGGCCGAACAGATAGTCCACATCGTGATCGGCGCTTGTGCTCTGGCTGAGGATCACGCCTTTGCTGGTGGAGGATGATGCATTGCCCATGCCGTCAATCTGTTTGCCATAAGGGTCGGGGCTACCCAGAGTGCGCAGAAAGATGGCGTCGCGAACAGGGCCGGGCTGCCGGGCCGCTTCGGGCAGATCCTGCAGCTTGAAGAACACACCTTTGCTGGTGCCTCCGCGCATATAGGTGGCGGGAATGCGGATTTGCGAAGTGAGGGACATGGAATGGCAAACAAACAAGGTATTCAAGGCTCAAGCCAGGGCTTGAGCCTTGAATCAGTGAAACAGATGTAGCTGTTGAGGACGAGGCGGAGAGCCGGAAGCCAATGGCCAGCGATGCAGCACCTGGTAGCGTAACTGCTTGCCTGTGCCGGTTCGCTCGACCAGCTGGATCTCATCGATCAGCCAGTCGACGGGATCGATACGCCGAGTGGGCAGGGCATGTAGAGCTCTGTAGCTGATGGTGATATGCGGTCTATGGCCGCCATCCTTGAAACCGTGGGATTTCAACTCGGTCTGCAGCGTTGTCAGCAGCTGGTTGAAAGGCTCTGGACGTCCGCGGGTTAGCAAAGACCAGTGAATGCGCTCGCCCTCCTCACCGCGAATGCGGTTGAAGCTGAGCTCGAAGGCCTTCAGCTGCGCCGCTTGCACTGCATTGCCTGCGGCCAGCAAGGCGAGCAGTGCCTCTTGCCCGGAGTCAAAGGGGCCACACCAGGTTTGGTGCCAGTTATCTGGAGAGAACATGCGCTCGCCCAGGTCCTTATCAAGGCCCAAGGCGCTGATCCGGGCACGCAGGCGATGACGTTCCGGGCTTTGGGGCTGGGTGACAATCAGCATGCGTGCCTGGCTCATAGCTGCTCCTTAGCTCACAAGTTCAGCCGTTGACGCGGAATCGGCTGTGGCGCTATCCGCCAGGAAGTCCTGGGCAAAGCGCTGCAGCACGCCACCGGCTTCGTAAATAGAGACCTCTTCCGCGGTATCGAGGCGACACAGTACCGGCACTTCGGTGCGGGCGCCGGTCGTGCGGTGGATATGAAGTGTAAGCCTGGCCTGGGGGCTACGCTGGCCGATGACATCAAAGCTCTCGGTGCCATTCAACCCCAGTGTGTGGCGGCTCGTGCCGGGCAGGAACTCCAGCGGCAACACCCCCATGCCGATCAGATTGGTGCGGTGGATGCGCTCGAAGCCCTCGGCCACGATGACCTCCACACCGGCCAGGCGAACGCCCTTGGCTGCCCAGTCACGGCTCGATCCCTGGCCGTAGTCGGCGCCGGCGATGATGATCAGCGGTTGCTTGCGCTGTATATAGGTCTCTATGGCTTCCCACATGCGCATGGTCAGTCCCTCGGGCTCGACGCGAGCAAGAGAGCCCTGGCGCACCTTGCCCTGGTCGTCCACCACCATTTCGTTGAGGAGCTTGGGATTGGCAAAGGTGGCGCGCTGTGCGGTCAGGTGGTCGCCGCGATGCGTGGCATAGGAATTGAAGTCCTCCTCGGGCAGACCCATTTTGTGCAGATACTCGCCTGCGGCCGAGTCCATCAGGATGGCGTTGGAGGGCGAGAGGTGGTCGGTTGTGATGTTGTCGGGCAATATGGCCAGAGGGCGCATGCCGCGCAAAGTGCGCTCGCCCGCGAGGGCTCCCTCCCAGTAGGGTGGGCGGCGGATATAGGTGCTTTGCGGGCGCCAGTCATACAGTGCCTCGACCTTCTCGCCCTGGTCTGCGCGGATGGCAAACATGGGCTCGTAGACCGAGCGGAACTGCTCGGGTTGGACGGCAGCCTTGGCCACGGCGTCGATTTCCTCGTCGCGGGGCCAGATGTCCTTCAAGCGGATTTCGCGGCCCTGGAAGACGCCCAGCACATCGTTCTCGATATCGAAGCGCATGGTGCCCGCAATCGCATAGGCCACGACCAGCGGAGGCGAGGCGAGAAAGGCCTGTCTGGCATAGGGGTGGATGCGGCCATCGAAGTTGCGGTTGCCCGAGAGCACGGCCGTGGTGTAGAGGTCGCGGTCGATGATCTCTTGTTGAATCACAGGGTCCAGAGCGCCGCTCATGCCGTTGCAGGTGGTGCAGGCAAAGGCCACCACGCCAAAGCCCAGCGCTTCCAGGTCATGTAGCAGACCGGCTTGTTCCAGATACAGGGGCACGGTCCTGGAGCCGGGGGCCAGAGAGGTCTTGACCCAGGGCTTGCGGGTCAGGCCCAGATTGCGCGCATTGCGCGCCAGCAGGCCGGCCGCGATCACATTGCGTGGGTTGCTGGTATTGGTGCAGCTGGTAATGGCTGCAATGATGACGGCCCCATCGGGCATCTGCCCTTCGGCCTGCGTCCACTCACCGGCAATGCCTCTTGCTGCAAGCTCGCTGGTTGCCAGGCGGGCGTGTGGATTGGAAGGGCCGGCCATATTGCGAACCACTCCGGACAGGTCAAAGCTCAGTGTACGTTCGTATTCGGCACTTTCCAGGCTATCTGCCCACAGACCTGCCTGTTTGGCGTAGTTCTCGACCAGTTGCACCTGCTCAGGCTCGCGCCCCGTCAGACGCAGATAGTCGATCGTCTGCTCGTCGATCGCGAACATGGCCGCCGTGGCTCCATATTCGGGTGCCATGTTCGAGATGGTGGCGCGGTCGCCGATGGAGAGGCTGCGCGCGCCTTCACCATGGAACTCCAGATAGCTTCCCACCACTTTTTGCTGACGCAGGAACTGGGTCAAAGCCAGCACGATGTCAGTGGCAGTGATGCCGGGCTGCCGCCTGCCAGTGAGTTGCACGCCAATGATTTCGGGCAGGCGCATCCACGAGGCGCGGCCCAGCATCACGTTCTCGGCTTCCAGTCCACCCACGCCCACGGCGATCACTCCCAGTGCATCGACATGTGGTGTGTGGCTGTCGGTACCTACCAGAGTATCTGGGAATGCTTCACCATCGATAGCATGGATCACAGGGCTCATGCGCTCCAGATTGATCTGGTGCATGATTCCGTTGCCTGGCGGAATCACCTCCACATTCTTGAAGGCTTGCTTGCACCAGTCGATGAAGTGAAAGCGGTCCTCATTGCGCCGGTCTTCGATGGCGCGGTTTTTCTCGAAGGCCTCGCGGTCGTAGCCACCGCACTCAACGGCCAGCGAATGATCGACGATCAGCTGCACGGGCACCACGGGATTGACAGCGGCCGGATCGCCACCTTGCTCGGCAATCGCATCGCGCAGGCCGGCCAGGTCGACCAGCGCTGTCTGGCCCAGGATGTCATGGCAGACCACGCGGGCCGGGAACCAGGGAAAATCGCGTTCGCGCTTGCGATCAACGATTTGCCTGAGGTACTCGGTCAGGTGGGCCGGATCGCTGCGCCGCACCAGGTTCTCGGCATGGACGCGACTGGTATAGGGCAGTGTGGTCCAACTGCCGGGGCGGATGGCTTCCACAGCGGACCGGGCGTCGAAGTAATGCAGCGCAGTGCCGGGCAAGGGTTTACGGTAGGGGTGGTGAGTCATTGTCTCGGGGATTCTTTTAGGAGTCTCAATAGGCCAGAGCCGAGCGTGAGGCTTCTGCGTTGCCGGCGCTGTGGCAGTGCGGGGATTGTGAAAGGGCTGCAGGCAATGGTGAAGGCATCGGCGCTTGGCTTGTCGGCTGCATGGTGGGCTGTGTACCCAGTGCGAGTTGGAGCCGGGCCTGCGACACGCGCAGCAACTGCTCGCAAAGCTGCGTGCTGGCAGTCTGCATCTGGCGTTGCCGCGCCAGATGGCCAGCCAGCAGGCTGCTCAGCAAGCGAGCCTCGGCCACCTGGGCTGCACTCAGGCAGGTCACGCTCATGCCGCGCCGGGGCTGTGCGCTTAGCAGTCCTTCATGGCATAGCAGCTTCATGGCCTCGCGCACAGGAGTGCGGCTCAGGCCAAACTCCTGGGCCAGTGCTCCGTCGTTGATGTCCGATCCGGGCGGCAACTGATGGCTCAGAATGCGCTCGCGCAGCTTGTCGGCGATGGCAATGCACAGGGAATGGGCTTGCATGGGCTGGGCAGACATTGCTGGAGCTTACTGGCGTGCCTCGATAGGCACGAAATGCAGGTCGTCCGGGCCTGTGTAGTTGGCGCTGGGACGGATGATCTTGTTGTCCTGGCGCTGCTCGATGATGTGCGCTGCCCAACCGCTGGTGCGGGCAATCACGAACAGCGGCGTGAACATGGTGGTGGGCACGCCCATCATGTGATAGCTGACGGCGCTGAACCAGTCGAGGTTGGGGAACATGTTCTTGACCTCCCACATCACCGATTCCAGGCGTGCGGCAATGTCGTACATCTTGCTGCTGCCGGCCTCGTCCGAGAGCTTTTTGGCCACGCCTTTGATGACCACATTGCGAGGGTCGCTCACGGTATAGACGGGGTGGCCGAAGCCGATCACGACTTCCCTGGCATCCACGCGGCGGCGGATATCGACCTCGGCCTCTGCCGGGTTGTCGTAGCGCTTCTGGATCTCGAACGCCACCTCATTGGCTCCGCCATGCTTGGGGCCGCGCAGAGCGCCTATCGCAGCGGTAATCGCCGAGTACATATCGCTGCCCGTGCCTGCCACCACGCGGGCCGTGAAGGTCGATGCATTGAACTCGTGCTCGGCATACAGATTGAGCGAGGTATGCATGGCGCGCACCCAGCTCTCGCACGGCCTTGTGCCATGCAGCAGATGCAGAAAGTGGCCACCGATGGAGTCATCCCCGGTTTCGACCTCGATGCGGCGGCCCGAGTTGCTGAAGTGGTACCAGTAAAGCAGCATGCTGCCCAGGCAGGCCATCAGGCGGTCGGCGATATCGCGGGCGCCAGGAGGATTGTGGTCGTCTTTCTCCGGCAGCGCGCAGCCCAGGGCGGAGACACCGGTGCGCATCACGTCCATGGGATGGCTGGCGGCGGGTAGCTGTTCCAGCGTAGTCTTCACGCTGCCGGGCAGGCCGCGCAAAGCCTTGAGCTTGGCTTTGTAGGCCCTGAGTTCGGCGTGGGTGGGCAGTTTGCCGTGTACCAGCAGGTGGGCAATCTCCTCAAACTCGCAGACCTCGGCAATGTCCAGAATGTCGTAGCCGCGGTAGTGCAGGTCGTTGCCGTTCCTGCCCACGGTGCACAGTGCCGTGTTGCCTGCTGTCACGCCGGAGAGGGCGACGGATTTTTTTGGCCTGAAGCTTGCGGCGGCGTGGTTAATGGCGGTTGGAGATATTGGGGATGTTGGGGCTGTCACAGTGCTCATGGGTGTCTCCTTTGGATGTGCAGCGCAGGTCCTTGTCGGTCTGCGATACTTCGCAATCTACGCATTTGTTTTTTATGCGTACAGAGCTGAATTGGTGAATGCTTGCGAAGGTGATTGCATGTATTTGCAAATTTTGCGAATATTTGGAGCCGGCAATAGGGAGAAGGTAAGTGGCCAAGACATTCATGGGCGTGCGTCTGCGCAGCCTGCGTGCCGAGCGTGGTCTTACGCAGGCTGCGCTGGCTCAGGCGCTGGAGTTGTCACCGAGCTATCTGAATCAGATCGAGCAGGATCAGCGTCCGCTCACGGTGGCCGTGCTGCTCAAGATTCACAGAGTGCTGGGCGTCGATATCCAGCAGTTCTCCGAGGATGAGGAGGCCCGCTTGCTGGCGCAGTTGCGCGATGCGGTGGCCGCCATGCCTCAGCCAGAAGGTTCGGTGCCGCTTCCCGAGCTGCGTGAGGTCGCAGCCAAGCTGCCGCAGCTGGCACAGATGCTGCTGGCCATGCACCAGCGTCACCTGGCGGACGCCGAGCGGCTGGAGGCCTTGACCGCCCATCTGGGTGATGGCCGCGCCGGGCCGGATGCCGACACCTCAGTTCACAGAGATGTCGCCGGGAATGGCGCAATGGCAGGCCTGCTGACGCAGCCCTCGCGCCAGATGCCCTTCGAGGCGGTTCGTGATTTCTTTTTTTCCCACCGCAATTACCTTAATGCGCTTGATCGTGCAGCCGAAGCGCTGGCTCGGCAGGCTGCGGAGCAAGGCGGTCATCTGCATGATTGGCTGCAATACCGGCTGCAGGCACGACATGGTGTATTGGTTCTGCATGCTCATGTCGGGACTGCTGAGAAAGCGGGCAGCCATAGGCGCTACGATGCGCTCACGCGCACCTTGTATGTGGCTCCGCAGCTGAGTCCCATGCAGCAGGCATTTCAGCTGGCTACGCAACTGGCGCTGCTGGAGTTTGATTCACTGATTGAAAGGGAGCTGCAAAGCGTGCCCTGGCAGGACGAGGCCACGCGCCGGCTGGCACGCATGGGGCTGGCCAATTATGTAGCCGGGGCATTTGTGCTGCCATATGGAGAGTTCTTGCGTGCAGCCGAAGGCCTGCGCTACGACATAGACTTGCTGGCAAGGCACTTCGGTGTGGGCTTCGAGACCGTCTGCCATCGCCTCTCAACCCTGCAGCGCAGCGATGCGCCGGGTGTGCCGTTTTTCTTTATCCGAGTGGACCGGGCCGGCAATATCAGCAAGCGCCAGTCGGCCACGCATTTTCATTTCTCCAAGACAGGCGGCACCTGCCCGTTGTGGGTGGTGTACGAGGCTTTTACCCAGCCGGGACGCATAGTGCCCCAGCTCGCCAGCATGCCGGACGGGCGCGTCTACCTGTGGATTGCTCGCACCATCAGCCATGCCGGCCAGGGCTGGGGGGCTCCAGGCAAGACCTTCTCCATCGGCCTGGGCTGCGACTTGCAGCACGCCGCGCGGCTGGTGTACTCCCAAGGCATGGATTTGCGCAATATAGGAGCGGCAACACCTATCGGCATGGGGTGCAAGGTATGCGAGCGCAGCGCTTGCCCGCAACGTGCTTTTCCGTACGTAGCCAAACCGCTCAAAGTCAATGAAAACGAGAGCGGATTTGTCCCCTATGGCGGCTAGTTGCTGCTGCCATGTGCGGTGCAGTTGAGAGGGAGGCATCTGACGCTGGATTGCTGTCGTCAACTGATTAACAGGCGTGAAAATGCATTGGAGCAAAAATCTGTATTGTATTTGCTGCTATTTATTTGATAGCATTCAGAGAAAATTTGCTTAGTCTTCTTGGACGATGGGCTGAGGGCGATTTCTTCATACGCTGTCTCCAAGTTTTGATTGCACATCAACAAGGAGACAAGAATGCGTTTAGCCGGAAAAGTTGCCGTGGTCACGGGGGCGGGCCAGGGCATGGGGCGAGCGATTGCACAGCGTTTTGCCGATGAGGGTGCCACTGTGGTGGCCGTGGACTTGAATGAAGAAGCAGCCAGACAGACCCTGGAAGGCAAGGGCGGCAAGCATCTGGCCCGTTCCTCCAATGTGGCCGACAGCGCTGCGGTCGATGCGCTGTTTGTCGAAATCCGCGAAAAGCTCGGCGCCGTCGACGTGCTGGTGAACAACGCCGGTGTAGGCTCGGTGGACCAATTTGCCGATATTCCTGACGCGACCTGGGAGCGCGTGATTGGCGTGAACCTGAACGGCGCTTTCTACTGCGCCCGTGCCGCCGTCAAGCAGATGCAGGAAGGCAAGGGTGGTGCCATCGTCAATATCTCCAGCACCTCGGCTGTCAGCGGTGACGGTCCGGCGCACTACTGCGCTTCCAAGGCCGCCCTGATGGGCTTGACCCGTGGCATGGCCAAGGAACTGGCGTCCAAGAAGATCCGTGTGAACACACTGGTTCCCGGACCCACCAACACGCCCATGATGCAGGGCATTCCCCAGGAGTGGGCCGATGCCATCATCGCCGGCGTGCCCATGGGCCGCATGGCTGAGCCAGAAGACATCGCCAAGGTGGCAGTGTTCCTGGCCAGCGACGACAGCGGCTTTGTGACGGGTCAGAACGTGGCAGTCAACGGCGGCAGCGCCTTCCTCTAAGGAGAGACAAGCATGAGCAAGCGTCTGGAAGGAAAGATTGCATTTGTGACCGGTGGTGGTTCCGGTATCGGTGCCGCAACGGCTGAGCGTTTCGCACAGGAGGGGGCAACCGTGGTGATCTGCGGCCGCCGCAAGCAGCCTCTCGACGACGTCGTGGCCAGGATCAAGGCGGCAGGCGGCAGTGCCGAGGCCATCGTGGCCGATGTGGGCAACGAAGCCCAGTTTGTCGGAGCGCTGGAGCAGACTGCCAAAAAGCATGGCCGCCTGGACATTCTGGTCAACAACGCCATGGCCTACACATGGGGCGGCATCGACAGCATGACCACGGCCGACTGGCATGCCAACTTCAGCACTTCGGTGGATGGCACCTTCTGGGGGACGCGCACAGCGCTGAAGCTGATGGGGGCCAAGGGTGGTTCCATCGTCAATATCAGCTCCATCTGCGGCACGCTGGGCACACCTTTTATGTCGGGTTACTCGGCAGCCAAGGCGGCCATTCTCAACTTCTCGCGTGCTGCAGCCGCCGAAGGTGCGCCTGCTGGCGTGCGCGTGAACGTGGTGATTCCTGCCGTGGTGGAGACCCCTGCGACAGCGGGAATGCTGGCTGATGAGGCATCGCGCAAGAACACCGAAAAGCTCATCCCCATGGGCCGTGTCGGTCAGTCCGGCGAGCTGGCCAATGCCGTGCTGTTCCTGGCCAGCGATGAAGCCAGCTATGTGACAGGTGCTGCACTGCCCGTGGATGGTGGTCGTTCCGCCGTTCTGGTGACTGCGCTGTAACAGAAAGCTTTAGAGATGAGTGAACCCGTGAATCAGTGGCCGCAAACGCTGGATGAGCGTATCGACAGGCTGGAGTCGCTGGATGCGATTCGCCAGCTGGCTGGCAAGTACTCCCTGTCCCTGGACATGCGTGACATGGACGCCCATGTGAACCTGTTTGCACCTGATATCAAGGTGGGCAAGGACAAGGTCGGGCGTGCGCACTTCATGGCCTGGCAGGACAGCACGCTGCGTGACCAGTTCACGGGCACCTCGCACCATCTGGGGCAGCACATCATCGAGTTCGTGGACAAGGATCACGCCACCGGCGTGGTCTACTCCAAGAACGAGCATGAGTGCGGTGCCGAGTGGGTCATCATGCAGATGCTGTACTGGGACGACTACGAGCGCATTGACGGCCAGTGGTTCTTCCGTCGCCGTCTGCCCTGTTACTGGTATGCCACCGACCTGAACAAGCCGCCGATTGGCGACATGAAGATGCGCTGGCCCGGCCGCGAGCCTTATCACGGAGCCTTTCACGACCTGTTCCCGAGCTGGAAGGAATTCTGGGCCAACCGCCCCGAAAAGGACGAGCTGCCCCAGGTGGCTGCACCCGCGCCGCTGGAGCAGTTCCTCAAGACCATGCGCCGTGGTACCCCCGCGCCGCGCATGCGTGTGCGCTAAGGAGCCGGAATGAGTCAAACGCTTTTCACGCCCACACAGCTGGGCAAGATCGTCCTGCAAAACCGCGTGGTCATGGCCCCCATGACGCGTAATCGCGCCGATGCCGATGGCACGCCCACCGACATCATGGCCGAGCACTATGGCCAGCGCGCTGATGCCGGCCTGATCGTGGCTGAAGGGGCCTGGCCCGAGGTCACGGGTCAAGCCTACTGTCGTCAGCCTGGCATCGAAACTGCCGCTCATGTGCGCGGCTGGCGCCGTGTGACGGACGCCGTGCATGCGCGTGGCGGATCCATTGTGCTGCAGATCATGCACTCCGGTCGTATCGGCAGCAGCCATATCAAACCCGCTGGTGTGCGTTCCGTATCGGCGTCCGCCATTCAGGCTCAGGGCAAGATCTGGACCGATGCGGCAGGCATGCAGGATTTCGACCAGCCCCAGGCATTGACCACCGAAGAAGTGCGCAAGGCGATTGCCGGGCATGCTGCAGCTGCTCGGCGCGCCATGGATGCGGGCTTTGACGGCGTCGAGCTGCATGGCACTAGCGGTTATCTGAGTCTGCAGTTCCTGCACTCCAGTACCAATCAGCGTACCGATGAATATGGTGGCAACGCCAGCAGTCGCTCACGTTTCGCTGTGGAATGCCTGGGCGCCATGGGGGAGGCCATCGGCATCGATCGCGTGGGGCTGCGCCTGAACCCCGGCAACACCTTCAATGACACGGCGGATGAAAACTCCGCGGCAACCCATGCCGAGCTGATGCGTCAGGCCGCCAAGCTGGGCATTGCCTATCTGCATGTGATGCGTGCGGTCTTCGATCCTTCAATCGATGCCTTCAAGCTGGCGCGTGAGAACTTTGGCGAGAACCTGATTCTCAACGATGGCTTTGATGCGCAAAGCGCCGAAGCCGCGTTGCAGGCAGGCGAGGGCAAGGCGGTATCTTTTGCGCGGCATTTCATCGCCAACCCCGATCTTGTGCAGCGCATGCGCCAGGGCCTGCCTCTGGCCAGGTTTGACCGCAACACGCTCTACACCCCCGGTGCCAGGGGCTACAACGACTATGCGTCTGCAGAAGAAGTGCAGACCGTCTGATCCATCAAGAAACTGAGTTCATCGTGTTGGCCGCATTCCCGTATGGGGGTGCGGCCTTTTTTTTGTACTGCGGGTTTTCACGGCTGTCGCAAGGGTGTCGGATCGGCCTGTTTCAAAAGGCTGAAAGCAATCTAGTCTATTCCGCTGAACTACATGCTGATTCTTGTATGAGTGCTATTAAATTTGGGTAGTGAAGCGGCAAATCGTTAGTCTCAATGGACGATGTTTGCAAAGGCTCTCCTCTTCAGAATCCTCTGCATCACTAAAGGATTTGGGTTGGAGGCCCCGACATCATGATGGAAATACGTGGACTAGCGTACGTTGTTGCCGAGAGCTCTGATTTGGATCGCTGGGTCAACTACGCACGTGACGTGCTTGGCATGATGCCGAGCACTACTGCCGATGGCGATCTGCTGATCAAGATGGATGAGCGTCAGTTTCGCTTCCAGGTTCAGCTTGGCAGCAATGACAGATACTCCGCATCCGGTTGGGAAGTGGCCAACAAGCAAGCCTTCGAGCAGGCGCTCAAGGTGCTGCAGGCCGCTGATGTGCACTACGAAATGGGCAGCTCCGAACTGTGTGCCAAGCGCCATGTGCAGGAGTTGGCCATCGTGATGGATCCGTCTGGAAACCGTCATGAGATCGTCTGGGGCTTCAAGTCCGACTTCAGCCATTTCGCATCGCCCCAGGGTGTTTCGCGCTTCATCACCGGTGACTATGGTCTGGGTCACACCGTGCTGCCTGCTCCCGACTTTGACAAGACCGTGGCCTTTGTGCGCAATGTGCTGGGCTTTGGCCTCTCGGATATTTACAACTTCAAGCCCGCAGGCGATGCCGGCCCCACGGTCCGAATCCACTTCTTCCACTGCGCCAACGCTCGTCACCACAGCCTGGCTCTGGCCGAATTCCCTTCTCCCTCGGGTTGCGTGCACGTGATGGTGGAGGTGGACAACATGCCCGAAGTGGGTCGTGCCATGGACCGCATGCAAAAGAGCCAGGTCAAGCTCTCGGCCACTCTGGGTCAGCACACCAACGACAAGATGATCTCGTTCTACATGAAGACGCCTTCCAACTTCGACCTGGAGTTCGGCTATGGCGGCGCCATCATCGACTGGGAACATCACATCACGCACGAGTTCACGACCGTAAGCCTCTGGGGGCACGACTTCAGCGTGGGCCGCCCTGAAAACAACTGATAGGAGGCTTGGAGACATGGCCAATAAATTGATGACAGCGAAGGACGTTGTGGCATCCATCAAGGACGGCATGACGATCGGAATTGGTGGCTGGGGGCCCCGGCGCAAGCCCATGGCCCTGGTGCGCGAGCTGCTGCGCAGCCCCGTCAAGGATCTGACCGTGGTGGCCTATGGCGGTGCCGATGTGGGCATGCTGTGTGCGGCAGGCAAGGTCAAGAAGTTGATCTTCGCCTTCGTGTCGCTGGACTTCATCCCGCTGGAGCCGTACTTTCGCAAGGCCCGCCAGAGTGGTGAGATCGAGGTCATGGAAATTGACGAAGGTCATATGGTGCTGGGCCTGAAGGCTGCCGGCATGCGTATTCCCTACATTCCCACCCGAGTCGGTCTGGGCACCGATGTGCTCAAGCACAACAGCTCCATTCGCCTTATCGAATCGCCCTACGACGGCAAGGAGTGGGTGGCGATGCCCGCCATCAATCTGGATGTGGCCCTGCTGCACGTGGATCGCGCGGACTCTCGCGGTGTCTGCCAGATTGCCGGTCCCGATATCTATATGGACGACCTGTTTGCGCGAGCCGCAACCAATACGTTTGTGAGCTGCGATGAACTGGTTGAGTCCAGCAGCTTCGATTCGGAGCAAGCCGCGCGCCTGGTGTTCTGGGAGCGCTCTGAAACCACGGGTGTCGTGCATCTGCCCGGCGGTGCTCACCCATCGTCTTGTGCTCCTCTGTATGGCTTTGATGTCAAGCACTTCAAGGAATACGCGGCCAGCAGCAAGGAAGAGGGCGGCTGGAGCAGCTACCAGCAGAAATACGTGCAGTGCACGGAGCAGGAATATCTGGAAAAAGTGGGTGGCATGGAAGCAATCAAGCGCCTGCCCTTGCCCGTGTTCTGAGGAGGCACAGAGATGAGTGAAATTGCATTGGTAGATCGCGTCATCTGCGCCGCGGCACGTGCCTGGGAAAACGACGGCGAGGTGTTGGCCACCGGCATTGGCCTGGTGCCACGTCTGGCGGCTTCGCTGTGCATGCGTTCCATCAACACCGATCTGATGATGACGGACTC
This sequence comes from Comamonas sp. E6, assembly GCF_001010305.1. NCBI lineage: Bacteria > Pseudomonadati > Pseudomonadota > Betaproteobacteria > Burkholderiales > Comamonadaceae > Comamonas > Comamonas sp. E6. Next base: position 28,134 of record NZ_BBXH01000016.1, read on the forward strand.
CGAAGCCTGGGTGGTCAATGAGCCCGTGCCCGTAGGTCCACGAGGTGAATACAAGATCAAGCGCGAAAGCTGGATGGGTTTCTCGCGCATCTTCGACAACGTCTGGGGAGGCAAGCGCCACGCCATGGTGGGCCCCGTGCAGGTGGACCGCTTCGGTCAGGGCAATATCTCCATGGTGGGCAGCGACTACGCTCGTCCCAAGTCCATGATGCTGGGGGTGCGCGGCTTCCCCGGCAATTCGATCAACCACGCGAATTCCTTCTTTGTGCCCAACCACAGCACCAAGGTGTTTGTCCCGGGTGAGGTCGATGCCGTGGGCAGCGTGGGCTACAACCCTGCGCGCCTGGCCAAGGGCTGGACGCTGGAGGAGACCACCGACATTCGCTTCATCTTCACCAACCTGTGTGTGATGGACTTTGGCGGACCCAGTCATCAAGTGCGCCTGGTGTCGCTGCATCCCGGCGTGACGGCGGTGCAGGTCAAGGAGGCCACGGGCTTTCCGATCCATGTTCCCGAGAACGTGGGAGTGACACCTGATCCCACGCCCGAGCAACTGGCCTTGCTGGCTCAGCTCGATCCGCACAATCTGCGCGCTACGGCCATGGGAGTCTGATATGGATGATGCATCCAGCGAATTTGTGACACGCGAGGACAAAGCCGTCTATGAAACGGACGAGCCCGTTCTCTACAGCGTGGACAACGGCATTGCCACGGTCACCATGAATCGGCCCACGTTCAACAACGTGCAGAACTCGCAGATGACCTATGCGCTGGATGCTGCATTCCGCAAGGCGACCGATGACGATAGCGTCAAGGTCATCGTGCTGCGCGGCGAAGGCAAGCACTTCAGTGCGGGTCACGATATCGGCACGCCCGGCCGAGACATCAACAAGTCCTTTGACCGTGCACACCTGTGGTGGGACCACACCAACAAGCCCGGCGGCGAGCAGCTGTTTGCCCGCGAGCAGGAGGTCTACCTGGGCATGTGCCGACGCTGGCGCGAGATCCCCAAACCCATGATTGCCATGGTGCAGGGGGCATGCGTGGCGGGCGGTCTGATGCTGGCCTGGGTCTGCGACCTGATCGTGGCCAGCGACGATGCGTTTTTCCAGGATCCCGTGGTGCGCATGGGCATTCCCGGTGTGGAGTACTTCGCCCACGCTCACGAACTGCATCCGCGTATTGCCAAGGAGTTCCTGCTGCTGGGCGAGCGCATGCCGGCAGAGCGCGCCTATCAGATGGGCATGGTCAACCGCGTGGTTCCGCGTGCCGAGCTCGAGGACCAGGTCTATGCCATGGCCCAGCGCATGGTGGCACAGCCGCGTCTGGGCCTGGCACTGACCAAGATGGTCGTCAACAAGGCTGAAGAGCTGCAGGGGCTGCGTTCCACCATGGACATGGCTTTTGGCTACCACCACTTTGCTCACGCGCACAGTCAGGCGATGGGCATGGGGCAACTGGGCGGCCAGGATGCCAGGTCCATGGCAAAGGCCAATAAAGAAGAGTCAAAGGCATGAGCAATATGAACGATATGGGCAGTCTGCGCACTCCTATCTGCGACCTGCTGGGGTGCCGCTACCCCGTCATCCAGACTGCCATGGGCTATGTGGCGGGCGCTGATCTGGTGATAGGTACTACCAACGCCGGCGGCTTCGGCTTTCTGGCCGGCGCCACCATTCCCGCCGACAGGATCGAAGCCGAAATTCTGCGTGTCAAGCGCGAGACCGACGACCAACCTTTCGGGCTGAACTTTCACATGTTTCAGCCCAATGCCCAGCAACTGCTGGATCTGGCCGTGAAGTACCGTCTGCGTGCGGTGAGCTACGGCCGTGGTCCGGACAAGAAGGTGATAGGCCGTCTGCGCGATGCCGGCATCGTCTGCATGCCCACAGTGGGAGCCCTGAAGCATGCCCAGAAGGCGATCGAGATGGGCGCCAATGCCATCACTGTGCAGGGCGGTGAAGGGGGAGGCCATACCGGCAGCGTTCCCACCACGGTGCTGCTGCCTCAGGTAGTGGATGCGGTCGAGGTGCCCGTGATTGCCGCAGGTGGCTTTTATGACGGCCGTGGCCTGCTGGCTGCTCTGGCCTATGGCGCATCGGGTATTGCCATGGGCACGCGGTTTCTGATGACCAGTGATTCCAAGGTGCCCGCCGCCACGCTGCAGCGCTATCTGGCTGCAAGGGATGCGGAAAAGATCTCCATCTCGCATCTGGTCGATGGCATGCCCCAGCGCATGATTCCCAACGAATACCTGGCCATGCTCGAAAAAGCCAGCCCCATGAAGCGCTTGCGCATCGCCCTGGGTCTGGCATTGCAGTGGAAGGCCGAGACCGGCATGACCACGGGCCAGGCCTTGAGCATCTTCATGAAGGCCATGCGCGAAGACTCGTCTTCCGTCGCACAGACCGTGATGGCTGCCAACGCCCCCATGTTGCTGCAGCGCTCCATGGTCGATGGCAATCCCGCAGAGGGCGTGATGTCTGCCGGTCAGGTGGCCGCGCTGATTGGCCGGCTCGACAGCTGCGAGGAAGTGATAGGCGGCATTGTCCGCCAGGCCATGGACCGTCGCAACGCATTGAACGCATTGACTCCCGCATAACAACAAGCCAACGAGACCGGATATGTCCACTCAACAATTTCACTCCAATATTCATGACAACGGCGTGGCGGAGCTGGTGATAGACCGTGCTCCCGTGAATGCCTTGAATGCAGCCGGCTGGAATGGCCTGGCCCGGGAAATCCAGGCGCTGGGCGACAGGCCCGAGGTGCGCGTGATCGTCATCCGTGCCGAAAACCGTGGTTTCTGCGCGGGTGTGGACATCAAGGAGCTGGCGACCAACGACAAGCTCATCATCGACGTGAACGCAGGCAACTACGCCACGTTCAAGGCCGTGCACCTGAACAAGGTACCCGTCATCACCGCCGTGCACGGCTTTGTGCTGGGCGGCGGCATCGGTATCTGCGGGGCATCGGACATCGTGATCGCCGCGGAAGACGCCACTTTCGGCCTGCCTGAAGTGGACCGCGGAGCCATGGGTGGTGCCGCCCATCTGCAGCGCATGTTCGGCGTGCAGAAGACTCGCTATCTGTTCTTTACGGGCGAGATGATCGCTGCGGCAGAAGCCCTGCGCCTGGGTGCCATCGAGCGTGTTGTTCCCCGTGAGCAGCTGCGCGACGTCGCCATGGAGATCGCCAACAAGATTGCCGCCAAGAGCCCCGCCATGATCCGCATCGCCAAGGAGGCGCTGACCGGCATCGAAGACGGCAATCTCGAAGACAAATACCGCTGGGAGCAGGGATTCACCCTGCAAGCCTATATGAGTCCAGATTCCGCCGAGACGCGCAGCGCCTTTGTGGAAAAGCGCGACGCCAAATTCTGAGCATCACTAGCGCGAAGAGGAGACAACCATGGATTTGACATACACCCCAGCGCAGAAGACCTTCCGTGCCCAGGTACGTGAATGGCTCAAGAACAATGTGCCCAAGGAACGACTGCAGAGCTATGACACTCGAGAGGGTTTCGAGCAGCACCGCCAGTGGGAAGCCAAGCTGGCCAGCGCCGGCTACAGCGCCGTGACCTGGCCCAAGGACCTGGGCGGCAGCGGCTGCGACCTGACCGAATGGCTGATCTTTGAAGAAGAGTACTGGGCAGCCGATGCGCCATCCCGCGTGAACCAGAACGGCATTCTGCTGCTGGGCTCCACGCTGATGGAATTCGGCACGCCCGAGCAGAAAGCCCGCTTTCTGCCCCGTATGGCCCGCTGCGACGATATGTGGGCACAGGGTTGGTCCGAGCCCAACGCCGGCTCGGACATGGCTGCCATCAGCAGCCGCGCCACACGCATGGGTGACAAGTTCATTCTGAACGGTCAGAAAATCTGGTCTACCCGTGCGATCTTTGCCGACTGGGTGTTCGGCCTGTTCCGCAGTGATCCGACATCAAGCCGCCATCATGGTCTGAGCTACATACTGGTGCCCTTGAATACGCCCGGCATCACCGTGCGTCCCATTCGTGCCATCAATGGCCGTGAGCACTTTGCCGAAATCTTCTTCGACGATGTCGAAGTACCCGTGGAGAACCTGCTGGGTGCAGAAGGCAAAGGCTGGCATGTGGCGATGGCGACGGCCGGCTTTGAGCGCGGCCTGCTGCTGCGCTCTCCCGCCCGCTATCAGCGCAGTGCGCAGAAGCTGGTGGACCTGTATCTGCGCAATCAGGTCGAGGCCGACCGCGATCACTCCATTCGCGATGCCGTGCTGCGTGCCTGGCAGGGGGCGGAGGCATACACGCTGTCTTCCTATCACACGGTGGGCCGCCTGAACAAGGGCGCACAGATTGGCGCCGAAGCCAGCACCAACAAGATTGTCTGGTCCGAGCTGGACATCATGATTCACGAAACCGCGATGCGCATTCTGGGCGCGCGTGCCGAGCTCATCGATGACGTCGAGGCCAACGAATGGCTGGAAGGTTTCCTGTTCTCGCAGGCAGGTCCCATCTACGCGGGCAGCAACGAGATCCAGCGCAACATCATCGCTCAGCGCATGCTGGGTCTGCCCAAATCCTGATCGGCAGGGAGACAACCATGGACTTCACCTTTACCGAAGATCAGATCGCATTCCGTGACTCGATCAGCCGCTTTCTGATGACCGAAGCAGCCCCCGAGCTGCTGCGCGACATCTGGGAAACTCCGACCGGTCGCAGCCCCGAGTTGTGGGCCAAGATTGCAGAACAAGGTCTGATGGGCCTGTCCGCTCCCGAAGCCGATGGCGGCATGGGCATGGCCGATGTGGACTGGGCACTGCTGCTGCAGGAAGTGGGCTATTACGCTCTGCCCGATTCCCTGAGCGACACCGCCTATGTGGCCGTGGGCATGCTGTGTGCATTGCCGCAAGGACATGAGAGCCGTGTCTGGCTGTCCAGGATTGCCGAAGGCAGCTGCCGCGTGGCCGTGGGCCATCCCGTCAACCTCAATGTGGCGGACGCGGCATTGGCCGATGTGCTGTTGCTGCCCCATGCCACGGCCACCGGCCTGGAGCTGCACCTGGTCAGGCCTGCACAGTGCGAGATCACGGCGCTGAGCAGTATCGACTCTTCGCGCCGTCTGTCACGGGTACGCTGGACGGCATCCGATGCCACTCGTTTGCTCGACGGCACTCAGGGTCAGAAGGTCTGGGACACTGCCGGCGAGCGCGGTGCAATCGCCGCAGCTGCCCAGATGCTGGGCCAGGCTCAGCGCATGCTGGATCTCTCGGTGGACTATGTGGCGCAGCGCAAGCAGTTCGACAAGGTCATCGGCAGCTTTCAGGCCGTGCAGCACCACCTGTCGGACATCGTCACCAAGATCGAGTTTGCCAAACCTGTGCTCTACCGTGCCTTCTATGCGCTGCAGCACGGTGAACCCGATCTGGCCGTGCGTATCTCGCACGCCAAGCTCCAGTGCAGTGAAGCGAGCTGGTTTGCGGCACGTAACAGTCTGCAGGTGCATGGCGCCATGGGCTACACCTGGGAAGTCGATCTGCAGATGTTCATGAAGCGCGCCTGGGTGCTGGACGCTGCCTGGGGCGACAAGGCATACCACGCGGCCCGCCTGACTCAGGGCCTGCTGCGCAGTCCCAATGCCCCGGTGGGCCCCGGATCGACTTTTGATCGAGAAATCGATTCATGTGCCTCCTGCTCTGCGCAAGGTGCTATTAAGAACGTTGCGGAAGAGGTGGCTGCATGAGCGCCCAGGCTTATATTGTTGATGCGCTGCGCTCTCCTACCGGAAAGCGCAAGGGCTCTCTTGCCACTGTGCACGGTGCCGATCTCGGCGCCCATGTGATCAAAGCGCTGGTCGAGCGCAACGACATTCCCGCAGCCGATTACGACGACGTGATCTTTGGCTGCGTGGACACCATAGGTTCTCTGGCTGGCGACATTGCCCGGACGTCCTGGCTGGCAGCCGGCATGCCCTTGAACGTGCCCGGCACCACGATTGATCGCCAGTGCGGCTCGTCCCAGCAAGCCATTCATTTTGCGGCCCAGGCCGTGATGAGTGGCACGCAGGACGTGGTGCTGGCCGGTGGCGTGCAGACCATGACCGCCATTCCCATTTCCTCGGCCATGCTCGCCGGTCAGCCCCTGGGCTTTACTACGCCGTTTGCCGAGAGCAAAGGCTGGCAGGCGCGTTTCGGTAACGCACCCGTCAATCAGTTCTACGCCGCCCAGCGTATTGCCGACCACTGGGGCGTGAGTCGTGCCGACATGGAAGTATTTGCCAAGGAAAGCCACGACCGCGCTTTGAATGCGATCGCCGAGGGCCGCTTCGACCGTGAAATCATCCCCTTTGGCGTTTTCAGGATGGATGAGACGGCTCGCCTCTCGACTCTGGAGAAGATGGCCACGCTGGAGCCGGTGGACCCCGACTATCCCTCCATCACTGCAGCCGTCTCAAGCTCCACCTGCGATGCGGCGGCTGCCGTGCTGGTGGTGTCCGAAGCAGCGCTCAAGCGCTACAACCTCAAGCCACGCGCCCGCATTCACCATATGAGCGTGCGCGCCGATGACCCCATCTGGCACCTGACCGCGCCGATTCCAGCCACGGAATATGCGCTCAAGAAGGCGGGCATGACCATGTCCGACATCGACCTGGTCGAGATCAACGAGGCCTTTGCTTCCGTGGTCATGGCGTGGCTCAAGGAGACCGGCTACGACCATGCCAGGACCAACGTCAACGGTGGTGCGATTGCGCTCGGCCATCCACTGGGAGCCTCAGGCGCCAAGCTCATGACCACGCTGCTGCACGAGCTGGAGCGCACCGGCGGGCGCTACGGCTTGCAGACCATGTGCGAAGGTGGAGGACAGGCCAATGTGAGCATCATCGAGAGACTCTGACTGCAGACATGCAGGCCCCCCTGGGTGCCTGTATTGCGTTGGAGATCCGGTGTTGGCAGCTTAGCAAGTCATCCACAAAAATATCAACGGAGACAAAGACATGCAAGACAAAGCGACGGATTCAGATCGCAGAGCATTCCTGGCAGGAGCAACTGCCACGGCGGCAGCGCTGGGTCTGCCAGCAGCGCAAGCTCAAGTCGGCACCAGGACCGTTGCGCAGGCCGATGCCATCACCATGGCAGCGCAGATGCGCAAAGGCGATGTCACGCCGCTGGAGGCTCTTGATGCCGCCATTGCGCGCGTTGAAGCCTTGCCCAAGCTCAATGCCGTGGTCATCAAAGACTACGAACTGGCCCGCGAGCATGCCAAGAAGCTCTCGACCATGGGCCGCGATGCACGCAAACAGGCGACTGACAAAGCCCCGCTGTGGGGTCTGCCGTTTGTGCTCAAGGACCTGGGTCTGAGCATGGCAGGAACCGTGACCAGCAATGGTTGCCGCTTCTTCAAGGATGCTGTCGCTTCGCAGGACTCCACGCTGGTGATGCGCTACAAGGCTGCGGGTCTCAACATCTTTGGCAAGACGGCATCTCCCGAGTTCGGCATGACGACTACCACGGAGTCAAAGCTTTACGGCGTCACGCCCAACCCCTGGAACACCGGGCATACCACGGGCGGTTCTTCCGGTGGGACTGCCGCTGTGGTGGCGGCCGGCATTCTGCCCGTGGGTCATGCCAGCGATGGTGGCGGCTCCATCCGCATACCGGCCGCACATTGCGGCCTGTTCGGACTCAAGCCCAGTCGTGGACGTGTGCCTGCAGGGCCAGGAGCGCTGGATGGCGCAACAGGTTTGTCGGTGAACCACGTCATCAGCCGCAGCGTGCGCGACACAGCCTTGCTGCTGGACTTGAGTGCTGGGCCCGAGTTCGGCTCGCGAGTGCGACCTCCCTCTGATGTTTCTCGGGGCTACCTTGAAGCGATGCACCAGCCCGAGCGCAAGCTGCGTATTGCCGTCTGGCGCAAGAACTACTTCGGGATTCCCGTGCACGCCGAATGCCTGGAGGCTGTGGACAAAGCGGCCAAGGCCTGCGAGGCCCTGGGGCATTTTGTTGAAGAGGCCATGCCGGAGCTGCCGGTGAACGAAATTTTTGGCGGTATGGGTGCAGGCATGTCGGCAGGTCTGCTCAGCGCCATTGAATACCGTGAGAAGCAGCTGGGCCGCGCTGTGCGCGAAGACGAGATGGAGCCGCTGAACTGGGCTGCGTTGCAGGCCGCGAAGAAGGCCTCGGCGCTGGATCTGTACCGTGGCCGCGCAGGCTTCGACAAGGCGGGGCAATTGATCGATGCATTCCTGTCCAAGTACGACCTGATTCTGACGCCCACCACCGTGGTGCCTGCACAGAAACTGGGCGCGCTGCGACTCGATCAGCCTTATGAAAGCTATGCCGCCGAGGCCATGAATTCCTCCGCGTTTACCTCGCTGTTCAACATCAGCGGTCATCCGGCCATGTCCGTGCCGCTGCACTGGACGGCAGACTACCTCCCTGTGGGGTCCCACTTTGTCGCACCGTTTGGTGGCGAAGGCCGCTTGCTGCGTCTGGCGGCGCAGCTGGAGCAAGCCTTGCCATGGGCACATCGCGTGCCGGACCTGTCCGCACTCAAGGCTTGAATGTCCAGCAACAAGAAGGAGGAGAGCATGGAATCAGTGAATCAAGGTGTGGATCGTCGTGGCTTTATTCAGGGCGCAGGTGCCGTGGCCGCAGCAACAGCCATGCCGGCAATGGCTGCACAGAAGAAAAATGAGGCGACGGCGGTGGATGGCTACGCCTGGGCAGAACAGATTCGCCGGGGTGATATCACGCCGCTGGAAGCGCTGGAAGCGGCGATTGCACGTACGGAGGCCTTGCCCAAGCTCAATGCAGTGGTCATCAAGGACTACGATCTGGCACGTGATCAGGCCAGGCAGATGTCGGCTCTGGGCAGCGCTGCACGTGCCGAAGCCACAGCCAGGGCGCCCATGTGGGGCGTGCCCTTTCTGCTCAAGGATCTGAACCAGTATCTGAAGGGAACGGTCACAACCAACGGCTGCCGCTTTTTCAAGGGGGCCGTGGCAGAGTACGACAGCACCCTGGTGGCACGCTACAAGGCGGCCGGTCTCAATATCTTTGGCAAGACCGCATCGCCCGAGTTCGGCCAGACGCCCACGACCGAGTCCTTGCTCTACGGCAAGTCGCCCAATCCATGGAATGCTGCCCACACGACGGGCGGTTCCTCGGGTGGTGCGGCATCGGTGGTTGCCGCAGGCATTGTGCCCGTGGCCCATGCCAGCGATGGAGGCGGCTCCATTCGCATTCCCGCTTCGCACTGCGGCCTGTTTGGCCTCAAGCCCAGCCGCGGCCGTCTGCCCGCCGGTCCGGCCAATATGGAAGGCTGGATGGGCTTGTCCATGAACCATGTCATCAGTCGCAGCGTGCGCGACAGCGCTCACCTGCTCGATCTGACGCAGGGGCGCGAGCCGGGCTCGCGCACCGTGCCGCCGCGCGACGTGGAGGGCAGCTATCTGGACGCCCTCAAGCAGGCACCCAGGAAGCTCAGGATCGCCGTCTGGTCCAGGAACTACTTTGGCATTCCCGTGCATGCGGACTGTCAGGCTGCGGTGGACAAGGCCATCAAGGCCTGCCTGGCGCTGGGACATGAAATCGTGGAGGACATGCCGGAGTTGCCTGTGGCTGAGGTGTTCTCGGGCCTGGGCGTGGTGACATCCGTGGGCATGATGGCCAGCATCCGCGCCCGCGAAAAGCTGCTGGGTCGCGCCGTGCGCCAGGATGAGGTAGAGCAGATGGACTGGCTGTATCTGGAAAAGGCCAAGTCCTATACCGCCGAGCAGATGCTGATGGCGCGTACCAACTTCGATACGGCCGGCCAGATTCTGGACCGATTCTTTCTGAAGTACGACTTGATTCTGACCCCGGTGATGGCTGTGCCGCCACCGCTGTTGGGCGTGCTGACGCTGGACCAGCCTTATGACTCATTCGCGCGCGAAGCCGTCAAGGCTTCGCCCTATACCGCGCTTTTCAATATGACAGGCCAGCCTGCCATGTCCGTGCCCATGCACTGGACCAGGGACAACTTGCCTGTGGGCGCGCACTTTGCTGCACCGTTCGGCCGCGAAGGGCGTTTGTTGGCGCTGGCCGCGCAGCTGGAGCAAGCCGTTCCCTGGGCACATCGTCAGCCTGATCTGTCGGTTTTCAAAGCGTAATTTCAAAAAGGCAGACGGCCATGAGGTTGTCTGCATTGCAAGCAAAAGGGGAAAGAAATGGGTATTTGCAACCAGAGAACCGTCGTCATCACCGGTGCAGGCGGTGGCCTGGGCCGCGCTTATGCGCTGGCCTTCGCACAAGAAGGTGCAAATGTGGTGATCAACGACATCCGTGCCGAAGCCGCCCAGGCCGTGGCCGAGGAAGTCAAGGCCGCTGGTGGCAAGGCGCTGGCCAACACCGGTGACATCACCACTGTGGCCGGGGCGCAATCGATTCTCGATGCGGCACTGGCCGCCTTTGGCGATGTGCAGGTCATCGTCAACAACGCGGGAGTGCTGCGCGACCGCATGTTCCTGAGCCTGTCCGAAGAGGACTGGGATATGGTCATGCGCGTGCATCTGCGCGGACATTTCTGCATGGCCAAGGTGTTTGGCGGCTACTGGCGCGATCAGAAGAAGGCCGGCAAGGACGTGGATGCACGCATCATCAACACCAGCTCGGGCGCGGGCCTGCAAGGCTCCATAGGCCAGAGCAACTATGCCGCAGCCAAGGCCGGCATCGCCGGTCTGACACTGGTGCAGGCCGCGGAGCTGGCGCGCTACGGCATCACCGCCAACTGTCTGGCACCTGCTGCGCGCACCTCCATGACCGAAGGCGCCATGCCCGATATGGTCAAGAAGCCCGAATCCGGCTTCGACGTCTGGGACCCCATGAACGTGGCCTCCATCGTCGTCTGGCTGGGGAGCGCGCAGTCCAGGCATGTGACGGGCCGCTGCTTTGAAGCCAAGGGCGGCGAGCTGTCCGTGGCCGACGGCTGGTTCACCGGCAAGATCAATGACAAGCAGGCGCGCTGGGAGCCTGCCGAGCTGTCAGGTGTGGTCGATCAGCTGATCGCCGAGGGCAAGGCCCCTCAGAAGGTCTACGGGACCTAAGCAGAAGAATCAGCCGGGGCATGGGCCCGGCCTTCCCATTCGATGAAGAACTCAGGACGCGAGCCATCATGGATTTAAGTCTGAACGAAGAACAAAAAATGATCGCCGAGAGCGCCGCGGTGTTTCTGCAGGAAAAATGCAGCACGGCGCAGGTGCGCAAGGTTTCTGAAACAGAGGGCGGGCTGGACCGTGCCCTGTGGCAGGAAGTGCTGGACATGGGCTGGTGCAGCGTGGCCCTGCCCGAAGCCGCAGGTGGCATGGGTCTGGGCTGGCGCGAGTTGGTTCTGCTTCAGGAGCAGATGGGTTATCACCTGGCCTGTGTGCCGTTTTTTGATGCTGTCGTCGCAGTGACGCCCTTGTGGCAAGCGTTGAGCCAGACCGGGCAGGGCCTGGGTGTGGTGGAGCGCCTGGCGGCCTCGGGCCGGATCTGCGTGCTGGGCATGACGGTGCGTGGCGAACTGACCGCGACCGCGACCGTGAAGCTCGAAGGCGATGCGCTGGTGCTCAATGGCCAGTGGAGTCAGGTGGGATCAGGAGCACATGCCGATGTGTTCCTGCTGCCCGCCACCCTGCCTTGCGGCTCGCTGGGCCTGCTGGAGGTGCAAGCCAAGGAAGAAGGTTTGAGCGTGCAGGCGCTGACTACGGTGGACGCCACACGCAGCAGTGCCGATGTCATGGCCGTTAATGTGAGATTGACTGGCGCTGCCGTGCTGATGCATGGCGAGGCGCTCAGGAGCCTGTGGGCGCAGACCCGCAATCTGGCGGCCATCGGTTTGGCGGCTGAACAAGTCGGTGTGGCCGAGCGCGCGCTGAATCTGGCCGTGGAATACACCAAAGAGCGTCAGCAGTTCGGCAAGGCCGTGGGCAGTTTTCAGGGCGTCAAGCACCGGGCAGCGCAGATGCTGGTGAAGGTGGAGACTGCTCGTTCTGCCGTCTATGCAGCAGCTTTCATAGCTGATAGCGCCGATGTCACAAGCGATCTGAGCTACTTCGCGGCTCAAGCTCGCACAGATGCAACGGAGGCTGCTCTCTTTTCCACGCGCGAAAGCATTCAGTTGCACGGCGGAGTGGGATTCACCTGGGAGTTTGATCCGCATCTGTTCTTCCGCCGCGCGCAGGCATCCAGCCAGCGCATGGGCACGGTGGAGCAGTGGCGCGAGCTGGTGGCTGCGCGTTTGTTGGACGAGAGCGTGACGGAGGCAGCATGAAAATGCAGGAGTCGGAAATCAATGAAGCCTTTCGCGCTGAAGTGCGTGAATGGATGGCGCAACATCTGACAGGGCGGTTCGCCCCGCTCAAGCATGCCAGCGGTCTGGGTGCCGAAGGTTATGACGCGCAACTGGCCAAGGAATGGGAGCAGGAGCTGGCCAAGGGCGGCTGGACAGGCCTGGGCTGGGAGACCCGGTACGGCGGCCGCAACGTCCCGCTGGCCCAGCAAGTCATCTTCCACGAGGAGTATGTGCGCTGCGGCGGCCCCGGCCGCATCGGTCATATCGGCGAGACCCTGCTGGCCCCCACGCTGATGGCTTTTGGCACGCCAGAGCAGAAACAGCGTTTTCTGCCCGGCATTCTGGCCGGTACCGACTATTGGGCTCAGGGCTACTCCGAGCCCGGTGCGGGCTCCGACCTGGCGGGAATTCGTACCAAAGCCCATCGTGATGCGGTCACGGGCGAGTGGGTGATCAACGGTCAGAAGGTCTGGACTTCCTGGGCTCATGAGTCCGAATGGGTGTTTGTGCTGGCTCGCACCGACGAGGTCGGAGCGAGCACTGCCAGCCCCCGCCATGCGGGCATGGTGCTGCTGCTGGTGCCCATCAAGCAGGCCGGCGTGGAGGTGCGTCCGATTCGCCAGATCACCGGCACTTCGGAGTTCAACGAAGTTTTCTTTGACGGCGCACGCACCGAAGGCGAGCTGCATCTGGGCCCCGTGGGCGATGGCTGGAAGGTCGCCATGTATCTGCTGGGCTGCGAGCGCGGTGCTTCCACTCTGGGCCAGCAGGCACATTTCCGCTATGAGCTGGACCTGATCATCGACCTGGCCAAGCGCAATGGCGCTGCCCGCGACCCGCTGATCCGTCAGCGCCTGGCCAAGGCCGATATGGGCCTGCAGACTCTGCGCGCCCATGCGCTGCGCTCCAGCAATGAGAGCACGCCCTTCCGTGTGGCTTCCGTATCCAAATACGCATGGTCCAACTGGCACCGTGATCTGGGCGAGCTGGCCATGGATGTGCTGGGCGAGCAGGGCGAACTGGTGCTCAAGGATCCCGCGTTCAGCGCTTTGCAGCAGCTATGGCTGGTCAGCCGTGCCGACACCATCTACGCAGGCACCAACGAGATTCAGATGAACCTCATGGCCGAACGTGCACTGGGCATGCCGCGCTGATCGAGCGCGCCTGCTCCTTGGTCATTGGAGTAGGTGAATACGCTGAGTGGCTCCAAAGAAGATGCTGTGAACCGTGGGTTCTCCCTGGTGGTTTGCAGCATTTTCTCCTTTGAAATGTCCTCCCAGCGACATTAGGGAATGACCTATCGTCCAAAGTGACGATGCTGCAGCGCAGCGGCGATCGGAAGATCGAGGCAACTACTTTTGAATGACAAATGACTAGCGCTCCCTCTTACGTTGCTCCCCACGGCCTGCTCAAAGACAAAACTGTGCTCGTTACCGCTGCTGCTGGCGCCGGTATCGGCTTTTCAGCTGCAAAACGGGCAGCAGAGGAGGGCTGCAAGGCCTTGTTTATCTCCGACGTGCATGAGCGTCGGCTGGCCGAAGCCGTGGAGCAGATCAAAAAGGATACGGGTTTACACCAGGTCTTTGGCAAGCTCTGCGACGTGAGCAAGGAAGAACAGGTTCAGGCGCTGATCTCCGAAGCCGACAGCGCCATGGGCGGTATCGATGTGCTGATCAATAACGCGGGTCTGGGAACCAGTTGCAAGGTCGTCGACATGAGCGATGACGAGTGGAGCAAGGTCATCGACATCACGCTGACCGGCACCTTCCGCATGACGCGCGCAGCGCTCAGGCTGATGCAGCCACGCGGCAAGGGGGTGATCGTCAACAACGCGTCGGTGCTGGGCTGGCGCGCTCAGACCGAGCAGGCTCACTACGCGGCCGCCAAGGCGGGCGTGATGGCCCTCACACGCTGTTCGGCGCTGGAAGCGGCCGAATTCGGCATTCGCATCAACGCCGTGGCACCTTCCATCGCCATCCACGCCTTTCTCAAGAAGTCCGCCTCTGAAGAGCTGCTGGCCAAGCTGTCCGAAAAGGAAGCCTTTGGTCGGGGTGCCGAGCCCTGGGAAGTAGCCAATGTGATGATCTTCCTGGCCAGCGACTACTCCTCGTACATGACGGGTGAAGTGGTGTCCGTCAGTTCGCAGAGGGCCTGAGCATGAATGCAGTCGCAGGCAAGATGCTGTTTGACTCGGCAGCCTCGGTGCAGGCATCGGTGGGGCGTCAGCTGGGTGAGACCGAATGGGTGCAGATCACGCAGGAGCGCATCAATCAGTTTGCCGATGCCACGGGCGATCACCAATGGATTCATGTGGACCCCGAGCAGGCCAGGAACGGCCCGTTCGGCGCCTGCGTGGCTCATGGATATCTGACGCTGTCTCTGGCCAATCTGTTTTTACCTCAGTTGGTCAGCTATCAGGGGCTGAAGATGGGCGTCAACTATGGTTGCGAGAAGGTGCGTTTTCCGGCTCCGGTGCTGGTGAACAGCTTCGTGCGTGGCAGCGGCGAGGTGGTGGCGGCGACGCCTATCGGGGAAGACGGCGTACAGGTCACGATCCGAATCACCGTACAGGTCAGGAATCAGGATAAACCCGGCTGTGTGGTTGAAACCATCAGCAGGCTGTTCTTTATCCAGGAAAATTGAGTGTGTGCAAGCGCCTGCTTCGGTGGGCGATTGCATTTTTTGTGAAGAGGGATGAGCTGCCGACAGAGTAGCCGACCTCGATACGGCAGCAAAAGCTGCCCAGGGCGCGACGACAAGAAAGTTAGGAGACAAAGACATGAAAGACGCAGTCATCGTTTCGACGGCACGTACCCCCATAGGCAAGGCTTACCGTGGTGCCTTCAACGACACCGAAGCCCCGGTGCTGGGCGGACACGTCATTCGCGCGGCGCTCAACAAGGCGAACGTGGCTGGTGCGGATGTGGATGACGTCATTTTGGGCATTGCCGCGCAGCAGGGCACGCAGGGCTACAACCTGGGGCGTCTGTGCGGCTACACCGCCGGCCTGCCGGAATCCGTGGGCGGAATGGTGATCGATCGCATGTGCGCATCGGGCCTGATGAGCATTGCCACGGCTGCCAAGGGTGTCATGACCGGCGAGATGAATATCGCTGTGGCCGGCGGCCTGGAGTCCATTTCCCTGGTGCAGAACAAGTACAAGAACTCGTACCGGGCCCAATCGAAGGCGGTGCTGGCCGCAGAGCCCACAGCCTACATCCAGATGATAGAGACGGCCGAGCTGGTCAGCCAGCGTTACGGCATCGGTCGTGAAGCCCAGGACGAGTACTCGCTGCGCAGCCAGCAGCGCGTGGCAGCCGCACAGGCCCGTGGTCTGTTCGACGATGAAATCGTGCCGCTGACCACGGTCAAGCAGCTGTTTGACAAGGAAGGCAATGTCACCGGCAGCGAGGAAGTCACGCTGACCCGCGACGAGGGCAACCGTGCGGACACCACGCTTGAGAGTCTGGCCAAGCTCAAGCCTGTATGGAAGAACGGCCAGTGGGTGGAGCAAGGCCAGTTCATCACGGCCGGCAATGCATCCCAGCTGTCTGACGGTGCCAGCGCCTGTGTGGTGATGAGTGCCGACGAAGCCCGCAGTCGCGGCCTCGCGCCTCTGGGCATCTATCGCGGCGTGGCCGTGGCAGGCTGCCGTGCCGATGAAATGGGGATCGGCCCCGTCTATGCCATCCCCAAGCTGCTCAAGCAGCATGGGCTGACGGTTGGCGACATCGGCCTGTGGGAAATCAACGAGGCATTTGCCTGCCAGGTGATCTACAGCCGCGACAAACTCGGCATTCCCGATGAGCGCCTGAACGTCAACGGCGGCGCGATCTCCATCGGCCACCCCTTCGGCATGTCGGGCGCACGTCTGGTTGGTCACGCCCTGCTGGAGGGGCGTCGCCGCGGCGTGCGTTTTGTGGTGGTGAGCATGTGTATTGGCGGCGGCATGGGCGCTGCCGGCCTGTTTGAGTTGAGCTGATCCGATCTGTCTGCAACCAACCTTCAACCAAGGAGTTGAACATGATGGACAGCGCTTTCGCCAAGATGGGTTTTTCCACCTACACGCCAAGTTCCATCGCTTGCGTGATCAAGGATGTGCCCATATTCGACACCCCGGCCCCCGTGCGCGCATCGGCCGATGCACCCTTCGTGAGCGCCGAGCAGTTCAGTGCGCTGATCAGTCAGCTCTATGAAGCTGCCATGGACCCGGAAGGCTGGAAGCCTTTTCTGGAGACTCTGCGTCTGCAACTGGGAGGCAATTACGCCTCGCTCATAGTGCGCCCAGGCTCCGCCGATGATGTGGGGCTGATCGTCTCGGCCGCAGGCGACCGCCGCGATCTGATGCCGAACTGCCCCAAGATCAGCATGAGCCCGTTTCGCAGCATGCCTACCGATCGTATCGTGACCGTGGGGGATGTGATGCCCGAGTCCGAGTGGCGCGCTTCAAGCTACTACAACGACTGGTGCAAGCAGCTGCAGGTGTTCCACGTGATGGCTGCCGACATCGTCACCAAGGACAGCTGCGTCTACGGTCTGCGCATCACGCGGCCCGAAGGTGCCCCGGCTTTCAACAAGCAGGAGCGTGCCTTTGGCGCCATGATGCTGCCGCATATCAAGCGCGCGCTGAACCTGCATCTTTCGGTGAACCAGGACCGTCAGGTCATCTCCCTCTACAGCAAGGCCACGGCCCAGCTGATGGTGGGGGTGGTCATCCTCGATCAGAACGGCAATGTGCTGGAGTGCAATCCCGCTGCGGCCAGCATTCTGGACATGCAGGACGGTCTCAAGATCTCCGGCGGCATGCTGGAGGCCAACTACGCCAATGACAACCGCAAGCTGCAGCGCCTGATCAAGGATGCGCTCATGCATACCCAGGTCTCGCGCCTGTCCATGACCGAAGGCATGTCGGTCAGCCGGCAGTCCGGCCAGCTCAACTGGGGCGTGGTGGTGCAAAGCATTTCTCCCGACGAGTGGACCGAGGGCAAGCAGCGTCCCAGTGTCGCCGTCTTTGTACGCGACACCGGCGGCAAGGCCGACCCTCCCGTGAAGCTGGCTCAGCAGCTGTTCCAGCTGACGCCGGCCGAGACTTCGCTGGCCATTCAACTGGCCAACGGCCTGTCGCTTGAAGAGGCTGCCGAAGCGCTCAACATCCGCCGCAACACGGCGCGAGCCCATCTGCGCTCCATCTTCTCCAAGACGGGGGTGCGCCGTCAGACCGAGCTGGTGCGCATCTTCCTCAACAGCGTGGCCTGGCTGGGGAACAAGTGACCACGGTTGGTGGAAATAAAAAGCGGGCTTCGGCCCGTTTTTTTGTATATGGAGCAGAGCCGGGCAGTCTGCTTTCAATCCTGACCGTGGAAAATTCCTCGCGACAGCATGTCGATGGGAGGCCCGGATTCAGGCCGCTTGTGATCGGGCGTGGAGCAGCCTCGACTCATTGAAGGCCAGGTCGAAATGGCGCCTGTGCAGAAATGACTTTACGGTTGCAGGCAAGCCCAGCGATTGTGGTCCATGCATTCCTTGGCGAAATCAATCTCCAGGCCCTGGAGTTTGCTTGCGCACAGCTTGTCCGCGCAGCATGGCCACATGGTCTCCCTGGCTTGCTTCTCATATATTCCATCCGCGCAAGTTCAATCGTTTGAAAACAAGCTGGCGGTCGCGGTGCGAATGCCTTCCAGAGCAAGATAACCCCCGCCCCTCACTAGAGAAACCAAGGCAGAATGACGTGCGCGAGGGTGAGTATCCGGTGTTCCTACGGAAGAAAGCACTTGCATGGCTAAACAGAAGAAATGTGACCGGCTCGCTCAAATACAGCAACGACATGAAACTATTTCGCAAGCCTGCTCTTGATCACTTCAACTTCATTTCTGGTGCGCCCTATGCAATGCTCTTGGTGGGTGGGATTATTGCGCTGTCGATGACAGTGATCTGTACCGTCGTCCTCTATCAGAGTCGGCTGGATGCAATGGAGCATGCGATAGAAACATCACGCAATGTTGCCCTTCTTGCTGAAAATGACGTGGTTCGGAACTTCGAGCTCTATGCACTGTCGTTGCAAGCCGTGGTCGATGGACTCAACGACTCCGAGGTGATGGCCGCCTCGCCGCATTTGCGTAATGCGGCCTTGTTCGACAAGGCCGCGACCGCGACCTATCTGGGATCCATCCTGGTTCTTGACGCAGACGGAAAAATTGCCCTCAATGCAGGGGTCGAGAATTCGGTGAATGGGCATTACTCGGATCATGACTTTTTCAAGGTGCACAAAGAAAGCCCAAGCATCGGGCTCTACGTGGGGGACCCTTATTCATCCGCGCTGCATGGCGGCTCCCTGAGCATTCCTCTGAGTCGTCGGATTTCCCATGCGGACGGCTCTTTTGCCGGCATTGTGCTGATAGATGTTCAGCTGGAGTACTTTCAGAAACTGTTTTCTGCGCTTTCGCTAGGTAAACACGGATCGCTGGCCTTGATAAGGAAAGACGGAGCCATGATGATGCGGCAGCCCTTCGATGCAAAGGTCATCGGGCGCAATATCCGCAATGCAAGCACGTTCAAGCAGTTCATGTCGGCACCCGAAGGCAGTTTTTCGGATACGTCGTACCTTGATGGGGCCCAGCGGGCGTATTACTTCAAGAATCTGCCCAGCTTGCCATTCATCATCATGGTGGCCAAGGCGCATTCCGATATTTACGCGGTCTGGCGACAGAGAGCCTTGCTGATTACCTCTGTCATGGGGATGCTCACCATGGCTTTCATTGGCCTGTCCTTCGCTTTCGGAGTGCAGCTCAAACGCCGCATGTGCGCAGAGTCTGAATTGGCGATGCTGGCACGTACCGACGGCCTGACTGGCTTGAGCAACCGCCGCAAACTCGATGAAATCATCGATCACGAATGGCGCAGGGCAAAAAGGAATCACAGCGCTTTTTCGCTGTTGTTCGTGGATATCGATTGGTTCAAGGCCTATAACGACACTTACGGGCATCAGGCCGGGGATGCTGTTCTGGCGACCGTGGCGAAATGCATTGGCGATAATATTCGGCGCCCGGAAGACAGTGCGGCACGCTATGGAGGTGAGGAATTCATCGTGGTGTTGCCCGACACGCCCCTGGATGGAGGGGCGCTCATTGCCGAGAATATTCGTGCGGCGATCGCACAGCTTGCCATTGCGCACACTGGAAGCGAATTCGGGTGCGTCACGGTCAGCATAGGTTGTGCTGCCTGGGTGCCGGCAAGAGATCTGGATATGCCGACGATTTTGCGTTCGGCCGACAAGGCGCTGTACAGCGCCAAGATGACGGGCCGTAACAAGGTCGCTTTGTCAAGCGCGTATTCATAATAGTGCTCCGCAAACCCTTGCCTGGCTTACCGGCGTGGCGCAAGGGGCCTGGTGCCTACCGGACTTGCCTTGCGTTGAAGCATGCACCCCGGTTCTCGGCCAACGGCATTTGCCCGGCAAGGAGAACTGCATACAAAACTAATAGCTGCAAGCGCTTGATATCAATAGATGGCAGCATTGAAAGTATCTGAATTCCATTGATATATTGTGCTGGCAGCTTTTATTTTGATAGTGGCTGTCTCAGGCAGTTGCTCGGGCGCATGCCTTGCTCAGGCGCATGCCTTGCTGGCGCGCAGCGCCGCAATATCTGCCCTGGCATAGCCCAGGGATGCGAGCACGGCATCGGTGTCCTGCCCGATCCTGGTTCCCGGTGTGGGGCGGCGCGCTGGGGTGCGTGAAAAGCGTGGGGCCGGTGAGGGCTGGCGCTGGGTACTGCCGTCCACTTCCAGATCGACGAACAGATTGCGCTGGGCGTTGTGTGGATGAGCGGGTGCCTCGGCCAGGCTCAGTACCGGGGCAAAGCAGACATCGCTGCCTTCGAGCTCTTCGCTCCACTGTGCCTGCGTCTTCCTGCGCACGATTTCGGCCACGCGGGCCTTGACTTCGGGCCAGTCGGAGCTCTGGTACTGGCGCCTGGGGTCCACATCGCTCAGGCCCAGCTTTTGCAGCTGCAAGGCATAGAACTGCGGCTCGATGGCGCCCAGGGTGATGTGCTTGCCATCTGCGCACTCGAATACTTCATAGAAGGGTGAAGTGTTGAGAAAGTGATTCTGTGCGGGATCGTCCTTCCAGTAGCCCATGCCGCTGCGCATCTGGTGCATCAGACCACTCATGGCGCTCACTCCGTCGATCATGGCTGCGTCCACCACCTGGCCCCTGCCGGATTGACGAGCCTCGTGCATGGCGCACATGATTCCGAACAGCAAGAACATGGCACCGCCCGCCATATCGCCCACGATGGTGGGCGGCAGCACGGGAGCTTGGCCGGGGCGCATGGAGGTGGACATCACGCCCGTCAGCGCCACATAGTTGATGTCATGGCCTGCGGCCTGGGACAGGGGGCCGGTCTGCCCCCAGCCGGTGACGCGGCCAAAGACCAGGCGCGGCGCGCGGCGGGCGACTTCCTCGGGACTGAAG
Organism: Comamonas sp. E6; assembly: GCF_001010305.1. Taxonomy (NCBI): domain Bacteria; kingdom Pseudomonadati; phylum Pseudomonadota; class Betaproteobacteria; order Burkholderiales; family Comamonadaceae; genus Comamonas; species Comamonas sp. E6. The sequence goes on from NZ_BBXH01000016.1 coordinate 48,899, forward strand.
CCTAGGCGCTCCATCACGCCGGGTCTGAAGCCCTCGATGAGCGCGTCGGCAGACTCGATCAGCTTCCAGGCGGCGGCGCGTCCGCCCTCGGACTTGAGGTCCAGCGCGATGGATTTCTTGCCCCGGTTCTGCGCCATGCGCGGGTAGCGGGATGCCGCAGCATGGTCTGCGCTGCGCTCGATGAGAATCACTTCGGCACCCATATCGGCCAGCATCATGCCGGCAAAGGGGGCAGGGCCTATGCCTGCAAATTCGATGACGCGCATTCCGCTCAAAGGCCCCGGGCTCTGGCCTTGAAAAGGGTGTTCTGTACTCAAGTCGGTCTCCTGTTTTTGTCTGCGACTTTTCTATCTTGTGGATCCTGCCGGTTTTGGACCCGTCCGTTTGGAGTATGTCCGGGGTGAAAGCCAGGCCAACACTGGACATTCCATAAAAAAAGGAGAGCAATACATGTTCAGGCTGGATGGGAAAGTGGCGCTGGTCAGCGGTGCCGGGCGCGGCATGGGGTTCGGCATCGCGCAGGCGCTGGCCGCGCAGGGCGCGCATGTGGTGGTGAACGACTTTCATCAGGACCGCGCCGAGAGTGCGGCAAGTCAGCTGCGCGAAGCGGGATTGAAGGCATCGGCACAGGCGGCGGATCTGACGGATCGCGACGCCATTTTTGCCATGGTGCAGCGCATTCGGGACGAGGTCGGTGTGGTCGATATCTTTGTGCACAACGCCGGTATCCCGGCCCAGGGCTGGGGCTACACGCCGTTTCTGCAGTCGCCCGAGTCCGAATGGAACGCCTGGCTGCAGCTCAATCTGCATGGGTTGATGCATGCCTGCCAGGCTCTGCTGCCCTCCATGCAGGAGCAGGGCTGGGGGCGCATTGTGGCCATCAACTCCGACGCGGCGCGCACGGCCACGGGCATGGGGCTGTGCGCCTATGGTGCAGCCAAGGCGGCCGCGATTGGCTTCATTCGCAATCTCTCGGGCGAAGTGGGCCCGCACGGGGTGACGGCCAACGCTCTGTCGCTGGGCACCATGAACAACTGGGAAGGCTCGGAGAAGATTGCCAGAAAGGGTACGTCCGTGGGCCGGGCAGGATCGCCCCAGGATGTGGGTGCGGCCGTGAGCTATCTGGCATCGACCGAGGCTGAGTGGGTCAACGGCCAGGTGCTGCCGGTCAACGGCGGTGGTCTGGTGGCCTGAGTTCAGCAGCCGTCCTCAACAGCCTTCCGGTGCAAGCCGGAAGGCTTTTTTGTCACTCATGGGACCGCGAGTTGTGGCAGCGAAGGCGACAGAGCCTCCGGTGCGGGCATTCTGGCGGCGCAAACCGGCTTTCGCGCCCGGAGGTGCAAGCCATGTGCCACCAGGGGCGGTTGCGGCCGGTTTTTCTCATAGTCTGCCCCTAGTCCGAATCAGGTAGGTTTGGGCAAAAGCCGTATGGCAATCTGAAAAAGAACTCGATAACAACCTGGTGATGTGAGGAAAGCAGATGGAGGCATTGATCTTCGACCATGTCCGAACCCCCCGAGGCAAGGGCAAGCCGGATGGAGCACTGCATGAGGTGACGCCGGTCTGGCTGGCCGCGCAGCCGCTGGTGGCGCTGCGTGAGCGCAATCGGCTCGATACGGCGGTGGTGGACGACGTGATCATGGGCTGCGTGGTGCCCGTGGGCGAGCAGGGTGGCAATGTGGGCCGCATGGCGGTGCTGCAGGCCGACTATGCGCAGAGCGTGGCCGGCGTGCAGCTCAATCGCTACTGCGGCTCGGGCCTGGAGGCGGTGAGCTTTGCCGCAGCCAAGGTGATGGCCGGCCAGGCCGACATGACGATCGGTGCCGGCGTGGAGATGATGTCCCGCGTACCCATGGGCTCCGATGGCGGCGCCTGGGCGCAGGACCCGCAGCTGGCCAGCAAGACCTATTTTGTGATGCAGGGCATTTCGGCAGACTTGCTGGCATCGCTGCGCGGCCACAGCCGCCGTGATCTGGACGAGTACTCGGCCGAAAGCCACCGGCGCGCGGCCAAGGCCTGGGCGGAAGGTCGCTTTGACCAGTCTGTCGTTCCCGTCAAAGACTTCCTGGGCATGACGCTGCTGGAAAAGGACGAGACCATTCGAGCCGAGACCACCGCCGATTCGCTGGCCGCCCTCAAGCCCGCTTTCACCGAGATGGGTCAGAAATACGGTTATGACAGCGTGGCGCTGCAGCGCTATCCGCAGGTCGAGCAGATTCACCATCATCACCATGCAGGCAACAGCTCGGGCATTGTCGACGGTGCGGCTGCCGTGCTGATCGGCACGGCCGAGGCCGGTGCCAGGCAGGGCATGAAGCCCAGGGCCCGCATCCGCGCCTTTGCCAGCATCGGCTCCGAGCCGACCTTGATGCTGGATGGCCCGGCCCATGCCGCGCGCAAGGCTTTAGCCAGGGCGCGCATGCAGGCTTCGGACATTGATCTGTGGGAGCTCAACGAGGCCTTTGCCACGGTGGTGCTGACCATGATGGAGGAGTTGGACATTCCCCATGAGCGCATGAACGTCAACGGCGGAGCAATCGCGATGGGCCATCCGCTGGGGGCCACCGGCGCCATGATTCTGGGCACGGTGCTGGACGAGCTGGAGCGCACCGGCAAGCGCACGGCACTGATCAGTCTGTGCGTGGCGGCGGGCATGGGCTCGGCCATGATCATCGAACGCGTGTGAGTGAGGAAGCAGAAATCATGACAACGGAAATCATTCGCTACGCCGTAGATGGGGACGGCATTGCCACGCTGACGCTGGATTACCCCGGCAAGACCATGAATGTGATCGACCAGGCCTTCATGGACAGCCTGGAGGCCTGTATTGCACGCATGCAAGGCGACGACCGGGTGCGCGGCGGCATCATCACCTCGGGCAAGGACAGCTTTGTCGCGGGGGCCGACCTGATGGGCATGGAGGCCAATATCGACGCCATGGCGGACATGCCCATCGAGGAACTGTTCGCCTCCTGCGCATCGTTGTCCAGGCTGCTGCGCAAACTGGAGACCCTGGGCAAGCCGCTGGTGGCGGCAATCAACGGCATGGCATTGGGCGGCGGCTATGAAATCTGCCTGGCCTGCCACCACCGCATTGCAGCCGATGCACCCACGGTCATGGTCGGTCTGCCCGAGGCGCAAGTGGGCTTGCTGCCCGGTGCCGGCGGCACCCAGCGCCTGCCGCGCATGATCGGTATTCTGGCTGCCATGCCCTTTCTGATGGAAGGCAAGCAGCTGCAGGCCGTGAAGGCCAGGGAGGCCGGACTGGTGGACGAGGTGGTGGCTCCCGAGCAGTTGCTCGGCGCTGCCAAGGCCTGGCTGCTGGCCAGTCCCACGGCGGTGCAGCCCTGGGATGTGAAAGGCTTTCGCATCCCCGGTGGCGGCCCGCTGGATGCGCGCGTGGCACCGGCTTTCGTGGTGGGCAACACCATGCTGCAGGCCAGGACCTTTCACAATATGCCGGCGCCGCTGTGCATTCAAAGCTGCATCTACGAAGGTTGCCAGCTGCCCATGGACAAGGGCCTGCGCATCGAGAGCAAATACATGGCCACGCTGTCGCGTAGTCCCGTGGCGCGCGGCATGATTCGCACGCTCTTTGTCAACAAGGCCAAGGCCGAGAAAGGTATGCACCGTCCTGCAGGCTTGGAGCCCTTCCAATGCCGCAAGCTGGGTCTGATAGGCGCAGGCATGATGGGCGCGGGCATTGCCTTGGTGGCCGCCCAGCGCGGTATTCAGGTGGTGCTGATAGACCGGGATCAGGCAGCTGCGGACAAGGGCAAGCAGTACTCCGAGAAGACACTGGCCAAGCAGGTGGACAAGGGCCGCCAGAGCCGCGAGAAGGCCGATGCCATCCTCGCTCGCATCACTCCCGGCACTGATTACGAGTTGCTGCGAGATGCCGATATGGTGGTCGAAGCCGTGTTCGAAGACCGTGCCATCAAGGCTGAAGTGACCCGTAAGCTGGACACCGTGCTGTCGCCTGGCTGCGTGCTGGCCAGCAACACCTCGGCCCTGCCCATCAGCCTGCTGGCGCAGGCGAGCGACAGGCCCGATCGCTTTATCGGCCTGCACTTCTTCTCGCCGGCCGACAAGATGCCGCTGGTGGAAGTCATTCGCGGCAAGCAGACATCGGATGCCACGCTGGCGCAGGCACTGGATTTCGTGGCTCAGCTCAAGAAGACGCCCATTGTCGTCAACGACAAGCGCGGCTTTTTCACCAGCCGCTTCATCGGCGCGTTTGTGGATGACGCCATCGGCATGGTGGCAGAAGGCATTGCCCCTGCATTGATAGAGAACTGTGCAAAGCATGCGGGCATGCCCGTGGGGCCGCTGGCGATTACCGACGAGCTGTCGATTGATCTGTCCAAGCATGCGGGCGAATCCCAGGCCAAAGAGTTCCCAGGGGAATACAAGCCCGGTCGCTCCGCGCCGGTGATCGGCAAGCTGTTCGAGCTGGGCCGTCTGGGCCGCAAGGTGGGCAAGGGCTTCTATGACTACGATGAAAGCGGCAAGCGCATCTGGCCGGGCCTGGCCGAGCATTACCCGCTGAAAGACCTGCAGCCCAGCGCGCACGACCTCAGGCAGCGCATTCTCTATGTGCAGGCCGTCGAAGGAGCGCGTGCCATGGAAGAAGGCGTGCTGCTGGCGCCGGCTGATGGCGACATCGGCTCGATTCTGGGAGTGGGCTTTCCCGCCTATACCGGCGGCCCCTTCTGCTTTATCGACGGCATAGGTCTGGCGCAGTTCGTGGCCGAGGCCGATCGCCTGGCAGATCTGTTTGGCGAGCAACTGCGCCCGCCACAGATGCTGCGCGATATGGCGGCCAGGGGGCAGACCTTCTACGGAAAGACTGCCAGGGCCTGAGCAGGCCGCAAAGGGTGGGCGGGCGCGCTCACCCGGTATCGGCTCGACACAGTCACTCATCCAATAACAATCAATGGAGACAAGCCATGGATGAAGTCTTCGATTACATCGTCATAGGCGCGGGCTCGGCGGGCGGCACACTGGCCGCACGGCTGAGCGAGAACCGACAGCACAAGGTCCTGCTGCTGGAAGGTGGCGCAAGCCACAAGGATTTGCTGGTCTCCATGCCTTCTGGCTGGGGCCAGATGATCAACAGCTCCCGCTATTCCTGGGGGCACGAAACAGAGCCCGAGCAGTACGCAGCCAAGCGCCGCATCAGCCTGCCGCGAGGCAAGCGCCTGGGGGGCTCATCTTCCATCAACGGCATGATTTATGTGCGCGGCGATCGCGCGGACTTCGACAGTTGGGCTGAGCAAGGGGCGGTGGGCTGGAGCTATGACGAGTTGCTGCCCTACTTTGTGCGCACCGAAGACCAGCAGCGCAGCGAACAAGAATTCACCCGGCCCTGGCATGGGCGCGGCGGGCCGCTGACGGCCAACAATCTGCACAATCCCCATCCCGTATCGCTGGCCATGGTACAGGCCGCCATTCAAGCCGGCATGCCCGCATGCAAGGATTTCAACAACGGCCATCCCGACGGGGCAGGGCTGTTTCAGGTCAATCTCAAGAATGGTCAGCGCTCGTCGGTGGCCAAAAACGCCATCGAGCCCGCCATGCGGCGGCTCAATCTGGATGTGCGCATGCAGGTGCTGGTCACCCGCATAGGTCTGGACGGGCTGCGCGCCAGCACGGTGCACTGGAGGGACAAGGCTGGCGCAAGCCATGCAGCTCGCGCCAGCAAGGAAGTCCTGCTGTGTGCAGGGGCCCTGCAGTCGCCCCAGTTGCTGATGCTTTCGGGCATCGGCCCGGCAGCGCACCTGCAGGAGATGGGGATCGAGGTCAAGGTGGATCTGCCCGGGGTGGGCGCCAATCTGCAGGACCATGCGATTGTCCCCATGTCCTGGCGCATGAAGGCCGGAACGCCCAGCCTCAACCGCTCGCTGCGCGGCCTGGGGATTGGCGCTTCGCTCATTCAGTACCTGTTGACCAGGCAGGGAGCCATGGCCATGCCGGCCTCGGAGTTTGCCGCATGGTTCCGCAGTGACTCCAGCCTGCCCTACAACGACATCCAGATTCACGGCCTGCCCGTGACCGGCGATATCGAGGGCTATATGCAGGGCGGCAAGAACTACCGCACCGAGGCCTTCCCCGGCATGACGATGGCGCCCTATCAGGTGCGGCCCTATTCACGCGGCCAGCTCAGGCTCAGGAGCAGCAAGCCCGAGGAGCTGGCCAGCATTCGCATGAACTTTCTGCACGACGAGCGTGACCGCAAGGCGCTGCTCCATGGAGTACGCATGGCCAGCAGGATTGCCCAGCAGTCCGCGCTGGCCGGCCTGATCGAAGCGCAGACGCGCCCGGCACCTGGCCTGCAAAGCGACGAGGAGCTGCTGGACTGGATCTCCATGTACATGGGATCGGGCCACCACGCCAGCGGCAGCTGCCGCATGGGCCATGCGGCCGATCCGCGAAGCGTGGTCACCCCCGACCTCCGGGTCAAGGGCGTGCAGGGTCTGCGCGTGATCGATGCCTCGGTCATGCCGCATCTGGTGTCGGGAAACACGAATGCGGCATCGGTGGTGATTGGCGACAAGGGCGCAGATCTGGTGCTGGGCCTGGAACCGCCCGCTGCAAGGCGGTGGAATGTGGCAGCCGTGCTGCCGGATGGCGCATGCGCCGCCGCCGTGGTTTGAGCTTTGGAAGATTGGGTGGAGACAAAAAGATGAACTTCGATTTCAGTGACGACCAGAATGCATTGCGCAACGAAATACGAAAATTCCTGACCAGGGAATCGCCGCTGACGCAGGCGCGTGCCTTGCTCGAGGGCGAGGGTCACCATGCCCAGGACGTATGGAGCGGCATGGCCCAGCTGGGTGTGAGCAGCCTGATGCTGCCGGAGGACTGTGGCGGTATCGGCCTCGGTGCCATGGAGATGTGCGTGGTGGCCGAAGAAGTGGGCCGCCAGCTCAGTCCCGTGCCTCTGGCATCGACCATGTATCTGGCGGTGCAGGCCGTCCTGCTATCTACACAGGAGCAGTCCGCGCAACGAAGGCAATGGCTGCTGCCGGTTTCGGGTGGAAGCATTGGCTGTCTGGCAGCGCCGACGGACGGGCAGGAGCCGCCATACGCTCTGCCCCTGTTTGACGGCAAGACCTTGAAGGGGGAGTGTCCGCTGGTGGCCGATGGCATGGCCGCGCAATGGGGGGTGGCGCTGGCGCGCAATGCGATGGGGGCGGATGTGCTGGTGGCCTTCAGGTGTGACGGCTCGGTGCAGCGCAAGAAGCTCAAGACGCTGGATCCTTCCAAGCCCTATGCCTTGTTGCGCTTTGACGGCACGGCGGCCGAGCAACTTGACGGAGCCAGCAGCGCTGCCCAGGTGCTGGCACGCGTGCGCAATCGTGCTGCCGTCATGCTGGCCTTTGAACAGCTGGGAGCAGCCGACGCCGCGCTGGAGATGGCCTGCCACTATGCCAGGGAGCGCAAGGCCTTTGGCCGGCCCATTGGGTCCTATCAGGGCATCAAGCACAAGCTGGCCAATCTCTACACCAACAACCAGCTGGCCCGTGCGCATTGCTACTACGGAGCCTGGGCGCTGACGGCAGACATGGCTCTGGCTGATGGTGCGTCCGAGCTGCCCGGCGCAGCCGCCGCAGCACGCGTGAGCAGCACTCAGGCGCTGTCGGATGCTGCACAGGAAAACCTGCACACCCATGGCGGCATGGGCTATACATGGGAGCTGGATTGCCATCTGTTCTACCGCCGTGCGCGTCAGCAGGCCGTGGAGCTGGGCAGTATCCACGCCTGGCGCGAGCAGGTGGCGGCCGAGTTGCAAAAGCGATTGCTTGCTCCTGCGAAAGAGACGATTGTGCAGAGCTCGACCGCGGCTGACCGCCAGTCCATGGACTTTGAGGACACGCCCGAGGAAGCCGCCTTCCGCGCCGAATGCCGCGCCTGGCTGCAAGCCAATGCCGAGCCCAAGGCCAGTGCCGACGACTACTTCGGTCGTGATATGACTGCCGAGCAGCGCATGGAGGCAGCCCGGCTCTGGCAGGGCAAGAAGGCAGCAGCGGGTTTTGGTGCGATTACCTGGCCCAAGGTGCTGGGTGGCCGGGGCGGTACACCCATGCAGGAGCTGATCTGGCGCCAGGAGGAGGGGCGGGTCAAGGTGCCAACGGGCATGTTCAACGTCAGCCTGGGCATGGTTTTGCCATCGGTGATGGCGCACGCCAGCGCCGAAGTGCTGGCCCTGCATGTGGCCCCGGCACTGGGCGGAAAAAACCTCTGGTGCCAGTTGCTGAGTGAACCCGGCGCAGGCTCTGACCTGGGCATGGTGCGTACCCGTGCCGAGCGTGCGACCGATGGCCGCGAGGGATGGATCGTCAACGGCCAGAAGGTCTGGACCTCTCTCGCGCAGTTTGCCCAGTTTGGTCTGGTATTGGCTCGTACCAATCCCCAAACCAGCAAGTTTGAAGGCTTGACCACTTTCTTCCTGGACATGAAGTCGCCCGGCATTACCGTGCGCCCGATTCGCCAGGCAGGGGGAGAGTCCGAGTTCAACGAAGTCTTCTTCGAGGACGTGTTCGTGCCCGATAGTCAGATGGTGGGCAAGCTGGGCGGTGGCTGGAAGGTCACGTTGACAGGCTTGATGGCAGAGCGCCTGGCCATTGGCGGAGTGATGCCCGCCGAGCTGTGGCGCACCACGGCTGGCTTGCTGGCCGATCATCGATTTGACGGCAGGCCGGCGCTGCAGGACGGTCGCCTGCGCGAGCGCTGGGCCGACCTCTATCTGAAGGAGCAGGCGCTATGGCTGCTGCAGTGCCGCGCTCTGACGGCACTGAGCAAGGGTCGACAGCCCGGCCCCGAAATGAGCGGCGCCAAGAACGTGGCTGCTGCCGCGCTGCAGTCCTTTAGCTATTTCGCCATCGACTTGCTGGGCGAGCGCGGCGTGCTGGCCGCCAGCGAACTTGGAGAGCGTTTTGCCATGGTGGAGCGCCTGTGGTTCGGCTCTGCCGGCATGCGCATTGCGGGCGGTACCGACGAGGTGGTGCTCAACAGCATTGGCGAACGCGTGCTGGGGCTGGCTGCCGAGCCCCGTGCGGACAAGGACCTGCCTTTCTGCGAACTGCTTGCCTAGTGACTTGGCGCGGCACACCGCAATGTGCCGCGTCCTTTTTACTGGGCATACAAGACTCCATTCAATCCACGTGGCGGAGATCACGTTTTTCAGGAGACAGGAAATGAGTGCATCTGCTGCGGCCCGTGTGCCGCAAGCCGCTTCGGCCAGGGTGATGCCGGCCAGCAATGTGACGGGCTGGCGTCGTCACTATCTGCTGCTGGTGCTGTTGCTCGTCTATGGCGTGAGCATGATAGACCGTCAGATCATGGGGGTGCTGATTCAGCCCATCAAGCAGGAGATGGGGGTTTCGGACAGTGCCATGGGCCTGCTCACGGGTCTGGCCTTTGCTCTGTTCTACAGCATTCTGGCAGTGCCATTTGGCCGCTTTGCCGACCGTACCAACCGCCGCAACCTGATTGCCTGGTGCTGCGCCGGCTGGAGCGTTGCCACGGGTCTTTGCGGCATGGCGGTGGGCTTCTGGAGCCTGACGGCTGCTCGTGTGGGCGTGGCTGTGGGCGAGGCGGGCAGCACGGCGGCATCGACCACCATGATCGCCGACGTCTACCCGCCCGAACAGCGCAGCCGAGCCATGAGCGTGTTCAGCCTGGGCCCGCATCTGGGCTCGCTGGTGGGCCTGGGCGTGGGAGCCTGGATTGCCCAGCACCATGGTTGGCGTGCGGCCTTTCTGTGGCTGTCTGTGCCCGGCGTGCTGATCGCTTTGGTGCTGCGCATGACTTGCCGTGAGCCTGTGCGCGGCGCGCAGGAGGGGCGTGCCGTGGTGCAGGCAGCAACCGAGAAGTTCAGCGAGGTGATGTCAGCCCTGGTGCGCAACAAGGCGTTTGTGGGCCTGGGGCTAGCCAGCATGCTGATGGCGTTCTCGGGCTATGCGATCGGCATGTGGAATACCGCGTTTCTGGTGCGCTCCCATGGTCTTCAGCTCAAGGACGCGGGCGCCATCATGGGATTCATCGGCGGGCCGGGGGCGATTTTCGGGGCTTTGCTCAGTGGCTGGGTCACTGATCTGATGGCAAGGAAGGATGTGCGCTGGCAGATTGGAGTTCCGGTTCTGGGGACGCTGATTTCGATTCCGCTGGGGCTGGCTTTCTATCTGAATGATTCTGCGGGACAGTGGACGCTGGCCGGCCTGCAGATTCCGCATGCGATTGCCTACTACGGCCTGTTCTCCATCTTCTCCAGCTTCTGGGCCGCGCCGGTGTTTGCTGCACTGACCAATGTGATTGCCTCCAGCCGTCTGGCGACTTCTCTGTCCATCTACAACCTGCTGCTGACTGCAGTTGGTGGTGGTCTGGGACCTCTGACGGTGGGTCTGCTCAGCGATGCATTCATCGTTCGGGCGGGCAGTGAATCGCTGCGCTGGGCGCTGGTCTGCATGCTCGCCTTTTATGCGCTGGCACTGCTGATCTATGCCTGGACCATCAAGCCCTATGTATCGATGGTGACTGCGAAAAAGATCGCTTGAAGCGATCTGGAAACAGACGATGGAGAGAGTTTCCACTGAGATTGTGCTTTCTTCGACTAAGTCTTGGGGAATGCCTTGGCGGAAGTTTTTTAAGGGTAGGTGCTGTTGGGGGCTGCTTGCCTATCTGCGAGCATGCACCCTCGAAACCACAAGGGTCTGCACCAGGTTCAAGCAGACGATGAATGTGGACAGGCCGTCGTCGAGCATTGCAGCACCTGCGGGACAAGTGGATTCGTAAAAACGGGAAGACAGACGGAGACAAGAGATGACACGGACCTTCAATCTGGCGGATATTTTTGAGTTGGTGGTGCAAGCTGTGCCGGATCGCATTGCCTTTGGCTGCGGCAGGCAGAAGCTCAGCTTCAAGCAGCTCGATGAGCGAGCCAATCAGCTGGGCAATGCGCTGCGTGCGCGTGGCATAGGACGGGGCGACAACGTCGGCATCCAGCTCTACAACTGCGCCGAGTATCTGGAGGCCTTTTTCGCCTGCAGCAAGATCGGTGCCGTGCCGGTCAACGTCAACTACCGCTACGTGGCCGATGAGCTTCAGGGGCTGTTCAACAGCCTGGACCTGCGCGGCCTGGTCTATGGTGCGGACTTCGATGCGTCGGTGCTGGAAGTCATTGCCCTGGTGCCCACTTTGCGTCTGGCGCTGCGGGTTGGCGAGGAGCGCCATGGCCTGCCCAGGACAGTGCAACCCTACGAGCGCGTATTGGCCGAAGGTGGACGGGAACTCACGGACGCCGAGCGCAGCGATGACGATATCTTCATGCTCTGCACCGGCGGCACCACGGGGTTGCCCAAGGGGGTGATGTGGCCGCATAAATCCTTGTTCATGGGGGCCTTGGGCGGTGGCGGCTATTACTTCCGCAGACCTCCCATCGAAAGGCCGGAGGAGCTGCTGCAACTGGTACCCAACGGCCCGGCGCTGGCCTATCTGGCGGCGGCACCGCTCATGCATGGCGCAGCCATGTGGGCCACCCTGATCAGCCTGTTTTCCGGACATCCGGTCTATGTGAATGATCGCAAGAACTTTGATCCCGTACACATGCTGGATCTGATCGAGCATCACCAGATCAATGTGATGGCCGTGGTTGGCGATGCCATGGCCTTGCCCATCATCCAGACGCTGGAGAAGAACCCCGGGCGCTGGCCGCTCAAGTCACTGATGATCTTCGGCAATGGCGGTGCCGTGTTCTCGCGTCATCTGCAGGAGCGGCTGCTGGTGCAGGTGCCTCATCTGGTGCTCAACAACGGCATGGCCAGCTCCGAATCCGGAGTCTTGGGCGGAGGGGAGAAAACGCCCGAGGGCGAAGGCTTTATGCGCATCGCGCCGCGTCCCGACCTCAGCGTGATCTCCGAAGATCTGCGCATTCTGACGCAGCCAGGTGAGGAAGGCATTCTTTCGCGCCGTGGTCACATGCCCCTGGGCTATTACGGAGATCCCAAGAAAACGGCCGAGACCTTTGTGATGGTCGAGGGCAGCCGCTGGGTGTTGACAGGGGACAGGGCCCGCATCGACACCACGGGTGAATATGTGGTGCTGGGCCGTGGTTCGCAGTGCATCAACACAGGAGGCGAGAAGGTTTACCCCGAAGAGGTGGAGGAAACCGCGCGCCGCTACCCGCCGGTTCAGGATGTGGTGGTCGTGGGCCTTCCTGACGAACGCTGGGGCAGCAAGGTGGTGGCCGTGGTGCAGGTGCAGCAGGGCCACGAGTTTGATCTGCAGGAGTTCGAAAAGATCTGCCGCAGCAATCTGTCGGGCTACAAGCTGCCGCGCGCCGTGTATCTGGCCACTGAAGTCAAGCGCAGCCCGGCAGGCAAGGCGGATTACCGCTGGGCCAAGGCCTATGCGGCAGAACATGAACCGCTTGGCGCCGTAGCGGCCTGAACCGGAGGGAAGAACAGTTACAGACAGCACAAGGGATACCCTGTTCGTCGCGCCTGACGACGGGATTTAAAGGAGGCTCCGGCCTCCTTCTTTTTTTTATCTTCAGCGTGGCGCAGCGCAGATCCGGCGGGCAGTCTTCTCGGACTTCAGCGCCACAAAGGCTTTGGCTTGCGTGTCATAGCGGTGTGCAATCACATACCGGCTGCAGCGATCCGAATAGCGCGCGCAGGTCTGCATGGCAATGCAAAGATGGGGCCCGTTCCCCCAGACCTTGGCGGGCGGCCGGTCGTAAATGCCTTCGTACAGCGTCTGCTCCTGCGCTCCCCCGTCATTCCATCTGGCCACGATTTCAGAAGAGAAATGGTCAAAGCCTGCGCTGCTGTAGCCCACCTCGTAGTCAATCGTGCCCAGCGGGGTGATGGAAGTGCGGCCCGTGACCTGCTTTTCCCAGGCCGCAGCTTCCTGCGCGCTGCAAGGCATGACGCAAAAGCTCAGCAGCATGAGCCAGGTCTGAGGCGGGATACGGAACTTGCGCAAATGCATGGGGTATGGACGTGGAAGATGACGGGGTCACTATATCGCTGGCATCCACATGGCGTGAACACGATCTGCTCGATGTGCCTGCTCAAGGCGCTTGGTCGAGGCGCCCTATTTCTGCGAAGGAGGCCAGGGAGGATGATTGCTCGCAAGCAGGGCGGGTCTGACGGATCTGGTCCGTTTTTGGATGAGGAGGGGATGAAAAACGAGCGCAGGCCTCAAGAGCCGGGCTTGCTTCGAGGCCTGGTGGGGAGGATCGGCAGCGCTCAGCTGACCCTGTGCTCGCTGCGCTTGAGCAAGCGGCCCGGCAATGCATCGGTGGCCATGCTGTCGCGGTAGGTGATCTGGCCGGACTTGATGGTGTAGCGATAGCCCTGCGCGCCTTGCAGGAAGCGCTTGCCGCCGGCGGGCAGGTCGCGAGCTATGTGCGGCGGCAGAATTTTGAGTGCCTGCAGATCGATGAGGTTGAGATCTGCCAGTTTGCCGACCTGCAGGACTCCTCGGTCGGCAAATCCGTAGAGCGAAGCCGGCCGCTGCGTCAGCATATGGACGGCCTGCTCGATGCTGAACAGGCCGCGCTCGCGCACCCATTCGGTGAGCAGAAAGGTCGTGGCGCTGCCGTCGCAGAGGTGCCCACATGGGCACCGCCATCGCCCAAGGCGGGTACGGTGTGGGGATGGCCGAGCAGCTCGTGCAGGGCGCTGCAGTCATGGTCCAGATAGTTGGCCATGGGCAGATAGACCAGTGCCTGACCTTCATTGCCCAGCATGAAGTCATACATCCAATCCAGCGGTGGCTGGCCGGCTGCGTCGGCCAGAGCCTGAACCGAATCGCCTTCTTGCGGCAGATAGTTGGGCTCTTGGCCGCTCCAGGGGTACATGCCCGCAAAGTTCTGGCCGAAGTACTCCATGAACAGGTGGGGATTGCGGTCCTTCTCGCCGAGGATGGCGCTGCGCGTGCCTGGTCGGGACAGCTCTTTGATGCGTTCTGCCGGACTGAGCTGTGCCAGCGCTTCATAGCTGGGCTTGCAGGAAAAGGGGTTCAGGCTGCATTCAAACCCCATGAGTACGCCCACAGGGCGGTTGAGCACCTGGCCCATGATGCGCAGCCCGCCGGCATTGGCTGTTTCAATATGCCGTAGCAGCTCTCGGTGCAGCTGCGGGCGGTGCGGATACTGAAGCACGGTGAGAGTGCCGGCGCAGCCCGTGCCCTGACTGACGCGTGTGAGAATGCTGAATTCGTCCTCGATGTGCTCGAAGTCCGAGATCATCTGGAAGACGCTGTTCGGATAGCTCTTGAGCGAGAGTCCCAGCTCCAGCAACTCCTCGCTCACGGCCTGGTACATGGGGGTGAAGTCCCCCGACTTGGAACGATGGGCCATGGTGCGCGAGGTTGACAGACCAACGGCTCCGGCTGCCAGGGCTTGCTTGATCAGCTCCCGCATGTTGCCGATGTCCTCGGCATTGGCCTGCTCGCGCCGTATGGCGCGCTCGCCCATGGCATAGACGCGCAGCGGACCGTGAGGCAGCAGGGCTGCAATATCGATGTCGTAGTGCCGCCCTGCCAAGGCTTGCAGATACTCAGGAAAGCTCTCCCAGTTCCAGGGCAGGCCTTCATGCAGCGCGGTGTCGGGGATGTCTTCCACGCCCTCCATGAGCTCAATCAGCGTGTCGCGGTCCTCGGGCCGGCAGGGGGCAAATCCCACGCCGCAGTTGCCAATCACTGCGGTGGTCACGCCCTGCTGGGAGCTTGGCCAAAGCCTTTCATCCCAGGTCGCCTGACCGTCAAAGTGGGTATGCACATCCACAAAGCCCGGCGTCACCAGCAATCCGTCGGCATCGATTTGCTGCGCGGCGGCTCCCAGGTCTTGGCCGATGGCGGCGATGCGCCCGTTGCGCACGCCAAGGTCTGCGCGGTAAGCAGGGGCGCCGGTGCCGTCCACGATGCGGCCGTTGCGGATCAGCAAGTCGAATTGCTGCATGTGTCAGTCTCCTTGAGGTTCTGGCATGCGGTCGAGCCCGCAGCCGCATTCCATTAAGAGGCAATCCGCACCCAAGGCCAATCCGGGTTAGGGAATCGTCCGTTGGGACGATGTGAGGGCGGCTGCTCATGACCACGATGCTCAAGGCGGCGCCATCGGACTCGACATGGATGCGGCCGCGATGCGAGACGTGCGCGAAGACCTGCTCTCGCGCTCCTTGCGTCCGAGGGCAGACAGCGCTGCTGAGGCGTGAGCAGCGACGAGAGCCATGACGTGATGCAAAAAACCAAGAAAACAATGACAAACAAAAATCATCAAAGCTCATCAAGAGTGTATGTGCTGGCGCTGCTGACGGCCTTGTCTGCCCTGACCTTCATGGACCGGCAGATCCTGGCTGTGCTGCTGCAGCCCATCAAGCAGGAGTTCGGCTTCTCGGACTTGCAGATCGGCCTGATCACCGGACTCGGTTTTGCGCTGACGTTCGCAGTGCTGGGCATTCCTCTGGGACGACTGGCAGACAGAAAAGAGCGCCGCAGCCTGATTGCCTGGTGCCGTGGCGTTGGTGGCAGCGTGGCGGCGCTGGGCGCGCTGGCCACTGGCTCGGGTGGACTGACTGCATCGCGCGCCGGTGCCGCATTGGGGGATGCCGGTGGCGGCGCTGCGTCCATGTCCATACTGGCCGATCTGTACAAGCCCCATGAGCGCTCGCGTGCCATGAGTGTCTTTGGTGTCGGCAATGCGATGGGCGCCTTGCTGGCCTTGCTTCTGGGGCCGTTGTTTGCCGAGTGGTGGGGGTGGCGTGTGACCATGGTCATCATTGGTGTGGCCATCATGGTCTTGTCCCTGGTGCTGCGCCTGAGCATCAGCGAACCCGTTCGGGCCATCGCGCAGGTGATCTCCGAGCCGCAGGACGGCCGGCAGCAGGCCAAATCTGCCGTCGCCTTGATATGGAGCGAGCCCGTGACCCGATTTCTAATCGTGGGCGCTGCTTGTGTCCTGATCGCGGGAATCTCGATCGGCGCCTGGAATGTGGCTTTGCTTGCGCGGCGTTTCGATCTCAGTCTCAAACAGGCGGGGACGATTTCTGCAGGGGCCGCTGTGCTCTCGGTCTCGGGCAGCCTCTTTTCTGGCTGGTTGACGGACCGGCTGGCGCGCAGCGATGTGCGCTGGCAGATTCGCATCCCCGTGATCGGTACCAGCCTGGCCATGGTGCTGGGTTTTGGCTATCTGCTGGTGGGCTCGGACATGTTCATGCTGTCCATGGCCTGCATGTTGATTTATTCGTTCTTCACATCCTGGTGGGCTCCGGCCACCTACGCTGCCTTGAGCCTGGTCGTGCCGACCGAGCGGCGAGCCACGGCCAGCGCCATGGTGTTGATGGCCGGAGCCCTGCTAGGCAACGGAGTGGGGCCTATCGTGGCCGGCTGGCTCAGTGATGTGCTCAACACTGTTGCGCCCGGCGAAGGCCTGCGCTATGCCATGGCGATCATGATGTGCACGCTGCTGCCCGCGGTATGGGCGTTTTACCGTGCTCTGCAGCATTACCCCGGCGCCTATCGCAAGGCCCACGCGCCCGTGGTCGCTGCCGCATGAAGGCGGAAAAAGTGACCGAGAAGGATTCTTGCGTCGTCTGGAAGATGATCTATCTGGCGCGGCGCAACCCGGCGCTGCGCCCAGAGGAGTTCGCGCAGGCATGGCGCGAGCATTCCGCGCTGGGCCGCCAGTGTCGCAACGTGGGCCAGCGCGTCAAGGCCGTGGCCCAGTGCTCACGCCATCTGCAGGCAGATGCCGCAGAGCTGGGCAAGGACTATGACGGCGTCAACCTCATGGTGCTGGCCGAGCGCGAAGCGGGCTCTGCGATCTGGAGCGACCCCGAAACCCTGGCCGTCATGCGCCCCGACGAGCCGCGCGTGTTTGCCGACTATGTTCGCAATTTCTCGCTGCTATGCCGTCAGCAGGTGTTGCGTGGCAACCTGTGCACAGATGTCTTGCCGCAGCATAAACAAGTCATGTTGATCGGCTTTTTGCAGCGCAGCGACGTCTGGCGGGGTGCTGCGGCCTTGCCGGAGATTTGTCCACCGCAGTGGCAAAGCCTTGCTCTGGACCTGGCCAGCCGCATTGTCTGCAACACCATTGATGAGCAGCCTCCTTCCGGCTACGGCTACCGCCATGTGGTCGAGTGGTGGTTTGACACGGTGGAGCAGGCGCAGGCGGCAGCGGCTTCACTCGATGTCTCGGCCCGTGCGCAGGACGGCGAGTTCGGCTGGGGCGAGCATGTCTTCATGCTGACGGAGGTGACACATGCCAGACCTTGAGGGATTGAAAAGATAGTAGCTGCTTGCGCTTTATGAATAAGGATTTCAATATGTTTTGTATTGAATTTCCATGGAGATAAAGCGCTGGAAGCTATGGTTTTAAAAGGCAGACCTTCACCCCGACAAAAAAAGGCCCATGCAAGCGCATGGGCCTTTGGCCTTGGAGATTCTCGGGATCAGGCCGTCGCTTCCTCGGCTTCCTGGGTATAGGCCACCATTCCGCGAGGAATGTACCTGCCTTCGCACTGGTCCAGATACTCGGCCGCCTTGGCGCGGGGGTTGTAGAACTGCTTGTACCAGATGCGGGCCTTGAGGAAGGCGCCGTCACTGGGGATGAACAGCGGGTTCAGGCAGGGCGCCTTCTGAGACCAGACTTCGAAGTCCTGAGCAAAGGCCAGGCGGCTGGCCTCCTGGTACTGTTTGGCCGCGATTTCGTCCGCCTTGGTGGGCAGGCCGCCGTGTGCAGTCTTGACCAGCAGGTTGTGCCAGACCTTGATCCTGCCGTCCTCGATGGGGGTGTGCATGATCATCATGAAGGAGTTGAACATGCCGCTGACCTTGGAGACCAGGATGGAGGGGCCGTGGTACCAGGTGTCGGTGTGCAGATCGGCGCTGGCGCCGCCTTCGCCCACCAGGGTGCGGTGACCGCCGCACTGGCGCTGGATGGCGTTGTGGCCCTTGAACTCGTTCTCGAAGCGCGCCACGGTGGAGCCGTGGATGGGGCTCAGATGACCATAGTCGGCAATATTGTCCACGACCTCCATGGGGTGCTGGTTCAGCTCGCCCAGGTAGTCCCACTGGCCGTTGACATAGGTCTCGTCATGCCAGTCGCCAAAAGTGGGCAGATCGTAGTCGGGCTCGCCGCCTTCGGGATCGAACCAGACCCAGATGGCGCCGTACTGCTCAACAACCTTCCAGCTCTTGACCGCAGCCGCTGCCGGAATGGCTCCGTCGTGATAGGGGATGTGGTTGCACTTGCCGTCCGCGCCGAAGCGCCAGCCGTGATAGGGGCAGCGGATGCCGTCGCCTTCCACATTGCTGCCGCCGCCGTCGATCACCACATAGCTGGTGGCATTGGGCGCTGCCAGATGGGTCTTCATATGGGGGCAGTAAGCGTCCAGCAGCACGACCTTGCCGCTTTCGCGGCCACGGTACAGCGCGAAATCCTGGCCGAAGAAGCGCACGGCCACGGGCTTGTGGGTGTCGAGCGCCTTGGCCTCGGAAATCATGAACCAGCCACGTGGGTAGGTGAATTCACCGAGGCGGTAGTCCTTCGTGGTTGCCATTGCAGAGGTCTCCGTATTTAGTTTTGGACGGATGAATCTTCTGGCAAGCGGCGTCGCCGCGCATACTCTGTTTGGACGAGTGAAGGCGCGGCTTTGATCTGGCGCAAACCGCACAGGGTTTGCCCTTGGTTGGGTGTTTGCGCACGCTTACCTGCGGCTCACATGGTCGCAGCCACGCGCTCTTTGTGAAGTGGTTGCAGGTCAATCATGGTGTAACTCTTGGCCAGTGGCAGAGCGTCTTTCTCAGTGCCCAGCCAGAACAGTGCCGCCGCAATTTCTTCGGGGGTGGAGGCACCATAGCGCTGAGCCAGCAGGCCATCGTCGCCCAGCGTGGCCTTGACGGCCTCGGTGCTCACCACGCCGGGGTTGACGCTGAAGGCGCGCACATTTTGCTGCTTGTATTCGGTGTTGATGCAGCCGGCCAGGCGCGCGATGGCGGCCTTGGAGGCTCCATAGGCAAAGCCCCAGCCGCCCTGGTCGGCGGGCACGGGCGGGTTGTACTGGCCCGCAGCCGAGCACACATTGATGATGCGGCCGCCGCCTTGTGACGCCATGGCCGGCAGCAGGCGCTGAGCCAGATGGAAAGGGGCGATGACATTGCCCAGCATGGAGCGCTGCAGCGACTCAGCCGTTATCTCGGGGATCAGGTGGTTGATTTCGCGGTTTTGGTAGACGGCGTTGTTGATCAGCAGATCGACACGGCCAAAGCGTGTCAGTACGGCGTCGGCGGCCTTGTCCAGGCTGCTCAGGTCCATCAGGTCCATGACATGCGGAAACACCTCGCCCCCAGCGGCCTCAATGGCCTTGGCTGTGGACTCCAGACTGCCGGACAGAAGCTGGCCGTTGGGCAGGCGCAGCTGGTTTTCCATCTGCGCACCTTCGGTCAGCGTGCGGGCGGTGATGGCCACGCGCCATCCCTTGGTGGCAAAGAAGACGGCGGTTGCAGCGCCAATGCCGCGGCTGGCACCGGTGATGAGAACTACGGGTCGGCTCATGAGAGTCTCCAATTTTTGATGATCAGGCGGCATTCATCTGCAACTGCTGCAGGCGCTGCTTATAGGGGCGGATGGCCAAGGCGAAGAAAAGCGAAGTGATGACTAGCAGCGAGGTCACACCCATCAGCGCCCAGCGCAGGCCTTCGGAGCCATGGGTCCGGGCAAAGTAGTCCGACAGAATGCCGGTTACCAGTGGACCCAGGCCCACGCCCAGCAAGGTCATGAAAAGATTGAGAAGTGCCGAGGCGACGCTGCGTTCGGCTGCAGTCACCATCTGGCTGACGGCGCTGTATGAGAGCGTGGCAAACCAGCTCGCAAAAAAGCCGAACAGCAGGGCGAATGCCATGGCATAGGGGACCTTGATGCCGGCAACCGTCCAGAAGTCGGATACAGGCCAGAAAAACACGGCGACGCCTGCAGGCACGGCGCAGAAGGTGCCCATGGCGGCCAGACGCAGCTGCCAGCGCGAGTCGCGCTGGGTCAATCTGTCGCTGAGCCAGCCGCAGAACATGGCGCCGAACACGGCCCCCAGGCCGCTGGCCAGGCCGAACACCAGGCCGGCGTGAGAGATGCTCATGCCGTGAATGCGCATGAAAAAGCTCGGCGCCCAGACACCGTAGCCATAACCTGCAATACCGGCCACGCCGCAGGCGATGCAGATATAGCGCAGCGGCGCCATGCCCAGCAGGCGCCTTATCTGGCGAAACATGGATTCGCGCGGAGCACTGTCTTGAGCTGCGGGCTTGATGCTTTCATAGGCGCCACGTGCCGGCTCCTTGACAAAGAAATACACCAGCAGCGCAAGAATGACGCCCGGAATGCCGAAGGCGAGAAACACGGAGCGCCAGCCGTAATGCTGGGCCACCATGCCGCCTATGACCAGTCCCAGCAGCGTTCCCAGGTTGGGGCCCATCATGAACAGACTGATGGCAAACGAACGCATCTTGGGAGGATACAGATCCGAGACTATGGACACCGAGGGCGCCATGCCGCCGGCTTCGCCCACGGCCACGCTCATGCGGGCCAGCAGCATGTGCCAGTACTGGGTGGCCATGCCGCAGGCAGCGGTGGCAAGGCTCCAGATCCCGCAGCACAGGGCCACGATGTTGCGGCGGTTGCGTGTGTCGGCCAGACGCCCCACAGGCACACCCAGCATGGCATAGATCAGACCGAAGGCCAGCCCCGTGAGCAAACCCATCTCGGTATCTGAGGCGCCGAATTCCTGTTTGACGGGCTCCAGCAAAATAGACAGAACCTGTCGGTCAATGAAGGAGAAAATATAGACCAGCGCCAGCAGGGCGAGGCTGAGATGAGTGCGCCAGCTGACG
The DNA here is from genome assembly GCF_001010305.1 of Comamonas sp. E6. Classification (NCBI taxonomy): domain Bacteria; kingdom Pseudomonadati; phylum Pseudomonadota; class Betaproteobacteria; order Burkholderiales; family Comamonadaceae; genus Comamonas; species Comamonas sp. E6. Next base: position 69,791 of record NZ_BBXH01000016.1, read on the forward strand.
GCGGGAGGCGGAGTTTGAGGGGTGTGCATGCGCTGCATCGTGCGAGGGGCTTAGGGTTATGCCATCGTCTTTTTGGACGACGACCGCGAAATCCGGAGGTCTGAGCATGTGCCTTCCGTTCATGGCTTTCAAGAGAAATATCGAGGAGACAAAATGACCCAGACGAATTCGTCCATCGGCATTCGCCAGTTGCTGGACATGCAAAAACAGGCCTTTATCGAAGAGGCTGCGGTCAGCGCCGATGTGCGCATGCAGCGCATTCAGCAAGTCATCGATATGCTGGTGGAGCACAAGGAGGAACTTTGCCAGGCCATGGGCGAAGACTTTGGTGGCCGCCCCGCCGTGTTCTCGCTGGCCAATGACATTCTTGGCTCGCTCTCCTCGCTCAAGCATGCACGCGATCACCTCAGGGACTGGCTGGGTGACTCCGAACGTCCCAGCGTCAAACCCTTTGACATGTTTGGCGCCACGGCCTGGGTCAAGTACCAGCCCAAGGGCGTGATCGGCATCATCGGCACCTGGAATGCACCGCTGTTCACCTTGCTGTCGCCGCTGGCCTGCGCGTTCGCGGCTGGCAACCGGGCCGTGCTCAAGCCCTCCGAAATTGCGCCGCGTACGGCCCAGGTGCTGGCCGAGGCCGTGGCCAGGCGCTTTGATCCCCAGGTGCTGGCCGTGGTGCAGGGAGGCCCCGAAGTGGCTGCGGCGTTTGCCGAGCAGCCCTGGAACCATATGGTCTTCACGGGCTCCACCAGCGTGGGCAAGCTCATCATGGCTGCTGCCGCCAGGAACCTGGTGCCCGTGACGCTGGAGCTGGGTGGCAAGTCTCCCGTGCTGGTGGGCGATTCCGCCGACATCGCCAATGCGGCCGAGCGCATCGCCGTAGGCAAATCGCTCAACTCCGGCCAGCTCTGCGTGTCACCCGACGTGGTCTGGGTCCATGAATCCCGCCTGCAGGCGCTGGCCGATGGCATTGTCTCGCAATACCAGGCGCTGTATCCCTCGGTGACAGGCAACGCAGACATGACGCCCGTGATCAACGAGCGCCACCACGCACGTGTGAAAGCCTATGTCGATGATGCCAAGGCGCGCGGTCTGACCGTGCTGGAAGTCGGTGCCGCGCAAGCCGGCGCAGACCGCCGCCTGCCGCTGGCGCTGGTAGTCAACCCGCCAGCTGAAGCGGAAATCTCTCAGCACGAAATCTTTGGCCCGGCCGTGGTGCTGCGCAGCTTCCAGAACATCCGCGACGCCGTGGCCGCGATCAATGCCGGTGAGCGCCCGCTGGCTCTGTACTACTTCGGTAGCGACGAGACGGAGCAGAACTGGGTGCTGGACAACACGCTGTCCGGCGGTGTCTCCATCAATGATGTGGTCATGCATCCGGCGCTGGAGGATGCGCCGTTTGGCGGCGTGGGCGCTTCGGGCATGGGCCACTATCATGGCCGCGAGGGTTTTCTCGAGTTCAGCCATGCCCGCTCCGTCTACAAGGCCGGCAACCACGACCCGCGTCGCGAGTGGGGCATGCTGCCGCCCTATAACGAGCAGTTCGAACAGATGCTGCAGGCAGCAGTCACCCCCTGAGCCGTTGCGCGGCGGCGGGGCCGCTTTGGCCCTTGCTCGCTGCCCCTGATCTGGACTTTGCCTGATTCGCGGCTCTGCCCTGGTGCAGCGCTATCAATTTCAAGGGCTCGATTCTTGCGTGTTGACGCAAGCTGCCGGGGCTGACCATGGGGCTTGTCCCATGGTCCGTTTGGCTGATGTCCTGAAAGCGTTTCGTACAGAGCATGGGCGGGTCTGAACGCAATCATAGGAAGAGACATGAACGAGATTTTTCGCCAGTTTTCGCTGGAGGGGAAGGTGGCCGTGGTGACCGGCGCGGGCAAGGGTATCGGTCGTGCATGCGCTGTCACGCTGGCGAAGGCCGGCGCCGATGTGGCGCTGTTTGCGCGCACCGAGGCGGATCTGAAGGCAGTCAAGGCCGAAATTGAAGCGCTGGGCCGCCGCGCCATTGCCGTGCAGGGCGATGTGAACAAGGAAGAAGATCTGGACAAGCTCATCGTCCGCACTGTGGAGGAGCTGGGCAAGATCAATGTGCTCATCAACAATGTGGGCGGTGGCGGCCCCAACGACCCGCGCAAGGTGGCGGGCAAGGCCGTGGGCGACATGCTGGCGTTCAATGTGGTGCCTGCATACACGCTGATTCAGAAGGCGGCCGCGGCCATGGAAGCTGCGGGTGGCGGAGCCGTGGTCAATATCTCGTCGACGGCGGCACGCTACTCGCAAAAGTACTTCAGCGCCTATGGTGCGGCCAAGGCCGCTCTCAACCAGATGACACGCTGCCTGGCGCAGGACTTCGGTCCCAGGGTGCGTATCAACGCCATCGAGCCCGGCACCATCATGACCGATGCACTGGCGCCGTTTCTCACGCCGGATCGCAAGGAGCGCATGGAAAAGACCACACCCATGGCACGCATGGGCCAGCCCGAAGACATCGCCAGTGCCGCGCTGTTTCTGGCCAGCCCCGCATCGAGCTGGGTGACCGGTAAAGTGCTGGGGGTGGACGGAGGTGTGGAAGCGCCCAACTTCTGAGTCTGATGGCATCGCTCAGGCGGGAGCGACCGCCTCGCACAGAAAAAGGGGGCTTGGGCTCCCTTTTTCTATGCACTCTTGACGATGTCGCTTGAACTCGATCCGCAGCAGGAATCGAGCCGCTGCGTTCCCGGTCAAGCGCAATTGCAAGGTCTGCAAGCTGCTGCCCGGATGGCGTGGCTGCTGTGTGGTGGTGGTCCGATGTGGCTTCAGCATGCCATCGCCTGAGCCGCTTGTCAGCTGTCTGATGGCCGACCTTGGTCATGCCCTGGAGCGGATTTGCTCCTGCATCAGGTCCACGAAGGCTTTGACCTTTGCCGGTCGGAATCGTGCGGTCGGGAACACGGCATGAACGCCCCCCGATGGCAGCGACCAACTGGGTAGCACCTGTATCAGCGCGCCGCTCTTCAAATCATCGGCCACGGCAAAGTCGGGCAGCACCGACAAGCCAGCCCCATGACGCACGGCTTCGCGCACGGCCAGTGTCGCATCGAGCGAGATCGCAGGGTGCACTGTCACGCTCTGGCGGTCCAGCTCGCTGCGCGAGAAGCTCCAGTTGCAGGGTTCACGCAAGGCCGTGTTCGCGACAAAGGGCAGCTCGCTGATGTGCTGTGGCTGTTTGAGCTGCGTCACTTGCCGGCGCAATGAGGGAGCGGCGACCAGCAATTGCCTGAAGCTCCCGATCTGACGGGCCTGTACATTCAAGTGGGAAAGCCAGCCGACGCGGATTGCCAGCTCGACCTGCCCCGACATCAGATCAAGCGGCTGGTCGCTGAACACGGCGTCCACCTTGCATTGGGGGTAGTGCCGCGTGAACTCGGTGATGGCTGGCACCACTGCCGTGATGCCATAGTCCAGCGGGGCGGTCAGACGCAAGGTTCCCGAAGGCTCGGCCGCAACTTCCCCCAGCTCGTCGAAAGCATCGCCCGCTTCCTTGAGGATGGATGCGCAGCGTTGATAAAAGATCCGGCCTGCATCGGTGGGAACGACCTTGCGGGTGGTGCGGGTCAGAAGCGTCGTGTGGAATTCGCGCTCCAGCCTTGCGACCTGCTGGCTGACCACGGCCTTGGTGATGCCCAGCCGGTCCGCAGCCGCCGTGAAACTGCCGGTTTCCACCACGGCTGCAAAGTAGGCCAGGCGCTTGAGATTGGCAAGCCTGCCGGCGACGGATTCTTCTGAATTGTTTGCTATTGACATACAGTTTATCTATTCGATCAGGCTTTTTCTGTCAATGCTTTGTTCCTACGATCACGGTATTGAAGCAAAGGAGCCCTCGGTGACCAAGACCCTGCATTACGTATTCGACCCCCTGTGCGGCTGGTGCTACGGTGCCGCCGCAGCGGTGGCGGCTCTGGGCAAAGTGCCTGAGGTTGAACTGCGCCTGCTGCCCAGCGGCCTTTTCGCAGGCGCGGGTGCACGTCTCATGGACGATGGCTTTGCCGCCTATGCCTGGAGCAACGATCAGCGCATCGAGCGCCTGACGGGCCAGCGCTTTAGCGAGCGCTACCGCAGCCATGTGCTGTCGGATCGTCAGCAACTGTTCGACAGCGGCCCAGCCACTCTGGCGCTGAGCGCCGTCAGTCTGTGCACCCCAGAGCATGAGCTTGACGCCCTTGAGGCCATTCAGCATGCCCGCTACGTCAATGGCGAGGACATCACGCAACCGGACACGTTGATGGCCGTTCTGCAGGCCCTGGGGCTGGAGCAGGCTGCTGCAAGCCTGCTCCGGTCCGATGGAGAACTACTGGCTGCCAATCGCGCCCGCATCGAAGGCGCAAAGGTGCTGCAGAGCCAGCTTGGCGCGCGTGGCGTTCCAAGCTTCATCCTGGAAACCAATGGCCAGCGCCAATTGCTGAACTCCAGTGCCGCTTACTCCAACCCGCAGGCCTTTGCCGAGCAGCTCAGCGCGGCCTGAGCCTTTCGCGTCTGACCCCCGCCATTTTTGAAATTCACTGAAGGACCATCATGATGAATCGTCGAGACTTTGTTCAAACCGCCGCCGCTGCCGGCATTGTCACAGGCCTGGCTGGTTGCGCCGCAGCTGTGAGCGGCCATTCCACGCTGCAATGGAAGCACTTTCCCGCAGGCGACAAAGGCTTCTTCCGTGCGCCCGTGCTGCTCTCGGGCGATAGGGAGGCCATTCTCATCGACGGCGGCTTTTCCCTGCCCGATGGACGCGCCGTGGCCGAAGCCATCAAGGCATCGGGCAAGCAGCTGACCACCATCTACGTCAGCCAGAGCGACCCGGACTATTACTTCAGCCTGGGCCCGATCAAGGCCGCCTTCCCCGCCGCCAGGGTGCTGGCAGCCTCCGACACCATTGCCGCCATCCGTGCCAATGTGCAAAAGAAGATAGCTACCTGGGCGCCCCAGCTCAAGGAGAACGGTCCGCAGAAGCTTGCCGACATCGTCTTTCCTGAAGCCTATGACGGCCCTGCACTGATGCTGGAAGGCAACACCATCGAAATCGTCAAGGCACAAGGACTGGAGAACCGCCGCTACCTGTGGGTCCCCTCGCTGAATGCAGTCTTCGGTGGCGTGCTGATCTTCTCCGGGTTGCATGTGTGGACGGCCGATACCCCGACGGCAGCCTCTCGCGCGGCCTGGGTAAAGAACCTGGAAGCCATCGCTGCGCGCAATCCGGCCGTGATCGTGCCGGGCCACCTGGGCGCGCATGGAGCGCTGGATGTTTCGGCCGTGAACTACACCCGCGAGTACCTGCTGGCCTTCGAACAGGAGCTGGCCAGGGCGGCCAATGGCGACGCGCTGATCGCAGCCATGAACAAGCGCTACCCTGACGCCGGCCTGGCCGCCGCGCTGCAGATCGGCGCAAAGGTGGCCATGGGTGAGATGAAGTGGGGCTGAAGCCCGGGATGCACACCATGACCACCAATCTGGATATCATCCGCGCGACCTACGAAGGTTCGTCCGAAGAGAACGGCAGGAATCTGCTGGCAGCACTGGCGCCCGATGCTCAATGGACCGAGGCCGCCGGTTTTCCCTATGCAGGAACTTATGTCGGCCCGCAGGAGATCGTCGCGGGCGTGTTCCAGCGGCTGGCGACGGAGTGGGACGGCTACAGCGCCAAGGTCCACACCTACCTGGCCGATGGCGACCGTGTGGCAGCTTTCGGCGTCTATTCGGGAACCTACCGCAAAACGGGCAAGGCGATGACGGCGGGCTTCGCTCACTTGTACCGGCTCAAGGAGGGCAGGATCACGAGCATGGAGCAGTATGTGGACAGCCACCTGGTGCAGCAGGCGCTGCTGGCCTGAGCGCGACGGAGTCCTGTCATGAGCGAAGTCAATGCGCAGCTGCAAGTCATTTTGTCGCTGATGCGAGCCGGGCAATGGAATGCCGCGCACGATGCCGTGCAGCGACATGAAGGCCTGCTCGCGGCCTGGCTGCACGGACTGCTGCATCTGCAGGAAGGCGATCTGGAGGACGCCGAGAACTGGTATGAGCGGGCAGGCCTGCGCTTCAGGCAGCGCGGCACGCTGCAGCAGGAGCTGGCTCGGTTCGAAGCGGCGCTGCGCGCTCGGTCCGGCGCGTGAACCCGAGGCCGGCCGTCCGAGAGCCGGCTTTTTGGCGGCAGAGCTGGAAGCCTCATCCCAGTGCCTGTCGGGCGAGATGCGCAACGGCCAGCTGCCTGTTGGCCCTGGTGCGCTCTCCGTCCTCCAGGAACCAGGCTGCCGACAAAGCGGCGTGAGCCATCACCCATTTGAGTAAACGCCAACGTTCCAGCCCCGTGACATTGATGACTACTTCAAGCTGCCGCGCAAAGCGCCCCGGGTCGGTGCAAGTCTCCAGGTCGGGGTTGCACAGCACGCTAACGTAGTCGTAGTACCGCTCACCTGTGACGCGCTTTGGATCTATCGCCAGCCATCCACGTCTGTCGAAATCGAGTATGTTGCCATGGTGCGCGTCGCCATGCAGGACGACAGGCTCGCGCTGCTCATGCAGCAGCTCAGCTGCCACCGTTGCGCATTCGGCCATCAAACCGCCTTCCTGCTGCGCCATCAACGCGAGTGACCTAAAAAAATCCGTCAGCGGCAGCAGTTCTTCGGGTGGTGCCGAGGATCTCTTTGAATGCAGTTGCTCGATGGTGTGGCAGATACAGCTTGTCGCTGCATCATCTTCGCCTTCTCTAGCCATGTGCAGCAAATGCCTGGAGCCGGTTGCGCGCTCCATCAGCAGCGCTCCTGAATCTTGGTCGCAAGCATAGACTTGCGCTGCGCCATTGCAGTCCCACCATTGAAGCACTCTGCCGCCGATGCGCTCGTCAAGGTTTCGCGTGATCTTGATCATCGCAGGAAGATCTGCCCAGTTCCTTGCAAGGATGACTGGCAGAAGGTCACTTGTATGAGTTGTGAAGGGGTCACCAGCCGCCTTCGCACTCCAGCGGTGGAGATGGATATCAAACAGGTCAAGGTTGGGCATCTGGCTGATTTTCGAGCTAACTCATGCAATCCGAAGATGTGGTGCGATATCCAATGTCCGCTGACGGCTGTGGTTTCAACGGGTCAATGCAGCTCCTTGACCGGGGCTCCGCAGTGTCGGGCATGCCTGGGAAGGTCGGCTGGGTGGTGTGCTCAATTTCTCCGGCATTACATTCTTCCGGTGCTCAAGTCAGCTTCCACAAGCAGCCAAGGCCATGCTACGGACATTGGTCGCCCTGAAAGGGCCCCCGACTTCTGAACAAGGGTCTTGTCCGGAGGTTCAGTCCTCGCTCTCACGCGGGTAGCCTGCGTCTGCCCAGTGCTGTGCAGAAGCACGGGTGAGACTATGGTCCGGCCGGACTCGTACCTTGGCCAATTCGCTGCCGTCCGCCGCGGTGGCCGTGAGAGTCGCCGTGGGATTGTCCTCATCGGGCTCAATATCGAGAGCCACCGTCACGCGCAATCCGCGAACTTCAATCTGTATGGCTTTGTGCAACAGCGCTGCCTGGTGCTGCTCATGGCGACGTATCACTTCGCTGGCAGTTTTCACCAGCGTGTTGAAGGCCGACACGTCAAGAGGCTTGGGATTCTTCTTGTCGCGCCCCATGGTCCATGGTCCGACCAGAGCTGGTTCCGCCTGGCCGTCCTGAGTCATTGACACCGCCCATCCATCGTCGTCTTCATTCTTGATGACGCGGGCTTCCCAGCCCTTGTGGTGCCAAAGGCGGTCTTCGAAGATGGAGACGTCTTCTGGTTCGAGTTCTGCTGGCATGTCTGGACTTTTCCTGGAGCTATCAAGTCCAAAGTCTACTGTTTCTTTATACAGCTCGTGAGGCTGGGTCTATCTCGAGCTGGACGCTGTGGGCCATGCATGCCCTGACCAGGTCGATGCAGAGGCCGGCATTGGGCAAGAGCGTCCTGGTTGAAAGCAGCGGCTGCATTCGAGCATCGAGTCAACCCAAAGCCAGCATTAATTGACGAGCCTCATTCGCCCATCTGGAGTGAGAGACTACAGTTCATGGCTATACACGATGAAACCGCTATGTTTGGCTAACTTGTCGTAGAGCGCTCGGCCGGCTTCATTGGTTGCTTGTGTTTGCCAATAGACGCGATTTGAGCCAGCCAGCATTGCTTGCTTATAGACCTTGCTGATCAGGGCCTTTCCAACTCCAAGCTGACGCCTTTTCGGGGCCGTGAAAAGATCCTGCAGATAGCAGACCGGACCAAGTCTCGTAGTACTACGGTGAAATATGTAATGCGCTAGACCAACCACTTCTCCTGCATCTTCAGCGACCAGCGCAAATACAGGTTCGATGGGATTGAAGAATCGCTCCCAGGTCTTTTGGGTAATTTCCTTCGCCAGTCCGGTAGCTCCGGACCTTCCATAGAAAGCGTTATAGCCATCCCAGAGTGAAAGCCAGGCTTCAAAGTCATGTGGCTGGACTTCTCTTACTACGACAGTTGTTGCAGCGTCACTTTTAGACATGGGAAAGACTTTTCATAGTGCGAGCCGTGAGTAAATTGAACGGCCTGCACCGAAGTGTAAGGTCTGCTCGTGGCCGGTAGGCCACCGTCCCAGCACGACCCTGGGCGGACATGCAGGCACACATCAGAGTGCATCAATTCTCTGAGGCTGATGACCGTGGGCAACGATTCGCAGCCATGGCCAACGCGCTTGGTAAGACTCGGCCTTTTGCTGGAAAAGCTCACGATGCGGCGTCAATGGATTGAGTGCCAAAACTCCGTCATAGATCAGATCCAGGCTGTTCGGTGCATAGAGGCCGCCTGGGCGAAGACCCACGCAGGTAGCTGGGATCAGGAATCGGTCTATTCCCTCGCAAGAGCTTCGCAGTGCCTCATATGGGCGACCGAAATATGACTCGTACCACAAGTGAACCCGAGCTTGGTTCGTGACTTCAATCCTGATGCCAAGGTCGCGTAAAACGCGATCGGCATGTGCTTGCATCTTCTGCTCCGCACCGTCAGTGGTGCTCGATGGATCAAAGTAAAAGAGATCGTAGTCTTTGATGGAATCCTCTGGATTCCGCTGCGCCTGCAAATTCCAAACTGTCTGAAATAAGCAGCCTGCAACAAGCCAGCCATCTGGAAGATTCAAATCATCCCAGCGTTCAAGAATCGTACGATTGTTGATATTTTGGAGGACATCCGCAACGAAGCGCTCAGGCGTAGGCATCGGGACAGTCAATCCTTGGTGGAGCAAAAGTGAGAGGCAGGTTCGAGCCTATTTTGCTGCAGTTGCGGAGACCCGCTTCCGGCCAGATTAAGCCTCTTGCTCCGTTCTACCGAAATGCGATGACTCCAATAGAAAACCGCCTGCGTGCATGGAGCGCGCAGGCGGTTTCAGCTATCAAGGAGTATCTTCAGACTTCGCGTCCGGCCTGATGGCCTGAATGCATGGCGCCCTCGATATAGCCCAGGTCCTGGCAGTCGCCGATGCGGCGCACGGGAGTCCGGGTAAGGGATTGCAGTTGGTCGGCAACGGCGGAGTCAGCCTCGGCTCCAATGGCCAGCACCACGGAGTCGGCTGGCGTGCGGTATTCCTCGCCTTTTTTGTCCGTCCAGACGACTTCCTTGCGCTCGATGCGCGTGACGTTGGACTGCATCAGCAGCTTGCCGTGCTTCTTCACGGCGTCGTACACGCGCCAGCGGCGCACGATGGCCAGCTCGGTACCGGGATGGGTGCCGGGGTCCAGTACGGTGACTTCGCGGCCGCGATCGAGCAGGAACTCGGCCAGTTCCAGGCCGACCAGGCCTGCGCCGATGATGACCACGCGCTTGCCCAGGGGCATCCACAGCTTGGACAGGTTCTGGATCGCTGCCGTGCTGTCCGTCACCTTGAACATGCCGCCGGCCTTGAACAGCGCGCGCTCGGCCAGATTCAGCTTGGCCTTGGCAATTTCTTCGGCGCGATCGCCCGTCATCAGACGGCGCAGTTCGTCGCCGCTCCAGACATGGCTTTGCTGCGCGCCTTCGATGGCGGGCGCGGCACGCCTGGCGCCGGTGCCCACCAGAATTTCGTCAGGCTGCAGCTCGGCCAGCAGCCCGGCGTCGACCGTGGTGTTCAAGCGCAGCTGGATGTTCGGGTGGTCCATCTGCCGCACCAGATAGTCGAGCAGGCGGCCGTTCTCGGGATAGGCCAGTGCGGCAAAGAACAGCGTGCCGCCCAGGCGGTCGCTGCGCTCGACCAGCGTCACGCGATGGCCGCGAAGGGCGGCGACGCGGGCGGCCTCCATGCCCGAAGGGCCGCCACCGACGATCAGTACATGCTTGGGCTTTTCGGCAAAGGTGATGGTCCTGCTCGCCTCGTGGCCGGTCTGTGCGTTGACCGCGCACTTGATGCCCTTGTTGATGAAAATCTCGCTTACGCAGGCATAGCAATAAATGCAGGGGCGCACGCTCTGGGCGGCGTTGGCTTGCAGTTTGTTGGCCAGGTCGGGGTCGGCCAGCAGCTTGCGGCCCATGGCCACAAAGTCAATCTCGCCATTGCTGATGGCGGCGGCGGCGGCATCCAGCTCCCAGCGGCCGGCCGAGATGATGGGAATGCCGACAGCCTTTTTGATGCCGGTGGCAAATTCGCGATAGGCATTCTGCTTTTGCGGAATCGGTGCATCGGTGAAGGCCGTGCCTGTGGGCAGGCGCGCATAGGCCGAGACATTGATGGCATCCACGCCCAGCTCTTCGCAGAGCTTGGCGGTCTTGAGCGCCTCGTCCATGGTGATGCCGCCGGGCGTGTGCATTTCCTCGGCGTCGATACGCACCCAGATGGGGAAGTCGGCGCCCACGCGCTCGCGCACGGCAGTCAGCACTTCGCGCAGCAGGCGGCTGCGGTTTTCATAGCTGCCACCGTATTCGTCGGTACGGCTGTTGAAAAAGGGAGAGAGGAAGTTGGCGATCATGTAGTTGTGCGCGCAGTGCACTTCCACAGCATCGAAGTTGGCCTGCTTGGCGCGCAGGGCGGCCGCAGCAAACCATTCCACCATCTGTGCAATATCGGCCTTGTCCATCACGCGGTAGCGGTCGGGGTAGGGGCCAACTCCCACAAAGGTCGAGAACTCCTTGGGCGTGACGGTGCGCATGGCTTCGGCCACAGGGCCGTCGGGCGGAATCGAGGACACCCACATCTCGCGCCCGTGGGTGCGGTCATTGGCAGCGACCTTGCCGCTGTGATTGATCTGGATGGCGACTTTGCCGCCGTGCGAGTGAACGCGGCGCGTGACTTCGGCCAGACCGGGGATGAAGCTGTCGTTGGAGATGCCCAGTTGGTGCGGCTCGCTGGTGCCGGTGGGCCAGGAGATGGCGGCCGTGCCCATGATGATGAGGCCGGTGCCGCCCTTGGCACGCTCTTCGTAATAGTCCTGGGCGCGTTCGCCGCAGATACCGTCGGTGCCGCCGTAGTTCTCGCCCATGGGGGCCATGATGATGCGGTTCTTCAGCTCCATGGTGCCGATACGGCCCGGCTCCAGCATTGATGCGTGGGGATTGCTCATTTTGTTTCGCTGTCTCCTATAGTTTTCGGCCGAGTTCGGCCCCTTCTTCGATGGCGCGCGCTGCATCAATTTTGTGGGCATTGCGCGCGCCCCCAATCACTGTGTGCGCAATGTTTTGTGCTTGAAGTCTTGATGACCAGGGGTCATGTGATTCCTGGCCGGCGCAGACCACGATGTTGTCCACGCTCAGGCAGCGCTGCTCGCCGCGTATGCGCAGGTGCAGGCCGTTGTCGTCGACGTGGATGTACTCCACATCGTTGAACATGCGTGCGCTTTTGTTCTTGAGCCGGGCGCGGCGAATCCAGCCCGTGGTGGTTGGCAAGGTGCTGCCCATGGCCGCCTTGCTGCGCTGAAGCAGCCAGATCTGACGCGGCGAATCGGCTTTCTCGCTGGCCTTGATGCCGCCGCGCTGCTCGCGCTTTGGATCAATGCCCCATTCGCGGTCAAAGGCGGCCACGCTGCCGTCGTCGGCCTTGTGATGGGCCAGCAATTCGGCCATGTCAAAGCCCAGCGGCCCCGCGCCCACGATGGCCACGCGTTCGCCGACAAAGCGGGGGCTGCGCAAGGCCTCGATATAGTCCACCACCTTGGAGCTGTTCTCGCCCTCAATGCCGCTGCGCCGCGGTGTCACTCCCGTGGCCACGACCACGTGATCAAAGACGCTCAGGGTGTTGATGTCCGGTGTGGTGTTGAGCCGCAGTTCTATGCCCAGGCGCTGGATCTCATGCTCGAAGTAGCGCAGCGTCTCGCCCAGCTCCTGCTTGCCGGGCACCTTCTGCGCCAGAAAGAACTGGCCGCCGATGCGGATGCCGGGCTCGAACAGCGTCACCTTGTGGCCTCGGTCGGCCGCCTCGCGCGCGCAGGCCAGTCCTGCGGGTCCAGCACCGAGCACGGCGATCTTGCGCGGAACTGCGGCTTTTTCCTGCGGCCATTCCCATTCGCGGCAGGCTCTGGGGTTGACCAGGCAGCTGACCTGCTGGCGCGTGAAGATGCGATCCAGACAGGACTGATTGCAGGCAATGCAGGTGTTGATGGCGCTGCTCTGGCCCGCCTGCGCCTTGCGCACAAAGGCCGGGTCGGCCAGAAAGGGGCGAGCCATGGCCACCATGTCGGCATGACCCTGGGCAATCAGGTCATCGGCCACTTCGGGGGTATTGATGCGGTTGCTGGCCGCCACGGGAACACTGACTGCCTGCTTGAGTTGCTCGGCAGCCCAGCTGAATGCAGCGCGCGGCACCATCATGGCGATGGTGGGAATGCGCGCCTCATGCCAGCCCACGCTGGTGTTGAACAGGTTCACGCCAGCGGCTTCCAGCTGGCGGGCCAGGTCCAGTACTTCCTTCCAGTGGCTGCCATGCTCGACCAGGTCCATCAGAGACAGGCGAAAGCTGATGACGAAGTTCTCGGGCACAGCCGCGCGTATGCCTTGTACGATGCGCAGCGCAAAGCGGCTGCGGCCGGCGGCATTGCCGCCCCATTCGTCGGTGCGGAAGTTGGTCAGCGGCGCCAGAAACTGGTTGATCAGATAGCCCTCGCCGCCCATGACTTCCACGCCGTCATAGCCGGCTTCGCGGGCCAGGCAGGCGCAGCGCACATAGTCGGCAATGATCTGCTCGATCTGGGCCGCGCTGAGTTCGCGCGAGCTGCGGTTGCTGAGCCTGGAGAGCACGCTGCTGGGCGAGACGCCGCCGCTGCCGTGGTCGTAGCGGCCCACATGCAGTACCTGCATGAGGATATGGCAGCCCTCGGCATGCACCGCATCGGTGATGAGGCGGTGTCGCGCCGCCTGCTCTGGCGTGCACAGTGTCGAGAACTCGGCATGCTCGGGCATTCCCAGTGCGTACTCGTTGACGCCAAAGCCCCCGGTGACTATGAGCTGCAGCCCTTCCCGTGCACGTTCGGTGTAGAAGAGGGCCAGCTTTTCAAAACCCTGCGCCTGATCCTCCAGCCCGGTATGCATGGAGCCCATCAGAACCCGGTTCTTCAGGGTGATATGGCCGATGGTGATGGGCTGGAAGAGATGGGGGTACATGGCTGGATTTCCTCACGCGCAGATGTTGCGCCAGTGTAGGAAGGGCCACGGTAAATTTTCCCTAGGGGAATTACATCGTCCGTTTGCATGTAGTCTGAGTTTTCATGATGGGCTTAGATGTGCGCCATCACCACCCAGACAAAAGGAAACAAGACATGTCCATCATCGTGATGAGCGGCTGCGCCACCGGCATTGGTGCCGCTACGCGCAAGGTCCTGGAAGCGGCCGGCCACCAGATCGTAGGCATCGATATACGCGATGCGGAAGTGATTGCCGATCTCTCGACGGCCGAAGGTCGAAAGCAGGCGATTGCCGATGTACTGGCGAAGTGCAGCAAGGGCATGGACGGCCTGGTGCTGTGCGCCGGCCTGGGGCCGCAGACCAAGGTGCTCGGCAATGTGGTTTCGGTCAATTATTTTGGCGCGACCGAGCTGATGGATGCTTTTCTGCCGCTGCTGAAACAGGGCCGGCAGCCCGCAGCCGTCGTCATCTCGTCCGTGGCTTCCGCGCATCTGGCTTTTGACAAGAACCCACTGGCACCGGCACTGGAGGCCGGCGAGGAAGCCAAGGCCCGCGCCATTGTCGAACAAGCGGGAGAGCAGGGCGGCAATCTGGCCTATGCGGGCAGCAAGAATGCCTTGACGGTGGCTGTGCGCAAACGCACCGCCGTCTGGGGCGAGGCCGGCGTGCGTCTGAATACCATCGCCCCCGGCGCGACCGAGACTCCCTTGCTGCAGGCGGGTCTGCAGGATCCGCGCTATGGCGAATCCATTGCCAAGTTCGTGCCTCCCATGGGCCGCCGAGCCGAGCCGTCCGAGATGGCGTCGGTCATCGCCTTTTTGATGAGCCCGGCCGCAAGCTATGTGCATGGAGCGCAGATCGTCATTGATGGCGGCATTGATGCGGTGATGCGTCCGACACAGTTCTGACCTCCCCCGAGGCAGGCCCTGCGTCTTCCCCCCTCTCTCTGCGGGAGGGAGACTATGGCCTCGCCGCAAGGCGGCTTTTTTTGCTTGCCGTCCCTTGTTTGGGCATTGCCGGTTTCCAACGGCGCTTGCTAAAAGGATGATTTGAGATGAATACCCCAGAACATATGACCGCGGTTGTGCAGCGCTATGTGGCTGCGCTGAACGCTGGCGATCTGGACGGCATCGTCGCGCTGTTTGCCGATGACGCCACGGTGGAAGACCCCGTGGGCTCCGAGCCGAGGTGCGGCACGGCTGCGATTCGTGCGTTTTACGCCAACTCGCTCAAGCTGCCGCTAGTGGTGGAGCTGACGCAGGAGGTGCGCGCGGTTGCCGACGAGGCGGCCTTCGCTTTCACCGTTAGTTTCGAGTATCAGGGCCGAAAGACAGTGATTGCGCCCATCGATCACTTTCGCTTCAATGGCGCCGGCAAGGTGGTGAGCATGCGCGCCTTGTTTGGCGAGAAGAATATTCACGCCGCCGTCTGAGGAGGGGTAGGCGCTTGACTGCTTCTGATATGGAAGCTGTCTTCGCTTGATTTAAAAGGATTACAAGACTCTTTGAATCTGAAATCCATTGAGATACAGCGGGAGATGCTATTGATTTTGTTGTTCAAGGCGGTGCAGTGAATGCCCCCAGCCTGAGCCGGCTTACAGATGGAAGTGCCCGGCTGCCTCGGGCTGGTAGAGCACTTTCTCGATCCGGATATGGCAGGTGCGATCGAGAATCCGCCAGTCGATGCGGTCTCCTTCCCGACAGCCCAGAATGGCCGTGCCCACGCCCGAGAAAACCGAGAGCCTTCCTGCACTGTCATCGGCATCCTCGGGATAGACCAGGGCCACTTCGACGGCCACCTCATCGAGGCGCAGCAAGGCTTTGGAGTTCATCGTGACCACATTGCGCTGTACCTGCCGGGCATCGACGACGGCGGCACGCTCGATTTCATGCTCCAGATCGACCGCTTGCGACTCCCATTCCAGGGCGAGCAGATCTCTGAGGCGTGACTGATCCACGGCGGTGATGCAAATGCCGCCCGCCGCTCCCGGCAGCCCGGCGCGCAAGCGCTGGAGGTAGCGCTGCGCCGTCATCGCATAGGACTTGAGTGCGGGCGTTTCACTCTCCAGCACAAAGCCGTTGTGCGCAAAGGCCTTGAGCGAGCGCGTGTTGTCGGCATGGATCCTCGCAATCAGTCTTTCGGCACGCATGTCGAAAAAGGCCAGCTTCATGCCCTCGTGCAAGGCGCTGGCACCGAGCTTGCGCCCCCAGTTGTCGCGCTTGCCGATGACCAGCACGATTTCGCAGTCCGGTCCATTGCGGATCAGGCGCACGAAGCCCACGGGCAGGTCGTCGCGGTCGTATGCCATGAAGAAGCGGCCGCCCTGATTGAAGAGATGGGTGAGTATGGGCAGCTGAACCCGGTCAATGAGCTGCTCTATGTGACGCGAGACATGACGCGAATCGCTGAGGTGACGCACGACGTCTTCGTCGCTCAGCCAGTCCATCAGATTCAGTGCATTGGCCCGCGTGATTTCCGGACACAGGGATATGAAAGGCTTGCTCATCTTCAACACCGTCGGTTGCAAGAATGAAAGCCTTTCATGGCCACGGCGCGGGCCATGACGGTTCTTTCGACACAGGCGCCGATTCTAGGCAAGCGGATTCTGCTGCGCAGGCGCAGCGCTGATCTCGCATCTCTTTGCTCGGTCTATGGCGAGCCTGTGGTGTGGCGTGCGGCGCTTGCCCCGGAGCCGGAGAAACCATGGCGCCGGCGCTGCAACACAGCAGCAGCCGGCGACTGCGATGCTCTGTATTCAGAAGCTGCTTGCGCCTGACTGCATTCGAATTTTGAATGTTTTGTGGTCATAGTCAATAAAAGACAGGCGCAATATGCTCTTATTTAGATAGCATTTGAAGCGCTGGATGTTGCGATCCGTGCCGGGTCGACGTGCGTAGTCCAGCCGGCCGGTCATTCAGGGATTGGCGTATTTGAGATGGATGATGGGGTAGGCGCGGCCTTGTCCGTCATGCGGGGAGCGGCCCGTGCGCTTGAAGCCCAGGCGTTCGTAAAAGCCCACTGCCTGAGCGTTGTGCTCGTTCACATCGGTGCTCATCTCGGGATGCAGTGCCAGGCCGTGGCGCACCAGCGTCGCACCGAGGCCCTGGTGCCTGAAGTCGGGGTCCACAAACAGCGCTTCCATATGGCCCTGGTCCATGAGCATGAATGCCAGGGGATGGTCGTGCTCGTCGACGGCGAACCAAAGCGGGGCGTCTGGCAGAAAGCCGCACACCATCTCGTCAATCTCTGCGCGATCCTGCGGACTCAGAAAGTCATGTGTGGCATCAACGGCCTGGCGCCAGATCTCGATCGCTCGTGCCCCTTCGTCGGGGCGGGAAGCTCGAATGGAAGTCATCGCCGGATTATGCGTACGAACACGCTTGTCCCGTGGCCAGGCATCAAGCGCGCTCCATGTCTGCCAGATGGGGCTCCAGCACCTCGGTGATCCAGTTCAGGAATGCGGTGACCCGCGGCGCGATATGCCTGCGATGCGGATACAGCAGGGACACCGGCATGGGCGCCGCCCTGAAGTCGGGCATGACTTCGACCAGCAGGCCCTGATCGAGCAGATGGCGCGCACCCCGGACGGGTGCCTGAATCAGGCCCAGGCCGGCAAGACAGGCTGCCTGGTAGGCATCCGTGCCGTTGACCACCAGGGCGCAGCGCATGGGCTGCAAGGCGGTCTCCTTGCCGTGCTGATACTCCCAGCCCGCGCCATGCCGCCCGAGCTGGTTCGCATAGTGAATGATGCGGTGCCGTGACAGATCGGCCAGTGTTGCGGGCGTGCCGTGGCGCTCCAGATAGGCGGGACTGGCCAGATTGCACATCTCCATCTCACCGATGGTGCGGGCGATCAGGTCGGTATCTGCCAGCGGGCCAATGCGCACCACACAGTCAAAGCCTTCCTGCACCACATCCACGCGGCGGTCGCTGGTGCTGATGCCTACTTCCAGCAAAGGGTGGGCCGAGAGGAATTCGGGCAGTTTCGGAATGACGACATCCCGGGCCAGAGAGTTGGGCATATCGATGCGCAGACTGCCTCGCAGCCCGCTGGCGGCAGGCTGGAACATGGCTTGCAGCTGTTCCAGGTCGGCCATGAGTTCCTTGCTGCGCTCAAGGAACTGCTCGCCATCGGCGCTCAGCCGCACATGTCTGGTGGTGCGTTGCAGCAGACGGGTTCCCAGCTGCTTTTCCAGCTGCTGCACCACGGTAGACACACGGCTTTTGGTCAGCCCGAGCTGTTCTGCGGCCTGGGTGAAGCTGGAGAGTTCGGCAACGCGGGTGAACACATGAAGCGCATTGAAATCCATGGCTTTATTGTATTTTCAAAGTGAACAGTGCGATATTTTTCAAAGTGTTTATTCATGAATGGAGAACACCTAAAGTGCTGGCTTGTTGACATCCTCCATGAGACCGACATGCAAGCATCTGCACCCCGTATCGCATTGATCACCGGCGCAAGCCGTGGCCTGGGCCGTAGCGAAGCCTTCAAGCTGGCCGAGCTCGGCGTTCATCTGATCATCACTTACAAGGACAGCGAAAGCGATGCGCAGGAGCTGGTATCCCGCATCGAGGCACAGGGCAGTCGCGCCGTGGCGCTGCGCCTGGACGTTGGTGAAAGCAAGAGCTTTGCCGCATTTGCGGACAGCGTCAGGCGCGTGCTGGCCGATACCTGGCAGCGCGAACAGTTGGACTATCTGGTGAACAATGCCGGTATCGGCCTGGTGGCGCCGTTTGCCGAAACCACGGAAGAGCAGTTTGATCTGCTCGTCGATATTCACCTCAAGGGCACGTTCTTTCTGACGCAGAAACTGCTACCCCTGATCCGGGACGGCGGACGCATCATCAATACCTCGTCCGGGCTGGCACGCTTCAGTCTCCCCGGCTACGCCGCCTATGCGGTGATGAAGGGCGGCATTGAGGTGATGACGCGCTACCTGGCCAAGGAGCTTGGTGCACGCGGCATCGCCGTGAACACCATTGCCCCCGGCGCCATAGAGACGGATTTCGGTGGCGGCGTGGTGCGCGACAATGCACAGCTCAACGCCCATATCAGCGGCCTGACCGCCATGGGCCGGGCGGGGCGCCCCGACGATGTGGGCGCCGCGGTTGCCGCATTGCTTGCCGATGGCAACAACTGGGTCACGGGCCAGCGCATTGAAGTGTCTGGTGGCATGATGCTCTGAGCGTACGCCGGGCAACTCCATTCGGAACGCGGCCTTGCCCGGCAGCGCCAGGGCGGTCAAGGCATATGGGATGCATGCAGACACGCAGCGGCAGATATTCGATGCCTGCGGACCAGGTGTTGGGGATAGAGGATTTGGAGACCGAGTCGTGCCCGATAACTATCTGGGAAGCTGTTTATGTGCAAGAGTCGGCTATCGGCTGCTGTCGCCGCCCAGGGCCGTGACCCACTGCCATTGCGGGCAGTGCCGTAAAAGCCATGGCTCCGCGTTTGCGAGCTATGGCGCCGTGCCGCGCAAGGATTTGTGCATAGTCTCTGGGCAAAGCGACATCAAATCCTATGCATCGTCGGCTTCCGTGCACAGGCAGTTTTGCCAGCACTGCGGCTCATCCCTGTTCTGGTCCAGGCAGGCCGGTGACTGGGCCGACTGGATATGTATCGCACTGGGCACGCTGGACTCGCCTTTTTCGGCTCTCAAGCAAAAGCATACACATCTGGAGTCGCAGCCTTTGTGGTCAAGCTTTGCCGGTGGCTGCATGCGCAATGACTGAGGGCCGCCTTAGCCCCTCGGGCTGCTGCACCGCCCTCCAGCAAGGCGATGTTGCGGCCCTGGCTTGATGCGTTCACTCCCCCTTGAACACCGGCTGGCGTTTCTCAATGAACGCATTCATGCCTTCCTTCTGGTCGCGGGTCGCAAACAGGATCTGGTTGGCCTTGCGCTCCAGCATCAGGGCGGCATCAAGCGAGGCGTCCATGCCTGCAATCACCACTTCCTTGATCTGTTCCACGGCCAGTGGCGGCATATTGGCAATCAGTTTTGCCATTTTCAGCGCCTCAGGGATTACCTGATCGTCTGCACAGACTAGGCTGACCAGACCCATGGCATAGGCTTCGTCGGCGCTGACGGGCTTGCCGGTCAGCAGAATGCGCATGGCCTGAAACTTGCCCACGGCGCGCACCAGCCGCTGGGTGCCGCCGATACCGGGCATGATGCCGATGCGAATCTCGGGCTGTGCAAAGCTGGCCCCTTGCCCCGCAATGATGATGTCGCAATGCATGGCCAGCTCGGCCCCGCCGCCAAAGGCATAGCCGCAGACCGCTGCAATGATGGGCTTGGGGCATTTCTCAATGGGGGCCCAGACGCGCTCGGTGTGGCGCTTCATGATCTCTATGGGGCCGCAGGAGTCCATGCTCTTGATGTCGCCGCCTGCCGCAAATACCTTGTCGCCGCCGGTCAGAACGATGCAGCGCACGCTGGCGTCTGCGCTCAGCTCAGCGAAGGTCCTGGACAACGCAGCCTGCAGAGAAAGACTCAGCGCGTTCGTTGCCTCGGGGCGGTTGAGCTGAACGATTGCCACGCCATGGTCCTGATGCCGAACCAGTAGCTCTCGCTGCGCGGCGTCCATGTTTTCAATAGCGGAAAGCGATGCCGACATAGGAATTCCCAAGGAGTTGAACAGGGACGATGGTCGTTTTCAAGGGATAGAGCAACATCGTCCTTTTGGACGTATCTGCTGCTGGTGCCGAAACCTAAATTGGCAGGCATGGATACGAACAAAAGCTTTCAAGACAAGGTAGTGCTGGTCACTGGCGGCACCAAGGGCATCGGCAAGGGCATTGCCCAGGCGTTTCTCGCGGCAGGTGCCACGGTAGTGGTGTGCGGCCGTCAGCAACCTGAAGCGTTGCCAAGCATCAATGGCAGTAGCGCAGACTTCGTTGCATGCGATGTGCGCGAGGCCCAGGCCGTCAAGGACATGGTCGATGAGGTGCAGCGCCGCCATGGCCGTCTGGACGTTCTCGTCAACAACGCCGGTGGCGCCCCCCATGTGGATGCCGCTACGGTGTCTCCGCGCTTTCATGAAAGCGTGCTGCGTCTGAATCTGTTCTCGACCTTGCACGCCTCGCAGGCCGCCAATGCCGTGATGCAGCAGCAGGATGGCGGTGGCGTGATTGTCTGCATCGGCAGCATCAGCGCGCTGCGTCCTTCCCCCGGTACGGCGGCCTATGGAGCGGCCAAGGCTGCAGTGCTTAGCCTGGTCAGTTCTCTGGCCGTGGAGTGGGCGCCCAGGGTGCGTGTGGTGGCGGTCAGCCCCGGCCTGGTGCGCACCGAACAGTCGCACCTGCATTTCGGGGATGAGGCGGGAATTGCCTCTGTCGCCGGGACCATTCCTGCGGGTCGTCTGGCCGAGCCGCAGGACATTGCCAATGCCTGTCTGTATGTGGCTTCCGAAAACGCCTCTTACATGAGCGGCACCAATCTGCTGCTGCATGGCGGTGGTGAGCGCCCCGCATTTCTGAGCGCATCGAACTCGGAATCCGTGCAACAAAAACACTGAATTTCAAAGGAGACAATCTTGACCGATCAAGACTGGATGGCAGAGGTCCGCGCATACGTGGGCAAGCAATACGGGCGTGTCTATGCCTGGGACAAGGTCAACAGCCCCATGATTCGTCAGTGGAGCGAGCTGATGGGGGTGGCCGTAAAGACCAACAAGGATGGCAAGACCATTGCCCCTCCCGCGATGCTGCAGGTCTGGTGCATGGAAGGGCCGGTGCAGAACAACTACCCGCCAGGCTCCACGACAGAGAATCCTTATGAAGTTCTGAAGCTGATCGAAGCGCACGACTTTCCTTCCACCGTGGCGGTGAATTCCGAGCTGAGCTTCGAGCGCGATGTGCTCGAAGGTGAAGACCTGTACTACACGACACGCCTGGAAGCCATCAGCGAAGAGAAGACCACGGCCCTGGGCACGGGTTACTTTGTCACGCAGATCATGGAGTACTTCTCGATCAAGGCAGCGAATGGCGAAGACGAGAAGGTCGGCCAGTTGATGTTCCGCGTCTTCAAGTTCCGTCCCGCCAATGTGCAAAAGGCCGAACCCGCGCAGGCGGCCGCCCCGAAGATCAAGCGGCCCGCTCCCGGCGTGAGCGATGACAACCGCTTCTTCTGGGAAGGCCTGAAGGAAGGCAAGCTCCTGATTCAGCGCTGCAAGAGCTGCGGAGATCTGCACCATCCACCCGGTCCCGTCTGCCCCAAGTGCCATTCGTTCGACTGGGACACGGTGCAGGCCAGCGGCCAGGGCACGGTGTACTCGTTCGTGGTCATGCACTACCCCGAAGTACCGCCTTTCGACCACCCCAATCCCATCGGTCTGGTGGAGTTGCAAGAGGGCGTGCGTCTGATTGCCCAGCTGGTCGGCGTCAAGCCCGGCGAGGTGCAGATCGGTCAAAAGGTGCAGGTTGAGTTCAACACCTTCGACGGTGATCTGACTCTGGCCCAGTTCCGTCCCGTGGGCTGATGCGAGGAGACCGTCATGGACTTTCAACTCAGTGAAGACCAGCGTGCATTTGCAGACATGGCGCAAAGCCTGTTTGCAGACTATTGCACCGACGACAAGCTGCGCGAGCACGATGCCTCGGGCCAGCCTTTCATGCAGGATCTGTGGCAGCAGTGCGTGGCTGCGGGCCTGCACAGCATCCTGGTGCCGGAAGCTGCAGGCGGCCTGGGTCTGGGAATGAGCGAGATGCTGGCCGTGCTGGAGCAGCAAGGCCGTGCGCTGGCGCAGGTTCCGCTGTGGCAGCAGCAGGTCGCTGCTGCCGCGATTGCCAGGTTTGCCCAAGGGCAGGACGCAGTCGTTCAGTCCGCCATGGAGGGCGAGTTGCTGGCTCTGTCGCTGCAGGCTGCAGTGGCTACACGCGGGCCGGCGCTTGAGCTGCAGGGTGAGCGACTCAAAGGCCAGCTGCAAGCCGTGCCGCTGGGCGAACAGGCCAGGGTGGCTCTGGTGGCAGCGGCGGCGGGCGATGAGATCAAGCTGGTGCTGGTGAGCCTGCAGGCGGATGGCGTCAGCCGCGTGGCCGGCATGCGCGAAGACTACTGTGCGGTGGCCGACATCAGCTTTCGCAACACGCCGGTGCTGGCCGTGCTGGGCGGCCGTGCGCTGGACTGGGTCAACGAAATGGCAATCGCCTGCCTGGCCAGCCTGCAGCAGGGCGTGACACAGGAGCAGTTGCGCCGCACCGTGGAGTATGTGAGCGAGCGCAAGCAGTTCGACCGTCCCATCGGTACTTTCCAGCTGGTGCAGGGCCAGATGGCCGACGGCTACATCCTCATGCAGGCGCAGCGCAGCGCACTGAGCCAGCTGGTCTGGCGTCTGGATGCCGGCCTGCCTTGCACGCCGCAGGCCCACGCGGTGCGCGCCCAGTCCAACGAGCTGGGCCTGAAGGTAGGCCGCGTTGCACAGCATGTGCATGGCGGCATGGGCGTGGATGTGACCTATCACATTCACCGCTTCATGTTCTGGTGTCGTGCACTGGCTGCCGAAGTCGGCAGTGCCGAGCAGCACCTGCAAGCGCTGGGCCAGTGGCTCGCAGACAACGACACGCTCGGCTGGAAGTACGACCTGCCCGAAGACCGCTAAGGAGACAACAACATGGCAAATCAATCTATTCGCTTCGAGTTGGTAAACGTGGGCGACGAACTGCAGCCCGTCAGCGTGCCCATCACCGTGCCGCTGATTGCCGGCGGCGCCATCGCCACGCGTGACTATTTCCCCGGACATCATGACCGCGATGCCGCGCGAGAGTTGGGCTCACCCCATATCTTCATGAACATCCTGACCACCAACGGTCTGGTGCAGAGCTTTGTCGAGAGCTGGGCTGGCGACGATGCGCGTCTCATGGATCTGAAGATTCGCCTGGGGGCTCCCAATTACCCCGGCGACACCATGAAGTTCACGGGCTCCGTGACCGAGAAGAACGAGGCCACGCGCAGCGTTCAGATCACGCTCAAGGGCAGCAATGCCATGGGCTCTCACGTCAGCGGCACTGTGCAAGTGGCCCTGGCCTAAGAACAACAAGCGGAGACATTCCTGTGAACGATATGAATATTTCCGGTCGCGCCGCCATTGTGGGTCTGGGTGCAACAGAATTTTCCAAGAACTCGGGCCGTACCGAGCTGCGTCTGGCCATGGAGGCCACGCTGGCTGCGCTGAGCGATGCCGGCATCGACCCCAAGGAAGTGGACGGCTTTTCCTCGTACTCCGTGGACAAGGTCCCCGAGTATGAAATCGCCCGCCTGCTCGGGGCTCGCAATGTGAGCTTTTTCTCGCAGGTTCCGCATGGTGGTGGCGCGGCCTGCGGCCCCGTGCTGCATGCGGCCATGGCCGTGGCCACGGGCGTTGCCAAGACGGTCGTGGTCTACCGCGCCATGAATGAGCGCAGCTGGTACCGCTTTGGCACCGGCAGCTATGGCTTTGGCAGCACGCCATTCTTTGACAACGTGAACTATGGCTGGTACATGCCCCACGGCTTTCATACGCCGGCATCCTGGGTGGGCATGTTTGCCCGCCGCTATATGCATGCCTTCGGTGCGACCAGCGAGGACTTCGGCCGCGTGGCCGTGGCCGTGCGCGACTTTGCAGCCACCAATCCCAACGCATTCTTCTACGGCAAGCCCATCACACTGGAGGAGCACCAGGCCAGCCGCTGGATCTGCGAGCCGCTGCACCTGCTGGACTGCTGTCAGGAGTCCGACGGGGCCGTGGCCATGGTCATCACATCGAGCGACCGTGCCCGTGAGATGAAGGCCAAGCCGGTCTACATCAAGGCGGCTGCCCAGGGTATCTCTGACGGTCAGCAGTCCATGACCTCGTTCTACCGCGAGGACATCACCGGCCTGCCTGAAATGGGGCATGTCGCCAGTCAGCTGTGGCAGCAAAGCCGCATGACTCCCAAGGATGTGCAAAGCGCAGTGCTGTACGACCATTTTTCGCCCTTTGTGCTGCCTCAGCTCGAGGAGTTCGGTTTCGTCAAGCGCGGCGAGGCCAAGGACTTCATTCGCGCCGGCGAGCATGCACGCGGCGGCTCCATGCCCATCAACACCCATGGCGGCCAGCTGGGCGAAGCCTATATCCATGGCATGAACGGCATTGCCGAAGCCGTGCGCCAGATCCGTGGCAGCTCCGTCAATCAGGTCAAGGACGTGCACAACATGGTGGTGACCGCCGGTACAGGCGTGCCCACCAGCGGCCTGATTCTGGGCGACGAGGCCTGATTGCAAGGGAGACATTCATGTTCATTGACCTGACTCCCGAGCAGCATGCGCTGCGCCTGAAGTGCCGTGACTACTTTCAGGCGTTGATGACGCCCGAGCTCAAGGCCCGCATGCGCGGTGCAGAGGGCGGCGACGAGTACCGCGAACTGATCCGCAAGATGGGGCGCGATGGCTGGCTGGCCATAGGCTGGCCCAAGGAATTCGGCGGCCAGGGCCTGTCGGCCACCGAGCAGCTGATCTTCTTTGAGGAAGCCAATATTGCCGGAGCTCCCCTGCCTTTCGTCACCATCAGCACCGTCGGCCCCGCGCTGATGGAGCATGGCACCGAGGCGCAGAAGCAGGAGTTTCTGCCCGGCATGGCCAGCGGCGACATCATTTTCGCCATTGGCTACTCCGAGCCCGGTGCTGGCTCCGACCTCGCCATGCTCAAGACACAGGCTCAGCTGCAGGGCGATCTTCAGACCGGGCATTTCGTGGTCAACGGCCAGAAGCTGTGGACTTCGGGCATTGAATCTGCCGACTATGTGTGGCTGGCCGCACGTACCAACCAGGAACTGGCTCGCCACAAGGGTATTTCCATCATGGTGGTGGATACCAGGGACAAGGGCTTTTCGCATACGCTGATTCAGACCGTGGGCAACTACACGGCAGCCACGTACTTCGACAACGTTGAAGTGCCGGCAGCACGTTTGATCGGTGAGCTCAATGGGGGCTGGAAGCTGATCACTGCACAGCTCAACCACGAGCGCCTGGGTCTGGGGGCCTGGTCGGACAAGGTGTTCGCCCCCTTCGTCAAGGTGCTGCAATGGGCCAAGGCCAAGGATGAGCAGGGCCGTCGCGCTGTCGATCAGGCCTGGGTGCGACGCAGTCTTGCGGAGTGCTATGCCCGCCTTGAAGCCATGCGACTGACCAACTTCCGCATCGCGGCCAGTCTGGAAGCCGGTGCCATGGACGTGAGCCTGGCATCTGCCACCAAGGTCTATGGCTCGGAAGGCGTGGTCGAGGTGCTGCATCGATTGATGGACATCGTGGGCAGCAGCGCTCTGGTGCGTGGTGGCTCGGCGGCTTCCTATCTGATGGGCGAGCTGGAGTATGAGCTGCGCGCCTCCACCATCAACACCTTCGGTGGCGGCACGAACGAAATTCAGCGCGAGCTGATTGCCCAGTTCGGCCTCGGAATGCCGCGCCCCCAGCGCTGATCGAAGACATCTCACACATAACAAATACCAAGGAGACATGTGATGAGCGACACGATTGTGGTGTCGCGCGAGCAGACCCAGCTCAAGCTGGATCGTCGCGCGCCCATTGCGGCCAAGTACCTGGCCGATACGCCCTACACCATGGCTGATCGTCTGGAGGACTGTGCGCGAGATTTCGGCGAGCGCATCTTTCTGACCGAGGGCGATGTGCGCTACACCTATGCGCAATTCAACCAGCGCGCCAATCAAGTGGCACGTGCGTTGCACGAGCAGGGTGTGAGAAAGGGCGATGTGGTGGCCATGGCCATCGAGAATCGCCCAGCCTTCTTCTTTGCCTGGTTTGGCGTGGCCAAGCTGGGTGCCGTGGTGGCCTTCATCAACACCCATGTGATGGGCAAGCCTCTGACGCACGCACTGGAGGTGACCAACGCCAGCCATGTGATCGTGGGCGAGGAGTGCGCAGAGCGCTTTGCGCAGACCGAAGGACTGAACACCGCGCTGAGCTACTGGCACTGGCCGGATGAAGTGCGCCCCGCCGCGGCGGGAGTTCTTCAGCAGTTCGGCTCTGATTTGCAGGCTCTTGCCATGAGCCGGGACGGCACGGCCGTACCGCTGGAGTGGCGCGAGGGCGTGGTGGCCGGCGATACGGCGCAGTACATATTCACCTCCGGCACCACCGGCCTGCCGAAGGCCGCGGTCATCAGCCATGCACGCTGGCTGATGGCGGGGGACTCCATGCAGCTGCTGTGGGAAATCACCCGGGATGACTGCTTCTACTGCTTTTTGCCGCTCTACCACGGCGCGGCTTCCATGTCGCTGACGGCAACCGCCATGGCTGCAGGAGCGCGCATCGTGGTGCGCCGCAAGTTCAGCCGCAGCGAGTTCTGGCGCGATATCCGCGCACATGGCATTACCTTTTGCCAGTATGTGGGGGAGATCTGCCGCTTCCTGCTCAGCGCGCCCGCGACGGACAGCGACCGGGAGCACAGCTTGCGCAAGATGGCCGGAACCGGTCTCACGCCCGAGATATGGCAGCAATGGACATCGCGCTTTGGCGCCGTGTTCCAGATCTATGAAGGCTGGGGAGGCACGGAGTCCAACACCAATACCATCAACCTGGACAATCGCATCGGCTCCTGCGGCCGCGTTCCCTTCTGGGAAAAAACCAATTTGCGCCTGGTTCGCTACGACCAGGAAAAAGGCGATTACATCCGAGATGAAAACGGCTTCTTGCAATTGGCCGGCGTGAACGAGCCCGGCGAGGCCATCGGCATGGTCATCCAGTATCCCGGTGTGGTTGCTGGGCGCTTTGAAGGCTATACCAGCGAGGAGGCCTCCGAAAAGAAGCTGCTGCGCAATGTCTTCCAGCAGGGCGATGTGTGGTGGACATCGGGCGATCTGCTGCGCTGCGACGAAGACGGCTACTGCTGGTTTGTGGATCGTATCGGCGATACCTTCCGCTGGAAGAGCGAGAACGTCTCGACCATGGAGGTCAGCGACGCACTCGGGGACTTTCAGGGGCTGGATGCGATTACCGTCTATGGTGTGCAGGTTCCCGGTCACGGTGGCCGTGCGGGCATGGCAGCGTTGGTGATGCATGAGGGAGCCCAATTCGATCCCAAGGCCTTCTGGAAGATGGCCATCGCTCGTCTGCCGCGCTATGCGGCACCACTGTTCGTGCGTCTGATGGATACGCCGGACATGACCGGCAACTACAAGCTGCGCAAGGTGGATCTGCAAAAGCAGGGCTATGACAGCGCTCAGACTGGCGACCCGCTGTTTGTGCGCAATGACAAGCTGCAGACCTATGTGCCGCTGAACGCTGCAACGCTTGAAGAGGCTCTGCGTGGATAGCGCCGTCGCGCAGGAGCGCGTACGGGCCAAGCCCGCAGATGTGCTGCGTTATCCCTTTGCGCCGCCTGCAGCCGATGGCAGCCATGTGGAGATCGTCCCCGGCCTGCTGTGGCTGCGCATGCCCATGCCCATGGCTCTGGACCATATCAATGTCTATCTGCTCAGGGACGGCGACGGCTGGGCGGTGGTGGATACGGGGCTGGGAATTCCCGGCACCTTCGAGCTGTGGGAGAAGATCTTCACGGAGAAATTGGCCGGCCAGCCGCTGACCCGTGTGATCTGCACCCACTGTCACTACGACCATGCGGGTGCGGCATGGTGGTTGCAGGAGCGCTTTGGCGTGCCGCTGCTCATGAGCTATGGCGAGTTCATGATGCTGCGCTCGCTGATGGGGCCGCCGCCCGATCCTCTGCCCGAGGCGCATCGCGAGTTCTATGCGCGTGCCGGGGTGAGCAGCGAAGAGCTGGACGACATGCTGGCTGCCATGCGCAAGGATCCGTTCATGCCCAGGCAGCCCAGCCATTACCAGCGCATTCGTCCGGGTGAGGTGCTGCAGATCGGGGAGCGCCGATGGCGCATTGTGCTGGGCGAGGGGCACTCGCCCGAGCATGCCTGTCTGTATTGCGAGGAAGACGGCATTTTGCTGGCCGGTGATCAGGTGCTGCCGCGCATCACCTCGAATGTGATGGTCAGCCCCATCGAGCCCGAGGGCAATCCGCTCAAGCTCTGGATCGATTCGCTGCATCGTTTGCGTGAGCTGCCGGCCGAGACCTTGGTGCTTCCATCGCACCAGGGCATTTTCTACGGCCTGCATGAGCGCCTGGTGCAGGTGCTCGAGCACCATGCCGAGCAGTTTGCACTGCTGACCGGACATCTGGGCCAGGTGGGGCGGGCAACGGCTGCGGAGCTGGTGCCCGTGCTCTTTCCCAGGCTGCGCAGCCCCGTGGATCGCCTGATGGCACTAGGGGAAACGATAGCCCATTTGAACCTGCTTCACCAGGATGGAACGCTGCTGCGTACCCCGGGTGAGGGCAAGATTGCATATTTCTCGTTGGCCTGAGGTGAGGAAGCCATGACGGAACTGGAAACATTCAAACAAGAAGTGGCGCAGTGGCTGGAGGAGAACTGTCCTGCGAGCATGCGCCGGCCCATTGTTTCAGAGGAGATGGTCTGGGGCAGCTCCAAGCTGCAGTTTCTGAACGAGGATCAGAAGCTGTGGTTCGAGCGCATGCGTGACCGTGGCTGGTTTGCACCGTCATGGCCGCGTGAATACGGCGGCGGTGGACTCTCCCCCAGGGAAGCCCGAATCCTGGACACGGAGATGGCCCGTCTTGGCTGCCGTCAGCCCCAGTACAACCTGGGCGTGTGGATGCTGGGGCCGGTTCTGGTGGAGGTGGGGACGCATGAGCAAAAGCTCGAGCATCTGGTTCCCATGATGCGCGGCGAGCAGCGCTGGTGTCAGGGCTTTTCGGAGCCCAATGCCGGCTCCGATCTAGCCAGCCTCAAGACCTCGGCCAGGCGCGTGACGGACGAGCAGGGCGAGGCCTATATCGTCAACGGGGGCAAGATCTGGACCTCGGACGGAGACAAGGGCGACTGGATGTATGCGCTGGTGCGCACCAGCAGCGAAGGCAAGAAGCAAGACGGCATCAGCTTTTTGCTGATCGACATGAAGAGTCCCGGCGTCACGGTCAAGCCCATAGAGCTGATCAGCGGCAAGTCCAGTTTCTGTCAGGTCTTCTTCGACGATGTGCGGGTGCCTGTGCGACAGCTTGTGGGCAAGGAAGGCGAAGGCTGGTCGCTGGCCAAAAAG
Organism: Comamonas sp. E6; assembly: GCF_001010305.1. NCBI lineage: Bacteria > Pseudomonadati > Pseudomonadota > Betaproteobacteria > Burkholderiales > Comamonadaceae > Comamonas > Comamonas sp. E6. The sequence goes on from NZ_BBXH01000016.1 coordinate 99,480, forward strand.
CTGCTCCAGCATGAGCGTGCGGCTATGTCCAAGTTCACGGAAGGTGGCGCGCCGTCGCACGATGCACTCAAGACCGCCTTGCCCTACATGGTGGACGAGCAGGGGCGGATCAGCGATGGTGCGCTGCGCGAGAAGCTGGCTGGACTGCTAATGGATGCACAGTCTTTCGCTCTGACCCATCGTCGGGTGACCGAGAAGGCTCTGGCGCGTCAGGACGTTGCTGGCCCCTCCAGCATCATGAAGCTGGTGCAGACCGAGCAGGAAGTCGCCAAGTACGAACTGCTGGAGCAGGTGCTGGGCCTGCGCGGTCTGGGCTGGGAGGCAGGCGATGATTTCACAGCCGATGAGATCGATATAGGTCGTGCATGGCTGCGCTCCAAGAGCTACACGATTGCAGGCGGAAGTTCGGAAGTGCAGCTGAACATCATTGCCAAGCGAGTGCTGGAATTGCCTTGACCCCTTGAGCCGCTGTGCGGCGACAGCCTCGCTGCGGGGCGACGGGGCTGCCCAGGTCCTTGCTCGCCGGCTCTGAGCTGGGCAGTGCTGGTCGCGCAGGCTGAGGATAACGAATTGAAATGGAGACAAGAATATGACCATGCTTTTGTCGCAAGAGCAGGAATTGCTCAAGGACAGTGCTGTTGCCTTTCTCGCGCAGGAGGCACCCGTGGCCCAGCAGCGCCGTCTGCGGGATGACAAGGTGGAACAGGGCTTTGATACACAACTGTGGCAGCAGATGGTGGAGATGGGGTGGCCCGTGGCGGTGCTGCCCGAGTCGCATGACGGGCTGGCTGCGGGCTATCTGGGCATGGGCGCGGTGTTTGAAGCCATCGGCCGAAACCTGTCGGCACAGCCGCTGCTGAGCCAGGCCGTGATCGCACCTGAGCTGCTGATTCGCGCCGGCTCCGAAGCCCAGCAGGCGCAGTGGCTGCCCCTGCTGGGCAGCGGGCAGGCCAGGCTGGCACTGGCTCTGGATGAAAAGTCCGGCCAGCATCTTTCAGCCAGATTGAGCACGGTAGCCGAGCAGACCAGCACGGGCTGGTGCCTGAGCGGTGAGAAAGCCTTTGTGATGGATGGCGTGGGCGCCAATGGCTTTGTGGTGCTGGCGGCGTCTGGCGAAGGGGCTCCCGGTTTGTGGCTGGTGCCAGCTGATGCACAAGGCGTCAGCATCAAACCCATGTGCATGATTGACAGCCGTAACATGGCCCGCGTGCAGTTCGATAAGGTGGAGCTGAGTGCTGATATGGCGTTGGTGGCCCGGCCTGCTGCTCAGGTGCTTGATGAAGTGCTGGATCGAGCCCGTGCCTGCCTGGCCGCAGAGTCTCTGGGTCTGATGCGTGAGGTGTTTGATCGTACGGTTAGCTATCTGAAGGAGCGCGTTCAGTTCGACGTGCAGATCGGCTCATTCCAGGCATTGCAGCACCGTGCTGCACGTCTGTATGTGGAGCTTGAGCTGCTGGAGAGCTGTGTGCTGGCAGCTTTCGAGGCCATTGATTCAGGTTTGGAAGCCAAGGTGCCCGAGCTGGTCAGTGCGGCCAAGGCCAAGGCATCTGACTTGTGCGAGAAGCTGTGCAACGAGGCGATCCAGTTGCATGGCGGCATCGGGGTGACCGATGAGCTGGATATTGGCCTGTTCTTCAAGCGGGCACGCGTTCTGCAACGCCTGCTGGGCGACGGTGGTTATCACCGCAACCGCTTTGCACAACTGAAAGGTTTCTGAGATGAGCGATGCCTTGGTTTCTATGGGTGAAAAGATCAGGAACATTCGTGAGCAGCTGACTTCGCAGGGTGCACCTTTTGAAGTGCAGCAGGTCACGCTGTCCGATGGGCGCAGCGTGGCAGCCTATCGCAATGCCTTTCAGAATCTGGCACAGGTAATTGACGCCGGCCGGGTTCATGGTGCGGCCGAGTTCATGGTCTATGGCGAGGATCGATGGACCTTTGACAGGTTCTTTGCAGCAGCCGATGCACTGGCCAGTCGTTTGCAGAAGCAGCGCGGCATCAAGCCCGGCGACCGGGTGGCGATTGCCATGCGCAACCGTCCCGAATGGGCCGTGGCTTTTGCTGCCATTGCCTTGCTTGGCGCAGTGCCGGTGCCTTTGAACAGTTTTGGCCTGAGCAGCGAGCTGATGGCCAATCTGGAGGACACCGGGCCGGTGATGCTGATCTGTGATGCGGACCGCCATGCTCGCATCAGCCAGGCCATTGCGCAGACTGCCATCAAGACGGTGGTGGTGGATGGCGAGGGGGGCGATATCAGCTGGTCGGAGTTGACCGCAGGCGGTCATGATGGATTCGTGTCGCCGCAGCTGAGTGCCGATGAGCCTGCGCTGATTCTGTTCACTTCGGGTGCCACCAGCCGGGCCAAAGGCGTGGAATCCACCCACCGCGCCGTTTGCCAGGGCATCTTCAATATTGACTTCATCGGTGCAGTGGCAGCCATGACTTCGCCGGACGCCATCGCCGCCATCATGGCGCGACAGCTGCAGCCCACGACCTTGTCGGCAGTTCCTCTGTTTCATGTCAGCGGCCTGCATGCCCAGTTGCTGGTCAGCCTGCGCCATGGTCGCCGCCTGATCTTCGTGCACCGCTGGGAGCCAGAGAAGGCGGCCGAGCTGATTCGCAAGGAAAAGGTCACGCAGTTCAATGGTGCGCCCAGCATGGTGCAGCAGCTCATTGGACTGCCCGGCTTCGAGCAGCCTGAAAGCTCTGGCAACCTCTCCGGTGTGGGCTTTGGCGGAGCGGGCCTGCACCCGCGCCTGATCGATGAGGTTTTGGCCAAGTTCAAGGGGCGCATGTCAGGCATTGGATTTGGACTGACCGAATCCAATGGAGTCTGCGCAGGCAGCTCGGGGCGCATGTTCGAGGCGCATCCGCGCAGCTCGGGGGTGCTGTCGCCCATCATCGAGGTACGAATCGCAGACCTGGATGGCACAGCCTTGCCTATCGGTGAGCCCGGTGAGGTCTGGCTGCGTGGCGTGACCCTGATGGAGCGCTATTGCGGTGATGCAGAGGCCACAGCCAAAGCCATGCAGGGCGGCTGGTTCCACACCGGAGACATAGGCGTTCTGGACGATGAAGGCTTTTTGACCATCGTCGATCGCATCAAGGACGTGATCAACCGCAGCGGTGAAAAGATTGCTGCGGCGGAGGTCGAGGCCTGTCTGCTGCAGCATGAGGCACTGGAAGAGGCTGCTGTGTTCTCCATGCCGCATGAGGTCACGGGCGAGCAGGTCGTTGCCGTGGTGGTCGGAAAGTCCGGGAGTCAGGTGACTCCCGAGCTGCTTCGCGAGTTCGTGGCACAGCGTCTGGCGGGCTACAAGGTTCCCAGTCGGATCGTTGTGCGCGCGGAGCCTTTGCCTCGCAATCCCGCAGGCAAGATGCTCAAGGCATCGATTCGCAAGGAGTGCGCTCACCTGCTGACCTGATGCACGGAATTGGGTGGTCCTAGGACTTTCCCGATCACGCTCCGAAAGCCTGCTGCTGCTTCGTGCACCAGCAGGTTTTTTCATTCGGGGCGGCGCTTCAGGTGACCCATGTGGACTAGGTCGCTAGGGTCTGTCAGTAGTCAACTCAGACGATGGTTGAAGAGACCTGCTGACGCAGTATGCAACTGCCTGCAAACGGCAAAACCAATGGGGCGATGCGAGGCAATGTACCTCGTTTGTAGCACCCGCCAAAAATAAGTTCTAGAACCTAGGAGACAGAGATGAAGTTTGTGACAGCCAAGACTCCACTCGCAGCGGCAGTGGGTTTGATGGTGGCGACGTCGGTATGGGCGAAGGTGCCGGCGAACGAGGCAGAACAGCTGGGCAAGGAATTGACATGCGTGGGTGCCATCAAGGCCGGCAACAAGGAAGGCACGATTCCAGAGTTCACAGGCAAATGGGTCGGTGCCCCTGCAGGCGTGGCTCATGTGCAATCCAGCGGCAAGCACCCCGTGGATCTCTATGCCGATGAAAAACCACTGTTCGTGATCACTGCGGAGAACATGGAGAAGTATGGCGACAAGCTCAGTGCTGGTCAGAAAGCCATGTTCCAGAAGTATTCCAAGACCATGCAGATTCCGGTCTACAAGGGGCATCGCGATTTCCGCTACACCGATGAGGTCTGTGCAGTGTTGAAGAAGAATGCACTGGAGTCCGAGGTCGTCGATAACGGCATGGGAATCAAGGGTAGCTTTGGTGCGATCAACTTCCCGATTCCCAAGACCGGGCAGGAAGTGATCTGGAACAACCTGCTGCCCACGCGTGCCTACACCGAGGCCATCACGCGTGACATGGCGAATGTGCTGTCGGACGGCAGCATGAGCTTTGGCCGTATGCAGAACCTGAACCTGGACATGGTCAACAAGCCTGAAATGCTTGGCAAGCCGGTCGAGGGCGTGATGGCCTATACCCGCACCAGAACGCTGGCCCCCGAGCGTGAAAAGGGCGGTGTGACCCACTCGGTGGAGCCCGTCAATTTTGGCAAGGACAAGCGCCTGGCCTGGAGCTATGACCCCGGTACACGCCGCGTGCGCCAGGTGCCCGAGTATGGCTTTGACCAGCCCATGGCTGGTACCGGCGGCAAGATGACCATCGACTCGGATCGTCTCTTCAATGGCTCGCCAGAGCGCTACAGCTGGAAGCTGCTGGGCAAGAAGGAGATGTATATCCCCGCCAACAACTACAAGATCCATCAGCCCACGGTGAAGTATGCCGACCTGCTCAAGCCCGGTCATGCCAACCCCGACTTCATGCGCTACGAGCTGCGCAGAGTCTGGGCCGTGGAAGGCACGCTGAAGGACGGTTTCCGACATGTGTATGGCAAGCGTGTGCTGTTCGTGGACGAGGACACCGGCCAGGCAGTGGCCGCGGACATGTACGACGCGCGTGGCCAGTTGTGGCAGCACGCCTTCATCAACTACTACTACTCCTTTGACATCAAGGCCTGGCATGCAGGCACGTCCTTCTATCACGACCTGAATTCCGGCGGCTACATGGGCTACAACCTTTTTCAGGAGCGTCCCCAAGGACCCATCCTGAACAAGGGTGATCTCGTGCCCGCCATGTTCACACCAGAAGCCGCACGCAACGCGGGCAACTAAGTTTTATCAACGAGCGACTCACTATGAAAAACAATATGAAGAAACTCACGCCCATCGCAGTGGCGGCACTGCTGTCCTTGGGTATGGGAGCAGTTCAGGCGGGGGAGACTGTCGAGCTGGGAGATGGCCTCAAGTTCGACTGGCGTCTGAACGTGAGCTATGGCCTGGGTGTTCGTCTGGATAACCCGTCTCCGGTGCTGAACACAGACGGCAACAACAATTTCAAGAAAGGTGCTCTGACGGCGAACCGACTGGGTGCCGTCTGGGAAAGCAAGCTGTCAAAAGGTGACAGCGGCTTTGTGCTGAATGCCAGCACCTTTTATGACGACGTATATCACCAGCGCAACGATAACAAGGGACCGATCAGCACGGCAGGTCCCGTCAATGAGTTCAACTCTGCCGCCAAGCGCTATGGTGGCGGCTATTCGCGCCTTCTGGATACCTACGCCTACACCAGCTTCAACATGGGCGAGGCCCGCGCCACGGTACGCTTGGGCAAGCAGGTGGTGAACTGGGGCGAGTCCATGTACTTTGCCAATATCGCTGCGGCCCAGGGACCCAGCGATGCAGCAAAGGCAGCTTCGCCTGGCGCTGAGGTCAAGGAAATCCTTCTGCCGGAAGATCAGATCTCGGCTTCGCTGGAAGTCAGTCCCAAACTCTCGCTGCTTGGTCACTACCAGTTCGGCTTCCATGAAACGCTGCTGCCGGCTCCCGGCATGTACACCAGCACCAGCAATGCCCTGGGTCCCGGCGCCTCCTGCCTGGGCGTCTACAACGGTGCGACCTGTCGCGGCCTGCGACGCGGTACCGACATCCGGCCCAGCAGCTCGGGTCAGTGGGGTATCGGCGGTCGCTACCGCGTCACCGACGAGACGGAAGTCGGTCTGTACTACCTGAACTACAACGACCGCACTCCATCGCTGGTCGTGAACATGAATGGTGCGATACCGACCGGCTATCAGGTTCGCTATTTCGACGACATCAAGATGCTGGGAACGACGGTCAGCACGACCTTCGGCAAGTTCTCTGCATTTGGTGAAGCCAGCTATCGAAAAGGTACGCCAGTGCTCAACGGCAATGGTGTGGCGGTGCGTGGCGATGTTGTGCAGGGCAACGTCGGCGGTATCTTCAATATCGGCCGCACCGGTATCGCGGACGACATGTCCCTGGCTGCCGAAATTTCCGGCTCTCGCGTGATCAGTGTGGCCGATGGCAGCTCTACCGATAACCTGAGCTTCAAGACCCGCAACTCCCTGGTGGCCGGTGCGACCCTGACGCTGGGCTACCCCGGCATCTTCGAAGGCTGGGATCTGAGCATCCCCATCAGCTACCAGTCGCAACTGCGCGGCCGTTCTCTGGTTGGCACCTTCGGCGGCGGCCAGAGCGACAGCCGGTTGAGCATTGGCGCGACTTTCGTTCGCAAGAGCAATTTCTCGATCAACGTGGCCTACATCAACTACCTGGGCAATCCTTCTGCCGATTCCCTGCGTGCACGCCCGCTGGCCGACCGCGACCAGCTGTCTGTTACCGCCAAGTACTCGTTCTGAACCACACCAACGAGCCAACACCACAAAAGCCCGGCTCTCCGGGCTTTTGTGTTTGAAAGAGGCGCAAGCGAATGCAAATACTGACCGGAAAATGGGTAACTCCTTTGGGAGCTGCAGCCCTGAGCCTGATGAGCAGTGCGGCATCAGGACAGCATCTGTTCGATGCTTTGCCTCCTTTGCCCAAGGTGGCTCCCTTGATGGCCCCCACGGAGCTGCATGGTGATACACAGGGCGATATCCGTTTCAAGTCCAGCAGCCCGTACGACCTCGATGTGCTGCTCAGTCAGCCTGCCAGGGCAGAGGCAACCATGGGTATGGGAAAGCTGTTCCTGCCCAAGGGGGCCAGCGAAAAGAAGCAGGTACCGGCCATGGTTGTCCTGCCAGGTGGCGCGGGGGCCATTCCCGGGCGCGAGAGCGAAACGGCCCAGATGCTGGCCGACAACGGCATAGCTGCGCTGTTGGTTGATAACTTCAAGCCGCGTGGCATCAGCGAAGACATGCCTTATGCGCTCAAGATCATGGGTACCTCCGAGTTCGATGCCGTGGCCGATGCCTATGCCGCCCTCAAGGCCTTGAACAAGCACCCGGCCATCGATGGCTGGCGTATCGGGGTGATGGGATTTTCCAAAGGCGGAATTGCGGCACGCATGAGCCTGGATGCGCGCATTCGTGACAAGCTGGCGCCTTTCATTCAGCCCTTTGCCTTGCATGTGGACTTTTACGGGCCTTGCTATGCGCTGCTGCAGTCACGCAAAACCACGGGTTCGCCTTTGCTCAGCTTCAGAGCGGGGGAGGATGCATCGAATGATCTGGTGGCCTGTGCGCAGCAGGAAAAAATCCTGCGTGAGGCGGGCTCCGAGGTCAGTACGGTGGTTTATGCCAGAGCAGGCCATGATTGGGAAAGCGACAAGCCACGAGAGATGACGAACCGCCCCTATCTGTCCGGCTGCACGATAGAGTTCAATGACAAGGACTTTCCCGTCCTCAATGGCCAGCCGCTGATTCCCGCCGGGGCCCAGTCCGATCGCCAGACCCGCTACAGGATTCGGGTGCAGAGCGGCAAGGCTCTGGGGGACTGCGTCAAGGTGGGCTATATCGCCGGACGCGATGAAACCGCACGCAGTCTGGCCGGCAAGCAGTTGCTGCAGTTTCTCAAGGTAAAGTTCGAGCAGTAGACAGGACTCGGCGGAAAAGCAGAAGGCCAGCAAATGCTGGCCTTTTTCACGTGTCAAATTTGCCCGAAGTTCTTTTTTGATGGAGCGTAGGCTTCTGTCAATTGAGTCGTCCGGAAGCAGAAAAGCCGTGCAGCGTGGCCGCGCGGCTTGATTGATGGAGTGCGGCAGCTCAGGTGCCGGGCTGCAGCACGGAGCGCTCCCCGATCTCAAGCAACATGGTCATGCTGCGCTTCTGGATGCGCCAGCCTTCGGGCAGCCTTACCCATTCGTCTTCATAGAAACCAATGGCGTCGTAGCGCAGATGACTGCGCTCGCCCAGTCCCTGATGCGCGGCTCGCACCTGAATCCTGCTGAGCGGGCGCTGCGGGTCGGCTGCATCGACTTCCAGATTGCCCAGCAGATGCTGGGTGGGGCCGCAGCCGTCAAGATGGGTGCTGATCATGCGGCGGACCTTGGCGACCCCTTCGCAGATGTAGTTGCCACCGTAGACCGTGGTGCAGTCAGGTGTGAACACCTGCTGCAGCAAGTCCCAGTTGCGTGTGTCGCAGGCCGTGGCGTAGCGGGTCAGGGTCTGGGCCAGAGCATGTTCAAGAAGAACCTGCTCCAGCGTGCTTGCTGCGGTCTGCATCACACTTTGCCGTTCACGGATGACTGGGGCTCGGGTTTGAGCATGCCGCCCGCATGGCTGATACCGCCTGCGCTGCCCGTCGCATGGGCGTGTCTGGGCTGCCGGTGCAGGCGCTTGATGCGCGCCCTGGCTTCCGCCGCGCCCACATTCAGCCAGTAGGCCATGGCAGGCAGCAGGAAGATCGCGCCCAGCATGTTCACCAGGAACATGAAGGCCAGCAAGATGCCCATGTCGGCCTGGAACTTCAGTGCCGAGAACGCCCAGGTACCCACTCCTATGGACATGGTCAGCGCCGTGAAGATGGCGGCGTTGCCGCGCTGGCGCATGGCTTCATAGAAAGCCTCGCGCAGCGTGATGTCTCGCTCGCGCAGCTCATGCTGCATGCTCTCGAACAGATAGATGCCGTAGTCCACGCCCACGCCCACGCCCAGCGCCACCACGGGCAGTGTGGGGACCTTGAGACCTATGCCCAGCATGGCCATCAAGGCATTGCAGAGTATGGAGACGATGGCCAGGGGCACGACGATGCACAGCACGGCGCGCCAGCTGCGGAAGGTCAGCCAGCACAGCAGCGTGATGGCGCCGAAGATGGAGCCCAGCATCTGCACTTCGGCATGTTCCACGGCTTCGTTGGTCGCGACCGCCACGCCGGCGTTGCCGCCAGCCAGCAGGAACTTGACGTTGGGCGTCTTGTCCGCAGCGATGAAATCACGCACCTCATTGACGACATGGGTCAGCGTGGCGCCTTCGTGGTCCTTGAGGAAGACCTGCAGATTGATGACCTTGCAGCCCTCGGTGTTCAGGCCCAGATCGGGAGAAAGTGCCTTGGCACCCGAACGCAACGCGGCTTCGGTGCGCTGCAGAGCTGCCCAACGGGGGTTGCCCTCGTTGTTGCTGGAGGCCGCGATCTTGGCCAGACCGGAGACGGTGGAGACGGATTGCACACCGTCAACCCGGCGCATGCGCGATTCAAAGCGCTCCACGGCGTTCATCACCTGCCAGTTAAGGCAGCCTTCGTCGAGGTTGGAGGTTTCGACGAAGACGGACAGCACGTCCATGCCTATGGAATAGCTGCCGATGATGGTGTCGTTATCACGGTTGTAGCGCGACTCGGCGCGCAACTCGGGAGCGCCCGTTCCCACATCACCTGTCAGCAGATTGCGCGATTCGTAGGTGCCGGCGGCCAGCAGCAGCAGCGACACCACCAGAGTCAGCATTGCGGGCTTGCCTTCGGCCAGTGCCGACAGCTTCCACCAGATGGGGTTACGGCCATTGGCTGAGGAAGAGGGGGCTTGCATGGCCTTTTTTTCCAGACGCAGATTGGCCAGCACTGCGGGCAGGAACACCTTGTTGGTGATGATCATCAGCAGCACGCCCATGCAGGCGGTCACGCCCAACTCGTGCACGATGGGGATGTCGATCAGCATGATGACCATGAAGCCCAGAGCATTGGTCAGCAGCGCCAGAGCTCCGGGAATGGCCAGCTTGCGAATCGCGTTCTCGGCGGCCAGCCTGGAGCTTAGGCCGGCGCGCACATCATGCTTCCAGGCTCCCGTCATCTGCACCGCATGGGATACACCGATGGAGAAGATCAGAAAGGGAACCAGGATCGACATGGGGTCGATGCCGTAGCCGATCAGCGGCAAAATGCCCAGCAGCCAGATCACGGGCAGCAGTGCCACGGCCAGGCCGACCACCGTGATGTTGGTTGACTTGGTGTAGAGACGCAGCATGATGGCCGTGATGACAAAGGCGATGGCAAAAAAGGTCATCACCGTGGTCAGGCCGTCCATCACATCGCCCAGTACCTTGGAAAAACCAATGATGTGGATGGAGATGTCCTTGCCTTCGAACTTGCTGCGGATCTCTTCCAGGCGCTGCGCAACCTTGTGATAGTCGAGCTTTTCTCCGGTCTTTGGGTCGACCTCGAGCAGGTCGGCGCGCACCATGGCGGATTTCAGATCGTTGCTGACCAGAGAGCCGATCTGACCGGACTTGGCCACGTTGGAGCGTACCTGGGCCAGACCTTGTTCGTTGGCCTCGAAGCGCGAAGGAATCAGCACCTCGCCCACGTAGCCGTCTTCGGTGATCTCGATGTATTTCACGTTCGGTGTGAACAGCGAATACACCTGGCCGCGGTTGACGCCGGGGGTGAAGAAGACCTCGTCCGTCACGCCACGCAGGGCTTCGAGAAATTCCTTGTTATAGATATCGCCTTGCCGGCCCTTCCATTCCACGCTCACCAGAATGCGGTTGGCTCCGGAGAAGGTGGCTGAATGCTTGAGAAATGCCGTCATGTACTCATGACGCATGGGGATCAACTTGTTGAAGCCCGGATCCAGGTGCGTGCGCATGGCCGAGACAGCCAGCAATGCCGTGGCAATCAGCGTCAGCACGACTATGGACTTGCTCCACGAGATCAGCCAGCGTGCCGTGGATGCAATAAACCGGTCCAGCCGGCTGGTGGGTTCGCTCAGAGTCATTGTGTCGCTCCTGGGTTAGCCTGAGCGGCTGCCTTGGCTTGTTGTGGTGGGGGAAAGGGTTGCAGGCCTGCGTCGCTGGACATCCATCCGCTGTCGGGGCCGGTAAGCACAATGTCGGTCAGGGTGGCGCGGCCCTTGGCGCGTTGCAGGCTGAAGCTCTTGCCGCCGTCCCTGCTCAGGCCGAGCATGCTGCCCTGTCCTACCAGGATGATGGTTCCGTCCTTTTCCTGGGCATGGCCAAAGAAGGAGACCGGAGCCTGAATCGTCGACTTGACCCATTGCGCGCCCGGTGCGGCCTGCACAAAGGCGTTGCCGCGCATGCCATAGATCAGCCAGCCGCCGTCGCGTGTAGGCATGGCGTTGTAGAAAGATCCGTTGTAGAACCCGGGCTCGATCTGCCAGCTTGCGCCGGAGTCCTCGGACTTGATGACCAGGCCGCGCTCGCCCACTATCAGCCAGTGCTTGCCATCTTCGGAGCTGGCAATGCGGTTCATGTGCTTGTCCTCCACCTCTGAGGGCAGGGGCAACTGCTCCCAGGTCTGACCGTTATCCTTGGAGGTGATGGCACGGCCGAAGGCGCCGACACTGATCCAGTCGCCCGAAGGAAGGCGCGCGATCGACATCAGAGGCTCTCCGTTTTCCTTGGAGAAAGCGACTTCCTCCCAGGTGCTGCCTCCGTCCTTGGTACGCAGAATCCAGCCTTCGTGCCCCACGGCGAAGCCGGTCTTTCTGTCGGGCGCAAAAGCCATGCTGACGATGAGCGCCTGACGCTGTTCCTTGATCTGTGCCTGCTGCCAGTGAGCACCCTTGTCGTCCGAGTACAGGATTTCACCGAGTGCGCCGGCTGTCAGCAGACGATCACCCGCCTGCGTGATGGTGTTGAAGTGACTGCGCTCGATGCCAATGGTGGTGGGGGCCAGGGGGGGCGGTGTGCGGGGTGCAAAGGCGAGCGCTGAGGCAAAGGCCACCAATGCTGCTGCGCCTATACCGACGGCTGTTTTCACGTTGTCTCCTTATTGATTCGTACACGCTGTGCATGTATTGCAAACACGGGTGCAGGTTCTTGATTTGGAGCTTCAGCAACATCGTCCGAATGGACGTTTGCCCGGAGAATTAGGGGTATGTACGGGGCCGGCTTTTTAGTCTCTACAGACGATGGATTCGGTCTGCTTCATTTACACAATGAATGCACACTTTCTTGGTAAGGGAGACATATGGGTTTGCAAGGAAAAGCGGCGCTGGTTGGCGTCGCGCAGTACAAGCCGCAGAAGTACGCAACGGCGCCGCGCATGTTCCATCTGGAACAGGTGGCCGATCTGACGCTGCAGGCTCTGGAGGACGCCGGCATGGAGCTGTCCGAGGTGGACGGTCTGATCACCAGCGCTCCGCACTTTCATGAAGCCAGCTGTTTTGTGCCGGCCATGGCCGGCGAATACCTGGGCGTGCGCCTGAACTTTGCCGAAGTCGTGGACCTGGGGGGAGCCAGTTCCGTGGCCATGGTCTGGCGCGCGGCTGCTGCGATCGAGCTGGGGCTGTGCAACACCGTGGTCTGCGTGCTGCCCTCGCGCATGGCACCGATCTCAGAACATGACGACCACATCAAGGAAGTCATGAAGGCCAGCCGCTTTGGCGGCCACAGCACTCGCTTTGGAGCGCCCGAGGCCGAGATGGACCTGCCCTATGGCCATATGGCGCAGAACACCGGCTATGCCATGATCGCCCAGCGCTATGGCGCGGTCCATGGCTACGACGCGGCCGCTCTGGCACGCATCAGCGTGGACCAGCGCTTCAATGCCTGTCACAACCCCGACGCCATGTTCTACGGTCAGCCCATCACGGTGGATGACGTGCTGAACTCGCGCATGGTGGCCGACCCTTTGCATGTGCTGGAAATCGTGCTGCCGGCTGCGGGTGGCGGCGCCATGATCGTCACGCGTGCCGATCGCGCCAAAACCACCAGACACCGCCCCGTCAGCATCGTCGGCTGCGGCGAGCATGTGAGCAGCAAGTCACCCACCTATATGGCCGACATGCTGCAGACCCCCATCGGCCCGGCTTCTGCCAAGGCTTTCGAAATGGCGGGCATGCGTCCCTCAGACATGCATATGGCGCAGATCTATGACTGCTACACGATCACCGTGATGCTGACGCTGGAAGACGCGGGCTTTTGCGAGAAGGGCAAGGGCATGGACTTTCTGCGCAACAACGATTTCACCTTCAAGGGCAACTTCCCCATGAATACCCATGGCGGCCAGCTGAGCTTCGGTCAGTCCGGAACAGCGGGCGGCATGTCCCAGGTGATTGAAGCGGTGCACCAGATTCAGGGGCGTGCCGGCGACAGGCAGCTGGGTCGCAACGATCTGGCCTATGTGTCCGGCACCGGTGGCGTGATGAGCGAGCAGGGCGCCTTGATCCTGCGGGGAGCATAAGAACATGGCTTGGAACAAACCTCTGCCCCATCCCACGGAAATTTCTGCGCCGTACTGGGAGGGTCTCAAGGCCCACGAAGTGCGCATTCAGCAATGCGATCGTGGACACTCGCTGTTTTTCCCACGCACCCATTGCCCCACTTGCGGATCGCGCACCCTGAAGTGGAACAAAGTGTCGGGCGAAGGCACGCTCTACAGCTTCACCATCGCACGCATTCCCACCATGCCCGAATTCACGGACGAGATGCCCCAGGCCCTGGCCGTGGTCGAACTCCGTGAAGGCGTGCGCATCAACACCACCATGGTCGGCGTGGATCCCGAGGCGCTGAAGGTGGGCATGGAGGTGCGTCCCGTGTTTGACGAGCGCCCCGGCGAGGTCACCCTGCTGCGTTTTACCGCCCGTGCGGGCAGCCACCCGACCGTCATCAAGGCCGACGCCGAGGCCGCAGTTGCGGTTGCCGTGGTGGAGGAGGCTGCCGCAGCCAAGCGCAAGATTTCCGTCAAGGACATCGAGGCCATGAAGTCGCTGGTGTCCGAGGAGTACAGCCCCTGGTCCAACGAGTTCACTGTAAGCCAGGAAGTCATCAACGAGTTTGCCAAGCTCTCCGGCGACGACTACTGGATTCACACCGACCCCGTGCAGGCGCGGGAGAAAAGCCCGTTCGGCACCACCATCGCCCACGGCGCTCTGGTGCAGGTGCTGGCCAGTCAGCTCAGGATTCCGCTGGACTACGAGGTGGTGGACTTCAACAACATGGTCAACTATGGTTCGGACCGCCTGCGCTTCCCGACCCCCGTGCCCTCCGGCTGCAAGATCCGTGCGCGGGCTCGCATCAAGGCTGTGGAGCAGGTCAAGAGCGGCGTGCAGGCCACGATGGAGCTCAACATCCATGTGGTCGGCCAGGACCGTCCTGCAGTCATCAACGACCTGGTGATTCTCTACATGTAATCGCCGTTGCCCGCCCGGTGAAGGCGGGTGTTTCAGTTTCTTCAAGGGTTGGGGCTTTGCGCAAGCAAAGCCCTTTTTTTGCGGCCGTACACAGATGGGATCCTGTCTCTGTTGGAATGCGAGAAATATCAGTCAAATTGGCTGTATACCTATGTATTAAAAGCGATGGCAGCTATCAAATTATTGAAACTCTGCCGGCAGGAGTCAAAGCCATGCGGCGGCGCCCTCGGGTCGGCGATCTGGGGTTGCCACCTAAGTAAATACCTGCTCATCAAAATGGACGATGTTGCGTTTTCCGTGCTGGCCATACTGCAAACCAGAAAGGCCATAGAGCCTGTAAAGGAGACAAGCATGAAAACCTCTTTTCGCTGGATGAATGCGCTTCGCGCAGTGTCGCTGGTGGCTGCCGCGCTGGCGCTGTACCTGCCTGCCATGAATCTGCCGCAGGGTACCGCTGTGGCAGGGCAGGCGGAGTCTGCGGTCAAGCTGCCCGCTGGCATCGTGCTGGCCAGTGCCCAGACCTCCTGGAACGCGGTTTTTGCATCGGGCTATTGAGCCCTGGGCTGAAAGCTCTGCCGGTTGAGTCCTCTCGTTTTCCCTTGATCGGTCCTGAAATCGGCGGCCTGATGGCAGCGAGTTGCCGTTGTATCGGCATCGCCTCCAGCCCGCCTCGGAGGGGCAGATACGGCTTTGTTAAGCCATGGACTCTTGTTGCTTTCAAAGCATGTACATGACTTTGATCTCCAGATAATTTCTGTACTGTAAAGTACAGGTAAATGAGACTGATTCTCGCTTATGATGCGCACGCTTTTGCACAGCACACAGGTTGTAGCCAATTGATGCCGTAGTCCCTGCTGCGGACGATACCCGCCAAGCCGAATTAAAACTCCGTATAACGAGGCATTCATGGCATTGAGGTATTCGCCGCTGGCAGCGGCATTGGGGCTGGCTTTTTCCGGTGCAGCGTGGGCGCAGCAAGCTTCAGAGGTGGTGCTGGAGGAAGTACAGGTCCGCAGCGATCGCCAGCCCGATTCCGGCTACAACCCACCCACGGCAACGAGCGCCACCAAGATCGAGGCCCCGTTGCGTGATATTCCTCAGACCGTGAATGTGGTGCCTCAGAGCCTGCTGCGCGATCAGGTCGCTCAATCCATGCAGGACGCTCTCAAGGCCGTGCCTGGTGTGGGCTTTTCTCATGGTGACGGTCAGCGCGATCAGGTCACCATCCGCGGCTTCTCCGCCATTGCCGACCAGTTTGTGGACGGCTTGCGCGATGACGCGCTGTATTTCCGCGATCTGTCCAATATCGAGCAGATCGAAGTGCTCAAGGGTCCGGCATCGGTGCTGTACGGACGCGGCTCGTCGGGCGGCCTGATCAATCGCATCACCAAGAAGCCCGGCGTCAATCTCAGTGAAGTGGGCTTGACTCTGGGGCGCTGGAACCAGCGCCGTGGCGAGTTCGACCTGGCGCGCGCGCCGCAGGACAGTGCGGTCTCTTATCGCCTGACCGGCGCCGTTGAGCGCGCCGACAGCTACCGCGACCAGCAATTTCTCGATCGCAAGGCGCTTGCGGCATCGGTGCTGATCAAGCCCAGCTCGGACACCAGCGTGCTGCTGCAGGCCGACTATCTGAAGGACAGCCGCCTCACGGACTTCGGCATCCCCGCGTACCAGGGCCGGCCAGTCAATGTGTCACCCGGTACCTATTACGGCGCGGCCAATGCCAGGGATGTGGATGTAAGCCGTGCCGAAGTGGCATCGCTGGGGGCCACGCTGAATCACCGGATCAGCGACAGCCTGTCCTTGCGCAATGCCTTGCGCTACTACGATTATTCGCTGGATAGAAACAACACTCTCGTGGGCTCGGTCAACGAGAAGGCGATGACGGCATCGCTGACACGCGGCAATGTGCAGCGTGACGAGAGCGGATTTTTCAACCAGACCGAGCTGAGCCAGAAGCTCGAGTTCGCCGGGATGAAGCATCAGCTGCTGTACGGCTTTGAATTCGGCCGACAGAGCAAGGATCTGCTGTCATACAGCCGAGCCAATGTGGCAACGGTCTCGCTGTTCAATCCGGTGCTGCCGACTTTGCCGCTGCGCATCGACGGCAAGCCTGCGGCGGACAATCACAGCGTCTTCAAGGTGGCCAGCGCCTACCTGCAGGATCTGGTCACCATCAGTCCTCAGTGGAAGGCACTGGCTGGTGTGCGCTATGACCGCTTCCAGCAGGAAACGCATGAGCGTCAGCCCGGCAAGCCGGATCTGAGCCGTACGGACACTGCCTGGAGTCCGCGCGTCGGGCTGGTCTATCAGCCCTCGTCGGCGTGGTCCTACTATGCTTCTTGGAGCAAGTCCTTCCAGCCTTCTGGTGAAACCTTTGCGCTGGCTGCCAACAATGCACAGCTGGCGCCGGAGAAAACGACCAGCCAGGAAGTCGGAGTCAAATGGGATCTGCCGGACGGCAAGGCTTCGGTCACGGCCTCGCTATTCAAGCTCGAGCGCACCAATATCAAGAGCGTCGACCCCACAAGCAACACCGTTGTGCCTCTGGGCGTGCAGCGCACCAACGGGCTGGAGCTGACGTTTGCCGGAGAGATTGCACCGACCTGGCAGGTCTGGGCCGGCTATGCATTCCTCGATGGCGAGATGACCACATCGCCTGCCGTCGATTCCGGCCAGCCGGTCCAGGGCAAGCGCCCCACGCTGACGCCCAGGCAAAGCGCCAACTTATGGGTGACCAAGGCACTGGGCCACGGCTTCGGCCTGGGTGGGGGGCTGAACTATGTCGGCGCCCGGTTCGCCAATCCCGGCAATACCGTGACCTTGCCAGGCTACACCACAGTGGATGCCATGGCCTACTACCGCATGGGCTCCTGGGATGTGCAGCTCAAGCTCAACAATCTGCTGAATCGTCGCTACATCGTGGCCGGTCATGGCAGCTCGCCCAACCTCAACCTGCCGGGCGCACCGCGCTCGGCCCAGGTGGTGGCGCGCTATCGCTTCTAGAAAAGATGTGCCATGTAGCCCGGGCAGGCTGGCCTGGATGGATGGAGGCCTGATGCTCAGGCCGATGCCGCAAAAAAAGGGTTCAACGGCCGCCCCAAGCAGCCGCTGAACCCGATCAAAGTGGCAAAGAGAGCCTGAAGTCAGACGTATCAGGCCGCCACAGCCTGCCTCTGGCGCTCGCGCACCATGGTCAGTGCCGTGTCTTCGATCATGTCTTCCTGGCCGCCCACCATGCCGCGGCGGCCCAGTTCCAGCAGCAGCTCGCGCGCGGGGATGCCGTACTTGGCTTCGGCACGCTTGGCAAACAGCAGGAAGCTGCCATAGACGCCTGCGTAGCCCAGGGTCAGCGCGTCGCGGTCGATGCGGATGGGAAAGTCCATCAACGGCACGACCAGGTCTTCGGCCACGTCCTGGATCTTGAACACGTCCACGCCGGTTTCAATCCCCATGCGCGCGCACACGGCTACCAGCACTTCCATGGGCGTGTTGCCCGCACCGGCGCCCAGGCCGGCAGCCGCAGCGTCGATGCGGTTGGCACCGACCTCCACTGCAGCCAGAGAGTTGGCGATGCCCATGGCCAGGTTGTGGTGGCCATGGAAACCCAGTTCGGTCTCGGGCTTCAGAGCCTGGCGCACGGCGGACAGGCGTTCCTTCACGTCGTCCGGCAGCATATAGCCGGCCGAGTCCGTGATGTAGATACAGTTGGCGCCGTAGCCTTCCATCAGCCTGGCTTGCTTGACCAGACCTTCGGCACTGTTCATATGCGCCATCATGAGAAAGCCCACGGTATCCATGCCCATCTTGCGGGCCATGGCGATGTGCTGCTCGGAGACATCGGCCTCGGTGCAATGCGTGGCCACACGGATGGTGGAGACGCCCAGTTCGTGGGCCATCTTCAGGTGATCGACAGTGCCGATGCCGGGCAGCAAGAGGGCCGAGACCTTGGCCTGCTTCATCAGCGGAATGACGGCGGACAGGTACTCCTCGTCCGTATGAGCAGGAAAGCCGTAGTTGACCGAGCTGCCGCCCAGGCCGTCGCCATGGGTCACTTCAATCAGGGGCACGCCAGCGGCATCCAGTCCAGTGGCCACGGACTTCATCTGTTCCAGGGTCATCTGGTGGCGCTTGGGGTGCATGCCGTCACGCAGCGTCATGTCGTGAACGGTGATCTTCTTACCTTTGAGGGACATGTTCTTCTCCTGGATCAGACGGCAACAGCGGCTTCGGCCAACTCGAAACGGCCGGCGAGGATTTCTTCGGCAAACATCTCGGCCGTGCGCGCCGCAGCGGCGGTCATGATGTCCAGATTGCCCGCGTACTTGGGCAGGTAGTCGCCCAGGCCTTCGACTTCCATATAGATGGAGACGCGGTTGCCGTCGATCACGGGGCCGTTGACCAGCTTGTAG
This sequence comes from Comamonas sp. E6, assembly GCF_001010305.1. Lineage (NCBI taxonomy): Bacteria > Pseudomonadati > Pseudomonadota > Betaproteobacteria > Burkholderiales > Comamonadaceae > Comamonas > Comamonas sp. E6. The sequence goes on from NZ_BBXH01000016.1 coordinate 118,189, forward strand.
CCGGGCACGTATTTCTGCACTTCCTTGATCATGGCGTGCACCGAGGCTTCGATCTCGGCAGGCTTGGGCGTATCCACCGTCAGGCAGTGGATGGTGTCGCGCATGATCAGCGGCGGCTCGGCGGGGTTGATGACGATGATGGCCTTGCCTTTTTGGGCGCCGCCAATTTTCTCGACCGCGCCAGATGTGGTGCGCGTGAACTCGTCAATGTTCTTGCGCGTGCCGGGGCCGACCGAGCGGCTCGATACCGTGGCCACGATCTCTCCGTAGCTCACGGCCTGCACGCGCGAAACCGCAGCCACCATGGGGATGGTGGCCTGGCCGCCGCAGGTGACCATGTTCACGTTCATGGCCTTTTCCGCAACCTTCTCGGCCAGATTCACGCTGGGCACGCAGTAGGGGCCGATCGCTGCAGGCGTCAGGTCGATCATCAGCACGCCCAGCTCGTTGAGCTTGCGGCTGTTTTCGGCGTGGACATAGGCGCTGGTAGCGTCAAAGGCGATCTGGATGCCGTCTTCCTTGACAAAGGGCAGCAGGCCATCCACACCGTCGGCCGTGGTCTTGATGCCCATCTCGCGGGCACGCTTGAGACCATCGGACTCAGGGTCGATGCCGACCATCCACACAGGCTCCAGTATGGGGGAACGCTGCAGTTTCATGAGCAGATCGGTACCGATATTGCCGGGGCCGATCAGTGCGCACTTGATCTTTTTTTGCGTCATGGTTTCTTACTCGGTGAATTGAATGGAACAAGTACCCATGCCTTCGATGACCATGTCGAAATGGTCGCCGGCGGCGGCGGGCACCAGGGGGGCGAGAGAGCCAGAGAGAATCACTTCACCGGCTTTGAAAGGAATGCCAAAAGCGCCCAATGTGTTGGCCAGCCAGGCTACGGCTTCAGCAGGGTGGCCCTGCACGGCACTGCCCAGGCCAGAGCCTGCGGGCTGGCCGTTTCGTCGCATTTCCATGGCGGCAGCGGCCAGATCCAGCGAAGCCGGATCTGTGTGCTGCTTGCCGATCACGAAGACGCCGCAGGAGGCGTTGTCGGCCACGGTGTCCTGGATCTTGATCTTCCAGTCCTTGATGCGCGAATCGACGATCTCGAAGCAGGGGGCGACCCACTCGGTGGCGGCCAGCACGTCTTCCTTGGTCACTCCCGGGCCTTGCAGATCCTTCTTGAGCATGAAGGCAATTTCGCCTTCGGCGCGGGGCTGGATCAGGCCGGATGCTTTGAGCGAGACGGCTGCGCCGTCTTCAAACTGCATGCTGTCTGTGAGAAAGCCGAAGTCGGGCTGGTGCACATTCAGCATGTCCTGCACGGGCTTGGAGGTCACGCCTATCTTCTTGCCGATCACACGTTCGCCCGATGCTTCGCGCAGGCGCAGCATGTGCAGGGAGATGTGATAGGCGTCTTCCACCGTCATTTCGGGGTGGCTTTCGGTTAGCGGAGCCAGCGTCCTGGCGGTGCGCAGCGCGTCATACAGGCGCTGGCCTTGCTGTTCGATGAATTGCTTGTCACTCATGGCTTCAACCGTTTTTCATGAAGTCTATGCAGGTGCGGTTGAACATCTCGCGATGCTCGACCTGCACCCAGTGGCCGCACTGGTTGACCAGCACCACGCGGCAGTTCTTGATGCCCTTGGCCAGCTTGTCGGCACCACCCACGGGATTGAAGGCATCCTGCATGCCCCAGAACCCCAGCACATTGCACTTCAGATCAGGCAGCTGCTCGGTCATATTGGGGATGTACAGGCGTTGGCGCGAGGCCTCGGTCTGGGTCAGCGCAATCGGGGCGCGTTCATTGATGATTTCTTCCGTCAGCAGCGACTGGTCCACCACCTGCATGCTCATGACGGCGCGCATGGCTTCGGGGCCGGTCTTGCCCGACTTGTAGACATTGAACATATTGGCAATGCCGGGCATGGCCATATAGGCTTCAAACTCTTCCACGCCACCAGGTGCCATGAGGATCAGGCTCTTGACGTCCTCGGGGTACTTGAGCGCATAGCCCAGCGCCACGGCACCGCCCAGCGAATTTCCCAGCAGGGTGATGTTTTTCAGGCCCAGCTGCTCCACCAGTCCCTTGACGCCGGCGATGAAGAAATCCATGTCGTACTGCCTGGGCTCCTCGGTCTTGGACGAGAGGCCGTAACCGAGCAGGTCGGGAACGATGGAGCGAAAGCCGGCCGCAGCAAACTCGGGGTAGTTGCCCTTGAAGTTGCTGTAGCCGCTGGCACCGGTGCCAGCGCCGTGCAAAAAGATCACGGGGTCGCCAGAGCCTTGCTCATGGTAGTGAACGCGCTGAGGATGACCGGCCACATTGCCGATGTCCACATACTTGCCTTCTGGGATGGAAAATTGGCTCATCTCTGTTCTTTATGCTTGGAGTGGATAGGCGAAGGCTGTCTCCTGCCTTCGGGTGAGAAATCTGGGATGACGAGGCTTATCAAGCCCTGGCTTGCCAGAGCTTGGGCAGGCCGGGATCGGTGGCGGCAATCGCCTTTTTGAGCAGATTGCGCAGCGTGGCTGCCTCCATCTCGCCAAGGCTTGCTATCAAATCGGTCTCCACGGCTTTGGCTGCCGCCAGCACACGCAAGATGGCTTCGTTGCCCAGGGGCGTGAGCTGCAGCGACTCGGCGCGCTCGCGGCTTTCCTCCACCCAGCCTTTGCTGATCAGCGACTGCAGGGCCACGGCTCCGATGTCGGTGCCGGTGTAGGCCATGTGAGATGCAATTTCGGCAGGCGACTGGGGCTGCTGGATGCTCAGCAGCGAGAGCACGTAAAAATCGGCATCGGTCATGCCGTAAGCAGCCATGGGCTTGCGCAAGCCGCTCAGGAATTGAAAGTGCGCGCGGCCCATCAAATATCCGATCAGGTTTTCCGAGTAGGCGGTATTGGTGTCTGCGGCAGGTTCGCTGGCCACGGCGTTGGCCTTGCGTGAAGCCAGGGCGTAACCGCCGGTCACGTAGAGCAGGGGAGGGTGTGGGTTGGCGTCGTAGTCGGTCACCTCGCCCACAAAGATGATGTGGTCGCCGCCGTCGTACTGAAATGCCGTCTTGCACCTGAAGCGCGCGCTGCAGTCCTGCAGCAGCGGGGCATGGGCTGCCTCGGAGTCCAGCGGCAGGCCGGAGAACTTGTCTTCGCCAGCACGGGCAAAGCGGTTCGACAGGGCTTCTTGCTCGTTGGAGAGGATGTGCACATTCCAGGTGTCGGCGTTCTGGAACACAGGCAGGCTGCGGGCGTTCTTGGCCAGGCTCCACAAAACCATGGGGGGCTCCAGCGAAACCGAGTTGAAGCTGTTGGCGGTGATTCCTACAGGCTCGCCATTCTCTGCACGGGTGGTGACGATGGTGACCCCGGTACCAAACATGCCCAGGGCGCGGCGAAAGTCTTTGGGGTCGAAGGTTGCTGCAGTGCTTTGCATGGGGTGAATGTCTCCTTGGTGCAAGAGTGCTGCGAACAGGGCTTTTATGAATCCTTCACATGGACTAGCAGCGCAAAACAGGGCTTGGTGTTTGTCCTAGGCTCCGTGCTTTTGCTGTGCGGGATCAGGCTTTGGAGACGTCCGCAAACGCCTGCTTCATCGTTAGTCTGATCGGACGATGAACGGAAAATTGCATGGTGAGAGCATTTCTGTCATAGGCGAAAAGGCCTTGCCCACCACACCACAAGCCGTCCGGTGGAGCGGCAACTGGAGACCTGAATGAACACAATGACAGATAACTACCTCACCCCTGATGCGCTGGCAGTGATCGAGCGTGCCAAGGCTCTGGCGCCCAAGCTGGCGGCGCGCGCGCAGCAGGCGGATCGCGAAGGAAAGATCAGCGACGAAACCGTTCAGGAGATGGCTGAGGCGGGGCTGTTCCGTGTGCTGCAGCCAAAGCGCTGGGGTGGCTATGAAATGGATCCCCGTGTGTTCTACAGCGTGCAGATGGAGCTGGCCAAGGGCTGCATGTCCACGGCTTGGATTTACGGGGTGGTCGGCGTTCACCCCTGGCAGCTGGCGCTTTTCCCCGACCAGGCTCAGCAAGATGTGTGGGGCAAGGATAACGGCGTGCGCATCGCCTCGACCTATATGCCTACTGGCAAGGCCGAGCCCGTGGAAGGCGGATTCAGGTTCAACGGTCGCTGGAGCTTTTCCACCGGCTCCAAGCATTGCGACTGGCTGTTTCTCGGCGGTCTGCTGCCCAAGCGTGATGGCACGCCTGGCCTGGAGCATGTGACTTTTCTGGTGCCCAAGGCGGACTACCGCATTGAGGACAACTGGGATGTGCTGGGCCTGCGCGGTACAGGCAGTCATGACATCGTGGTGGAAAACGCGTTTGTCCCGGCACATCGCATCCAGTACACCAACGACCACAGCGATGTGGGCTGCCCCGGCCGCATGGAAAACACCAGCTGGCTGTTCCGCATCCCCTTTACCCATGTGTTCCAGCGTGCGGTGTCCACCGCCTGCCTGGGCGCGCTGGAAAGCGCCATCGCGTCGTTCACCGAGCGCGCGACGGCGCACGTTGGAAAGCATGGCAACAGGATGGCCGAGGACGTGAACGCCCAGACGGCCGTGACCGAAGCCACGATTGCGCTGGACCAGCTCAAGATGGTTCTCTTCCGCAATTACGCACGCATTGTGGATGCGGCCAAGACTGGTATTCAGCTGACGCTGGAGGAGCGTCTGCTGCAGCGTGCTCAGGCGTCATACGTTCCCAAGCTGACGGGCTTTCATGCCAATGAGCTGATGCGTGCCTGCGCAGCCAGCGGTACTTTCAAGAACAACCCCATCGAGCGCATCTTCCGCGACATCCATCAGGGACGTACCCACATTGCGAACAATACGGATGCCTATGTGCGCGCCTATGGCTCGCATGTGCTGGGCATTCCCAACCAGGAGCCCTTTGTCTGATTGAATTCGGGCCAAGCTGCGGCAGCGCTCTCACAACGGAGGCTGCCGCCAGCGTCTATTTGCGAGAGTCCATCCATAAAACAAAAGATTGACGGAGACAAGGTATGGCAGAACAAGAATATGACCTGATCGTCGTGGGGTCGGGGGCAGGTGCCATGTTGGGCGCCATTCGCGCGCAGGAGCAGGGCCTCAAGACTCTGGTGGTGGAGAAGACAGAGCTGTTCGGCGGCACTTCGGCCCTGTCGGGGGGCGGCATCTGGATCCCGCTCAATTACGATCAGAAGACCGCTGGCATCAAGGACGATCTGGAAACCGCATTTGGCTATATGAAGCGCTGTGTGCGCGGCATGGCGACGGACGACCGCGTGCTGGCCTATGTGGAAACCGCCAGCAAGATGGCCGAGTATCTGCGCCAGATCGGGATTCCTTATCGCGCCATGGCCAAGTATGCGGATTACTACCCCCATATCGAAGGCTCCAGGCCCGGCGGTCGCACCATGGATCCGGTTGACTTCAATGCCGCCAGGCTGGGCCTGACGGCGCTGGAAACCATGCGCCCGGGCCCTCCCGGCAATCAGTTGTTCGGCCGCATGAGCATCAGTGCCTTCGAGGCGCATTCCATGCTCTCGCGCGAGCTCAAGTCGCGCTTCACCATCCTGGGCATCATGCTCAAGTATTTTCTGGACTACCCCTGGCGCAACAAGACCAAGCGCGATCGTCGCATGACGGGCGGCCAGGCGCTGGTGGCAGGCCTGCTGACTGCTGCCAACAAGGTCGGTGTCGAGATGTGGCGCAACTCTCCGCTCAAGGAGCTGGTGAAGGATGCATCGGGCCGTGTGACGGGTGTCATCGTTGAAAGGAATGGTCAGCGCCAGCAGATCAACGCCAGACGTGGCGTGTTGTTGGGTGCTGGTGGTTTTGAGCGCAACCAGGAGATGCGTGACCAGTATCTGAACAAGCCCACCAAGGCAGAGTGGACGGCCACCCCAGTGGGAGGCAATACCGGTGATGCTCACCGGGCTGGTCAGGCCGTGGGCGCGCAGCTGGCGCTGATGGACTGGTCCTGGGGCGTGCCCACCATGGATGTTCCCAAGGAGCCGGCCTTTCGCGGCATTTTCGTGGAGCGCTCGCTGCCGGGGTGCATGGTTGTCAACAGCATAGGGCAGCGCTTTCTCAACGAGTCCGGCCCTTATCCGGAATTTCAGCAGGCCATGCTGGCCGAACATGCCAAGGGCAATGGCGGCGTGCCTGCATGGATTGTGTTCGACGCCAGCTTCCGCGCGCAAAACCCCATGGGGCCGCTGATGCCTGGCTCGGCCGTGCCGGACAGCAAGGTACGCAAGAGCTGGCTGAACAATGTCTACTGGAAGGGCGAGACGCTGGAAGATCTGGCGCGCCAGATCGGCGTGGACGCTGCTGGCCTGCAGGACAGTGCGCGCCGCATGACCGAATACGCCAGAACCGGAAAGGATCTGGACTTTGACCGGGGCGGCAATGTGTTTGACCGCTACTACGGCGATCCGCGTCTCAAGAATCCCAACCTCGGCCCCATCGAGAAAGGTCCTTTCTACGCCATGCGCCTGTGGCCCGGCGAGATCGGCACCAAGGGAGGGCTGCTTACCGATAGAGAGGGGCGTGTGCTCGACACGCAAGGCAGGATCATCGAGGGGCTGTACTGCGTGGGCAACAACTCCGCCTCCGTCATGGGGCCGGCCTACGCAGGCGCCGGTTCCACCTTGGGGCCTGCCATGACTTTTGCCTTTCGCGCCGTGGCCGACATGGTGGGTAAGCCCCTGCCCCTCGAGAACCCGCATCTGCTGGGCAAGACGGTTTGATCTGGAGGCGCAGAGATGTCCAATTTCAAAAAGCATGTCAGCACCATCAATCCTGTGGGGGCAGTCTTGGATGTGGGGTCGGCCGATGAGGTTCAGTGGTCCGATGCAAGCGATGTGGTGGTGGTCGGCTGGGGAGGCGCAGGTGCCAGTGCAGCGATTGAGGCGCGCGAGCAGGGGGCCGAAGTTCTGGTGATAGACCGCTTCAGTGGCGGTGGTGCCAGTGTGCTGTCGGGTGGTGTGGTCTATGCCGGTGGCGGTACCAGGTACCAGAAGGAGGCGGGCTTCGAGGACTCACCCGAAGCCATGACTGCCTACCTCAAGCATGAGGTCAATGGTGTGGTCAGTGACGAGACACTGGCTCGCTTCAGCCGCGACAGCGTGGCCAACCTGAATTGGCTGGAAAAGCAGGGCGCTACCTTTGCGTCGACCATGCCTGCGTACAAGACCTCCTATCCGACCGATGGCATGTATCTGTACTACTCGGGCAACGAAGTGGTGCCCGCCTACGGCAACCCGCAACTGGTCAAGAAGCCTGCACCGCGCGGTCATCGCGTGGTGGCCAAGGGGCAGTCGGGTGCGACGTTCTTTGCCGCGCTGCAAAAATCCACATTGGCGCACGGAGCCCGCACATTGACGCAGGCCCGCGTCCAGCGCCTGGTGCGCGAGAAGAACAGTGGCCGTGTATTGGGCGTGGAGGTGATGGTGTTGCCCGAAGGCGATCCACGTACCGAACGCCACAAGAAACTCGATGAGTTGGTGGCCAAGTGGCGTTTGTATCAGGCACCACGTGCCCAGGCGGGTCGTCGTGAAGCTGCGCAGATCGAAAGCGAGATCGGCGAGAAGCGCTACATCCGTGCTCGCAAAGGTGTGGTGCTGTCCACTGGCGGCTATATCTTCAATTCGGAGTTGCTGGAACGGCATGCGCCGGCTTACAAGCCCGGCTGGCTGACCGGTGCTGCGGGCTGCGATGGCTCTGGTCTGCGCCTCGGGCAATCTGTGGGAGGGATCGCTCAGGACCTGAACAATATTTCGGCCTGGCGCTTCATCACCCCACCCTCGGTCTGGCCCAAGGGTCTGGTGGTCAACACCAAAGGCGAGCGCTTCTGCAATGAACAGGTCTACGGTGCCAAGCTCGGCTACGAGATGATGGAAAAGCAGGGGGGACAGGCTTGGCTCATCATTGATAGCAAGCTGCGCAGGCAGGCTGCGTGGCAGTGCCTGTTTGGCGGTTTGTGGGCCTTCCAGTCCATGCCCGCGCTGGCGCTGATGTACAAGGTCGCGATCAAGGGCAAATCTGTCGCCGACCTGGCCAAAAAGCTTCGCATGGATGCAACAGTGCTGCAGCTCCAGTTCGATCGCGCCAATGCCGCTGCACGCGGTGAGACCGAAGACCCGTTGGGCAAGTCCCAGGACATGCGTCATGAGTTCAAGGGCGGCTCGCTGTTTGCCATCGATATCTCCATCAGCCAGAAGATGTTCCCGCTGGCCGTCCTGAGCCTGGGGGGCCTCAAGGTCAACGAGGACAACGGTGCAGTGATTGACGGTGCCGGCTATGACATTCCCGGGCTGTATGCCGCGGGGCGCACCGCCATTGGTGTGGCCTCCTCGCGTTATGTGAGCGGCTTGTCCCTGGCCGACTGCGTGTTCTCGGGCCGCCGAGCGGGCAAGGCGGCTGCACTGGAAGGGGACGAGTCCCCTGCTGCCCAGGCAGTGTGTCCGCAGGCAAGCGCTGTGGAGAGCGTCAGTTCCTGACCCCGTGGATTGGGGACGATCTTGTGCCGGGGCGCCAGTGCAAGGTTGCACAAAAGAGTGAGTGAGTAAGGGGTAAGAAGAAATGAGCAGTGAAGCCACAACAACCGCATCGCGGTATCACCCGCTGCGCGTGCGCGCGGTGATTGACGAGACGCACGATACCAAGTCAATTGTGTTCGAGGTGCCAGAGGCTCTGGCTGAGCAATTCAGCTATCGTCCCGGCCAGTTTCTGACCCTGCGACTGCCTATCGAGGGCCGTTATGTACCTCGCTGCTACTCCATGTCCAGTGCCCCGATGCTCGACGATGCCTTGCGGGTGACTGTCAAGCGCGTCGACAAGGGACGAGGCTCCAACTGGGTTTGCGACAGGGTTCAGGTGGGTGATTCCATCGAGCTGATGCCTCCCTCGGGCCTGTTCTCGCCCCGGAATCTGTCTCAGAACTTTTTGCTGCTGGCCGGTGGCAGCGGAATCACACCGGTGTTCTCCATCTTGCGCACCGTACTCAAGCAGCATCAGGGCAATGTGGTGCTGTTCTATGCCAACCGTGATGAGCGCTCGGTGATCTTCAAGAAGGACCTGCAGCAGCTGGCGGCCGAGTATCCAGATCGCCTGCAGGTCATTCACTGGCTGGACTCTGTGCAAGGCGCACCTTCGCAGAAGCAGCTCGCAGCCTGGGCCACGCCCTGGGTGGCCGATGCTGGCCAGGCCTTTATCTGCGGGCCGGGCCCTTTCATGGATGCCGCACAGGCCGCGATGATCGAGGCCGGCATGCCTGCCGAGCAGGTACATGTGGAGCGCTTTGTCTCTCTGCCTGACGAGGAGACTCTGCAACTGATGCAGGAGGCAACTGCTCCCGTGGAGGCTGCTGTCGACCAGGCCCTGGTGCAGTTGCGTCTGGACGGCGAGGAATACGAATTCAACTGCAGTGGCACGGAGACCATTCTGGAGGCCGGACTGCGCGCCGGCATCAATGTGCCCTACTCCTGCCAGGCCGGCATGTGCGCATCCTGCATGTGCCAGGTGCAGGACGGCAGCGTACATCTGCGACACAACGAAGTGCTGGATGCCAAGGATCTGTCCAAGAAGTGGACGCTGGCCTGTCAATCCGTGCCCACCAGCGAAAAGCTGCGCGTCAAATTTCCGGAGTAACTTATGTCGAATACCAACCAGAACGCGATGCCCGAGTCTTCGCTGACCTTGCCCGGTATGCTGGCTGACGTGGTCAGCCGCTTTTCCGACCGCGCGGCGATTGTCGAAAACGGCAAATCCATCAGCTATGCCCAGCTGCAGCAGCTAAGCCGCCTGGCCGCTCGTGCCTTGATGAGTCTGGGCGTGCAGGCCGGCGACCGTGTGGCTCTGTGGGCACCGAATCTCAGCGAGTGGATCGTTGCCGCCTGCGGTGTGCATGCTGCGGGCGGCGTGCTGGTGCCCTTGAACACCCGCATGAAGGGCGCCGAGGCTGCCGATATTCTCGAACGCAGCCGTGCCAGGGTGCTGGTGTGCGTGGGCGACTTCCTGAACAACTACTATCCGGATCTGCTGAACGGCCTGCGTCCTGTCACACTGCAGCAGGTGGTGGTACTCGGTGACAAGGTGCTACCCAGCGCAGATATGAACTGGGCGCAGTTCATGGCCAGGGCCGATGGCACGACTGCCGAAGCCCAGCAGCAGCGTGAAGCCCGGATCAAACCCGACGATACGGCCGATCTGATGTTCACTTCCGGCACCACGGGACGCCCCAAGGGAGTGATGTGCGCGCACCGCCCGACGATCCTGGCTTTCAAGGCCTGGTCGGATGTGGTGGGTTTGACCGAAGGCAGCCGATACCTGATCGTCAATCCGTTCTTTCACACCTTTGGCTACAAGGCCGGCTGGGTGGCGGCCTTGCTGCAGGGCTCCACCGTCTATCCCGAGCAGGTATTTGATGCGCAAGCCATCTTGCATCGCATCGAGAGCGACCGTATCAGCTTCCTGCCCGGGCCGCCCACTCTGTTTCTGTCCATGCTGGCGCATCCGGGGCTCAAGAATTTCGATCTGAGTTCGCTGAAGTCCTCCGTGACCGGTGCTTCCACAGTACCTCCCATTCTCATCAAGCGCATGCGCGAGGAGCTGGGCATCATGAATGTCACCACGGCCTACGGCCTAACGGAGTGCGGCGGTTGTGCCACGCTCTGCGAGCCCTCCGACAATGTGGAAACCGTGGCCAATACCTGTGGCAAGGCCCTGCCCGGGACCGAGGTGCGCTGTGTGGACGAGCAAGGACAGCCTGTTGCCCCAGGTGAAGCGGGGGAGGTGCTGCTGCGCGGCTATCACATCATGCAGGGCTACTTCGAGGATGAAAAGGCCACGGCAGAAACCATTGATGCCGATGGCTGGTTGCATACAGGCGATGTGGGAGTGCTTGACGAGCGCGGCTACCTGCGTATTACCGACCGCCTCAAGGATATGTTCATCGTGGGCGGCTTCAACTGCTACCCCGCAGAAATCGAGCGCATGCTGTCCAACCACCCCGATGTGGCGCAGGTTGCCGTGGTCGGGGTGGCCGACGAGCGCATGGGCGAGGTAGGCTGTGCCTGTGTGGTGACATGCAACGGCGTGGCACTGGACCAGGAGGCCTTCATCGCCTGGTGCCGCGCCAATATGGCCAACTACAAGGTTCCGCGCTTTGTTTTGCAGCTCGATGGCCTGCCCGTCAATGCCTCCAACAAGGTGCAAAAGCGCGATCTGCTGCAGATCGTCAAGAGCCGGCTCGCGCCTGCTTCACAGCCGGCCTGAACAGGACTATCTGAAAAAGCCACGCGGTTTTCGAAAACCGGCTCAAAATCGTGGCTATAATTCAAGTCTGCTCTGTAAGGCGAACGGCTTTGCAGAAATGCGGGAATAGCTCAGTTGGTAGAGCGATACCTTGCCAAGGTATAGGTCGACGGTTCGAACCCGTTTTCCCGCTCCAGATTTTGAAAAGGGAAGCAAAAGCTTCCCTTTTTTATTGCTTTGGTCGCATGGCTGATGCAATACTTCTCGCTGGCGCCCTGCGCCGGTTGTGAAGTGGGCCCCGATGGTGAAATTGGTAGACACTGCAGACTTAAAATCTGCCGCTTTTAACGAAGCGTACCGGTTCGATTCCGGTTCGGGGCACCAGAATTGAAAAGCCTGCTATATCTTGTGTAGCGGGCTTTTTTTATTTGTGACTTGAGTAGCCGTTGCTGCCCGCAGTCTTGCTGAAGGTGGGAAAATTCAGCCACTGCGATGCCGTAGGGCTGTGGGCGTCAGGCTTGGCCAAGGCGCTTGGAAAAGTCCTGGCTTCGATGCAATATGGCTTGCAGTTCTGTCATGCTGACGAGGCCTGCACTCCCAGAGAAAAAAGATGTCTAGTTACAACGCTGCTTTTGAAATTCATGTCCACGGACAGGTTCTGCTCCGTGCTGATGTTACGTATGAGCAGCTGCAAGATGCATTGCGTCCCTTGTGGGCCTATGCTGGCGCGCGCTCATTGACCGACGGCGAGGGAAGTCTCTATGAAGAAGAGCCCGGCATTCAGTTCGACGCCAAGGAGCACCTGCTGCAGATGTGCTGGACCGTGCGTGGTGACGATGATTTTCGTCAGTCCCTGGACGATATGTGCATGGGGCTCAACGAGCTGGCCGAGCAGGGCTCGCCCATCGAAGTGACCTTCTACGACACCGAGTTCGACGAGGAAGAGGCTCCTGCCGAGGCGCAAAGCCGCGATGACTTCCTGATGCTGTTTGTTGGCCCCAATCCTGCGGCCATCATGCAGGTGCAGCGCGATCTGCTGGTGCAGGATGTCATCAACATGATGGAGCGTCACTTTGACGGCGCAGAGCTCGGCGGAGTGGTGCAGGAGATCGACAAGCTGTTCTCGCAGCGCTTCGAAGCCCTGGTCAGCTCGCTGGAGCTGGGCAAGCCGCCGCGTGGTGGATCGGGGGGCTCGGCCTCCGGTCATGGCGGCAATCGCCGCCCGCGCCATCTGCATTGATTCCTTCGATCATCCGCTGTCAAAGCCCTCTGTGCTGCAGTCCCGAGACTGTGGCGGAGGGCTTGTCTTTTGTCATGAAGCCCATTCCTACACCCAAGTATTCAGGAGCCGTTACCCAGCAGCTGCGCAAGGACAGGGCTGCGCGCGCCAGCATGGGCGAAGAAGGGGTGAATGCATCCATGCCTCTGGCATTGCCCTATCTCTCGGGCTACGCGCCATCGCTGCAGAATCAGGTGCGCGACTGGCTGCTCGCGGGCAGGGCCGGTGACTGGCTGCTGCGCAAATATCCGCAGGCCCACGCGGTTCGCACGGACAGGGCGCTCTATGACTATGTCGATGCGCTCAAGGCGCAATATCTGCGCAATGCAGGGCAGTTGAACAAGGTGGCCTACGACAGCAAGATTCATGTGGTGCGCAATGCCCTGGGTCTGCATACGCGGCGTGCGATTGCGCATGGCGGCAGGCTCAATGCCCGGCACGAGATTCATGTGGCGGCCATGTTCAAGCAGGCGCCAGATGCGTTTTTGCGCATGATTTGCGTGCATGAGCTCGCGCATATCCGCATCATGGATCACGATAAGGCTTTCTATCAGTTATGCACGCATATGGAGCCTGATTACCATCAGTTGGAGTTCGATGTGCGCTTTTACCTCAGCTATCTGGACCAGGGTGGCGAGCTGCTCTGGAGCTGATGGCGCAGATCAGGCGGGTGTGGCCAAGGCGCTTGGCGAGCACACGTTGACGGCCAGGCTGCAGCCTGCGGGCAGATCCAGCCAGCGCTGGGCCGCGGCTTGCATGGCCGTCAGGCGGCCGGTCGTCATGAGCTGAATCTGATCGGCCTGGGCCAGCTGCAGCGATCCATCGGTCTCGGCTCCCAGCAGATTGCGCTGCTCCAGCATGCGCCGGGTCTGGCGTGCCACGGGGGCCCCCGTGTCCAGGAACTGGATATCGGGCCCCAGCAGGGCACGCAAATCGTCCTTGACGAACACATAGTGGGTACAGCCCAGCACCAGCGTATCCATCTGTCCTGTCTTAAGGCCGAAACTCCCCAAAGCGCTTGTGTACTTTGCGCACAGCGCTCTGATCTCCGTGGCGCTTGCATCCTCGGGCAATGCCTGCTCCGTGCTTTGCTCGATCGCCCTGGCCAGGCCGTCGCAGGCTTGGAGGTGAAACTCGGCGCGTTGGCCATGCTCCGACACCAGGCGTGCCACACGCTGGCTGGAGATGGTGCCCCGGGTAGCCATCACGCCCACATGATGGGTCTGGCTGGAAAAAGAGGCAGGTTTGATCGCCGGTTCCACGCCAATGACGGGCAGTTGCGGCAGGCGTTCGCGCAACAGTTCCACGGCCGCAGCGGTGGCGGTATTGCAGGCAATCACGAGAATCTTGATGTCGTGCTGCTCCAGCAGGTATTTCGCAATGGCCAGGCTGCGCTCCTGCACAAACGCATCGCCGCGTGCATCGCCATAGGGTGCATTGCCACTGTCGGCCAGATAGACAAACTGCTCGTGCGGCAGCTCATGGCGCAGTGCCTGCAGCACGCTGAGGCCGCCCACACCGCTATCAAAAATACCGATGGGGGAGTGAGGAGTGGGCATGGTGCAAGAGGTAGGTGGAGGCGATGGTGCGGCCGTCAGTATGCGCCGCTTTGGGTGCCGGCGGCGCCTCCAGGGCTATGGTTTATCAGGGATTCGGGCTGTCCTGGGCTGCAGGCAAGCCGCAGGTCGGGCAGAAATTATCACCATGACCGACTTCATGCCCGGCCGGGCAGTGGCGGGTCTTGAGCATGGAAGGCAGGTTCCAGCTCGAGAAGAAGATGCAAAACGCCATGCCGTAGAAGATCATCCAGTGGCCCGAGAACACGCGCAAGCCGTGCTGCTGCTCCGCCATGCCGCCCGCAATGCCGAGAAAAAAGTTGGCAAAAGCGTAAATGAAGACCGCATAGGCAGTGTTGCGCATCCAGGAGGGGCAGCCTGCGAGCACCTTCTTCCAGGAAAACTGCAGGCGATTGCCGTTGTTGATGCGCTGAGCAATCAGTGCCGCAGGCATCCAGACGGCAAAAATCCCGATGGTCATGGCGCTTGTGAATGTCTCCAGGACATCTTGAGGCAAGTGTGTTTCAAGTGCATCGATCTGCCCTGCAAATGCCGCCAAATGTGTGATTGCACTGAGCACAAAGCCCATTCCGGAAATCAGCATCAGTGGAGGCAGAAGAATTTGCATGACGGCTTGAAAAGATAAAAAAGGAGCTGAAAGCGTTTGTTTACTGGTAGTTTCAGTAGTCAGTCAGATGTTTTTTTATTGTGGCACAGCGATCAGTGCTCATCTTTTTGCTGTGGGGCCGCCAGACGAATGCTGTCCACAAGCCTGCCGAAGTAGCTTTCGCGCATGGACAGCGAGGCGGGCAATGGGGCAGATGGCAGGCTGTCGTAGCCATCTTCATCAATGCAGAACTCGAAAAACAGGTAGTCGACTTCGGGCAGCTTGAGCTGATGGCGGCAGGCATGGCGGCCTGTGCCCCGTTTTTTCTCGGCAATGGTCTGCATGCTGGTATTGCTTCCCAGGACCGCCGTATAGGCCATGGGCAGGGTTGCTGCCAGGTTGAGCCAGAGCATGAAAGCCATGAAAGCGGTGCATAGCAAGGCCATCAGCCAGCGCTTGATGGGGCCGTAGCTGAGCCAGGGGCCTGCCGGTTGCCAAAGTCCCAGCCTATGGAGTCGCAGCAGCCAGATGCCGGCGGCTGCCGTAAGTGCCAGCGCCAGATACAGCGCGATCAGCTGCCAATGCGCATCGGGTATGAAGCTGCGCCAGAAAATGGGGGCGAGTGCGCCCACCATCACCGCCATGAAAGCGACGATCAGCCATTTCTGTGGATTGGGTGTTTCGGGTTTCCAGAGCCAGTTCATGCTTGTTGCATCGGTTGGGGTGCTGCCGGTAGTTTGATCTGAGCCAGGCTCAAAGAGTTTTTCGCATACGCGCGTTGCTCAGGGCAATGCCACGTACGACGGGGATTTGCTGGCGCTGTAGCTCAAAGCCGAAATGAGCGAAGAAAGCCTGGGCATTGAGACTGACATCGGCGGTCAGCTCAGACAGGCCGTTTTGCCGTGCTGCTTGTTCGATATGTGCAAGCAGCAATCGGCCCACGCCCTGGCGCGCATATTGCGGGGCTACAAAAAAGTGGTCGATATAGCCATTGGCCTGCAGATCGGCATAACCCATGGGTGAGTCATTGGCGCAGATAGCGACAAAAGGCTTGAGTGCCTGGATGCGCTGGCGCCACTCCATCCAGTCGGGATGTTGTGGCGCCCAGGCGTCAAGCTGCACCTGGCTGTAGTGATTCACTGCCAGCTGATGAACAGCATCGTGAAACACCTGCCATAGCGCGACTTCATCTCCGGGGCGATAGCTGCGTACATGCATGGGTTGGCAGATTGATTGAGTTTGGCAAAAATGGTTTGCAGCAGATGTATGACACCGGTGCCGCGCGCAAGGGCGGCTGTGGAAGCACTTCTTTATCTGCATGCAACCCGCTGTTTTGATGGATTTTCTGTCATCAACTAAAGGTGAACTGTGGTCTAAAGTCTGTGAAATGCTCAGGTTTTTATAGCGGAAAAAATAACGTCAACCTCTAGAATGATCCGCCCATGCCCTTGATATACCTCATCCTCCTACCTTTTGCAGGCAGCCTTCTGGCTGCTTTATTGCCTGCAAATGCGCGCAATACTGAATCAACACTCGCGGGTGTCATTGCGCTGATATGCGCAATTCAGGTAGGGATGCTGTTCCCGGAAATGGCCGATGGAGCGGTGCTCAGGCAGGAGATTTCCTGGCTGCCGGCGCTGGGGCTGAATCTGGTGATCCGCATGGACGGGTTCGCCTGGCTGTTCTCCATGCTGGTCTTCGGCATTGGTGCGCTGGTGGTGCTTTACGCGCGCTACTACATGTCGCCCACTGATCCTGTACCGCGCTTTTTCTCGTTTTTTCTGGCCTTCATGGGGGCCATGGCGGGGGTGGTGCTCTCGGGAAACATCATTCAGCTGGTATTTTTCTGGGAACTGACCAGTCTTTTTTCGTTCCTGCTGATCGGCTACTGGTATCACCGCAAGGATGCGCGCCGGGGCGCACGCATGGCTTTGACGGTCACGGGAACGGGCGGGCTGGCCATGCTGGTGGGCATGCTGGTGCTGGGTCATATCGTGGGCAGCTATGACCTCGACAATGTTCTGGCTGCAGGGCAGCAGATTCGCGATAGTCACCTCTATCTGTTGGCATTGGTGCTGATTTTGCTTGGTGCGCTAACGAAGAGTGCTCAATTTCCATTTCAGTTCTGGCTGCCAAACGCCATGGCGGCTCCCACGCCCGTGTCGGCCTATCTGCACTCGGCCACTATGGTCAAGGCCGGTGTGTTTCTGCTGGCACGGCTGTGGCCGGTGCTGGCAGACACCGATGCATGGTTCTGGTTGGTCGGTGGAGCAGGTGCCATGACGCTGCTGATTGGCGGCTATTGCGCGATGTTCCAGCATGATCTCAAGGGTTTGCTCGCGTATTCGACGATTTCACACCTGGGTCTTATTACCTTGCTGCTGGGCCTGAACAGCAAGCTGGCCGCCGTGGCGGCGGTGTTTCACATCATGAACCATGCGACCTTCAAGGCTTCGCTGTTCATGGCTGCTGGCATTGTGGACCATGAAAGCGGCACGCGTGACATCAGGCGTCTCTCGGGCCTGCGCTTCATGATGCCGATCACGGCCACGCTGGCCTGTGTGGCCAGTGCCGCCATGGCCGGCGTGCCCTTGCTCAACGGCTTCATCTCCAAGGAAATGTTCTTTGCCGAGACCGTCTATCTGGATGCAGCACCCTGGGTCAAGACTGTGCTACCCGTGGTTGCGACCGTGGCGGGCATGTTCAGCGTGGCCTATTCGCTGCGCTTTACGTTCGATGTCTTTTTTGGGCCCCAGGCAAACGATCTCCCTCACGAGCCGCACGAGCCGCCGCACTGGATGCGTGTACCGGTGGAGCTGCTCGTGCTGGCTTGCCTGATCGTCGGCATCTTCCCGGCCTGGGCAGTGGGCGGTTTTCTGGCTGTCGCTGCAACTCCAGTCGTAGGCGGTGACTTGCCGCAGTACAGCCTGGCCATTTGGCATGGCTGGAATATGCCGCTCATCATGAGCCTGGTGGCGCTGGCTGGCGGTATCTTGCTCTACACCATGCTGCGCTGGCAGCGCACGGTCGGACACTTTGATACGACGCCCGTGCTGGGCCGTGTCAGCGGTCGCAGGATTTTTGAGAGTCTGCTGGCTCGCATCACCTGGCTGGGCCGGGCGGGGCGCCGCAATCTGTCCACGCGCCGCCTGCAGTGGCAGATGCTGTGGCTGGTCTGCGTTGCTCTGGTGGCAGCAGCATTGCCAATGTGGCTATGGGGCATGAAGCTGGGCAATCGCGGCACTTTGCCCGTGTCTTCGGCTTTTGTCCTGCTCTGGGCGATTGGCTGCCTGTGTGCGCTGGGCACGGCCTGGAAAGCCAAGTACCACCGGATGACTGCATTGATCATGCTCGGCGGCACGGGCCTGTGCACGGTGCTGACCTTCCTCTGGTTCTCGGCTCCCGATCTGGCTCTGACTCAACTGGTGGTGGAAGTCGCCACCACGGTGCTGATCCTGCTGGGGCTGCGCTGGCTGCCCAAGCGGGACAAGAATATGCGCACGGCCGATAACGCCGATGCCAGGGCGAAGGCACGCCGCCTGCGCGATCTGGTGCTGTCGCTGATTGCTGGTGGCGGTATGGCCTGGCTGGCGTTTGCCATGATGAGCCGGCCTTTCTATGAAAGCACCTCCACCTTTTTCCTCGAAAACGCGCTGGGCGGCGGTGGCGGCACCAATGTGGTCAATGTGATGCTGGTGGACTTCCGCGGCTTTGACACCTTTGGCGAAATCGTGGTGCTGGGCATTGTGGCCATCGTCATCTATGCGCTGCTGCGCCGCTTCCGTCCGGCACGCGAGGCCATGGACATCCCGGAGCAGCAGCGTTATGTGCCTGGCGATTTGCAGACCGACCTGCTCAACCCGCGCAATGCCAGCGATACAGCCGTGGGCTACCTGATGGTGCCAGCCGTGCTGGTGCGATTGCTGCTGCCGTTTGCGACGCTGGTGGCTGCCTATATCTTTGTGCGCGGCCATAACCAGCCTGGCGGCGGGTTTGTGGCCGGGCTGGTGTTTTCGGTCGCCTTGCTGATGCAATACATCATCTCGGGCACGCATTGGGTGGAGGCGCATCTGCCGCTGTATCCACGTCGCTGGATTGCCGCAGGTCTGCTTTTTGCGCTGGGCACAGGCCTGGGCTCGGTGGCCGTTGGCTACCCCTTCCTGACCAGCCACAGCTTTGACTTTTCGCTGCCGTTGGTGGGACATGTGCATCTCGCCAGCGCCACCTTCTTCGATATCGGGGTGTTTGCGCTGGTGGTGGGCTCCACCATGCTGATCCTGACGGCGATAGCCCACCAATCGGTGCGCGGACACCGCTTCCATGCACGCTTGCTGGAAGAGCAGGAACAAGAGGCCAAAAAGGCCGAGGCCGAGGTGCAGGCAGCCACAGCTGCAGCACTGGCAAGGGGAGGTATGTAATGGAAATCGTTTTGGCCATTGCCATCGGTGTGCTCACCGGCTCGGGCGTCTGGTTGTTGCTGCGCCCGCGTAGCTACCAGGTCATCATGGGGCTGGCGCTGCTGTCCTATGCCGTCAATCTGTTCATCTTCTCCATGGGGCGCCAGGGCCTGTCGATCAACAAGGTGCCGGTGCTGCAAAACGGTGTGCCGACCGATTTGTCGCACTATGCAGACCCCATGCCTCAGGCCCTGGTGCTGACAGCCATCGTCATCGGCTTTGCCATGACGGCGCTGTTCCTGGTCGTGCTGCTGGCATCGCGCGGCGCTTCTGGAAACGACCATGTGGATGGCGTGCACTCGCGTACCGAACAGGAAATGCTATGACTGGGTGGACCGAGCGTTTGATGCCGCACCTGATGCTGGCTCCCATCATGCTGCCCATGCTGACGGCAGCGCTGATGCTGTTTTTGCGTGAAGAGCGTCAGCGCCTGAAGCTGGGCATGAACATCCTGTCCACCACGATCAGTCTGGTGATCGTGGTCATGCTGCTGGGCTGGACCAACCAGGCGGGCTCTGCCGTCACCATGTCGGTCTATATGCCCGGCAACTGGCCGGCGCCCTTTGGCATCGCGCTGGCGCTGGACAGGCTGACTGCTCTGATGCTGCTGGTCACCTATGTGGTGGCACTGGCGGCGCTGGTGTTTTCCGCTGCGCGCTGGCACAAGGCCGGGGTGCATTTCCACCCCTTGTTCCAGCTGCAGTTGATGGGGCTCAGCGGTGCCTTCATCACGGCCGATCTGTTCAATCTGTTCGTGTTCTTCGAGATCATGCTGGCCGCCTCTTACGGTTTGCTGCTGCATGGTTCCGGCAGCACGCGCATTCAGGCCGGCCTTCACTATATCGCCATCAATCTGGCAGCGTCTTCGCTGTTCCTGATCGGCGTGTCTATGCTCTACGGCATTACCGGAACGCTCAATATGGCCGATCTGGCCCGCGCCATTCCGCAGGTGCAGGACGCCGACCGCGGCCTGCTGCATGCGGCAGCGGGTGTGCTGGGAACGGCCTTTCTGATCAAGGCGGCGCTGTGGCCGCTGAATTTCTGGCTGGTGCCTGGCTACAGTGCGGCGACTGCGCCGGTGGGAGCCTTGTTTGCGCTCATGACCAAGGTGGGGGTCTATGTCATCTTGCGCCTGTGGACCTTGCTGTTCAGCTCGGAAGCCGGGGCATCGGCCCTGTTTGGCAGTACCTGGCTGATCGTGGGCGGCATGCTGACCATGGCCTTTGGTGCGATAGGCATGCTGGGCTCGCAACGGTTGACCCATCTGGCGGGCTTCGCCGCCATTCTTTCGTCCGGTACCCTGCTGGCCGCGACGGGCTTTGGCCAGAATCTGCTGACAGCCGGCCTGCTGTATTACCTGCCGGGCTCCACGCTGGCAGTTGCGGCCCTGTTCCTGATCGCCGATGTGGTGGACCGCTGGCGCGTGGATGATGACGCGGGCGAGCCCTATGAGGATGATGAAGCGCCATTCCTCAATGCAGAGCTGTTGCCCACCGAAGGCTTCAATCTCGACGATGATGAAGAGCTCATGATCGGCCGTGCCTTCCCGGCAGCGGCGGCTTTTCTGGGTCTGAGCTTCATGGCCTGCACCTTGCTGATCTCGGGCCT
Source organism: Comamonas sp. E6 (assembly GCF_001010305.1). Lineage (NCBI taxonomy): Bacteria > Pseudomonadati > Pseudomonadota > Betaproteobacteria > Burkholderiales > Comamonadaceae > Comamonas > Comamonas sp. E6. The sequence goes on from NZ_BBXH01000016.1 coordinate 138,938, forward strand.
GCCGCCTCTGGCCGGCTTTCTCGGCAAATTCGCCATGCTGACCAGCCTGCTCAATCCGCTGGGCATGGGGACATCCAGTGGTGTGAAGGCCGGTCCGCTGGGCTGGAGCATGGTGGCCCTGCTCATCATCACCGGTCTGATGGCGTTGGTGGCACTCACGCGCGCCGGCATCCGACATTTCTGGGCCAATCCGGAGCAGAGCGCGCCATCACTCAAGGTGGCGGAAGGCCTGCCCATCGTTGCACTGCTGCTGTGCTGTGTGGTGTTGACGGTCAAGGCCGATGATGTGATGCGCTATACCCAGCGAGCGGCCAATGCCCTGCATTCGCCCGATGTCTATGTGCGTACCGTCCTGGGTCTTGCTCCGGTACCTGCGCCCAAGGAGAAGAAGGCTCAGGAGGCTGCGGGTCCCGAGGCGGCGGCACGTGCTGCCGCGCTGGAAATGCAGGCGGAGCCCGTCCCCGGTATCGGCGATGAAAGCGAAGCTGCGCAGGATGCCGCTACCCAGACCGCCGCCTCGGCTCAGAAAGAGGAGGGCCGCCCATGAAGAACATCATGAAATCCATCTTCCCGGCACCGCTGCTGTCGGTAGCTCTGCTGGTGCTGTGGCTGCTGCTCAACCGCTCGGTCAGTGCCGGCCAGATCTTGCTGGGCCTGATCCTGGGCCTGCTGATTCCCGTGCTGCTGCGCGGCCTGCGCCCCTTGCCGGTGCGGGTCAGCCATCCGCTGAGCATTCTCAAGCTGGCATTCCGTGTGGTCTGCGACACCTCGGTCTCCAACTTCAATGTGGTGCGTTTTCTGCTGCTGCCGCGCATGCGCAAGCACCCGGCGGCCTTTGTCCATATTCCGCTCGAGCTGCGCGATCCCAACGGGCTGGCAGTACTGGCCATGATCGTCTGCCTGACGCCCGGCACTTCCTGGGCCGAAATCTCGCGCGACCGCTCCATGCTGCTGCTGCATGCGCTGGAGGTGGAGGATGCCAAGCAGATGGCCGACTTTGTGAAGTCCCGCTACGAGAGCCTGCTGATGGAGATTTTTGAATGAATCCCTGGTTTTATTGGGTGCTGATGGCATCTCTGGTCATGCTGCTGGCGGCCATGGGCTGCTCGGTGCTGCGTCTGCTCAAGGGGCCGCATGCGCAAGATCGCGTGCTGGCGCTGGACTGCATGTATCTCAACGGCATGCTGGTCATGCTGGTCATGGGCATTCTGTATGACAGCACCAACTATTTCGAGGCAGCCTTGCTGGTGGCTCTGTTTGGCTGCGTCGGCTCCACGGCCATGGCCAAGTTCCTGTTGCGCGGCGAGGTGATCGAATGAGTACCGAGGTCATTGGCGTGGATCTGCCGCTGTGGGCCCAGATTCTGGTGGCGGCCCTGGTCTTCGGTGGTTCGCTGATTGCTCTCATGGGCTCCGTGGGCTTGCTGCGGCTCAAAAGCTATTTCGAGCGCGTGCACGCGCCCTCCATCATCGCCACCATGGGCTGCTGGCTCATCATGCATGCCACCTGGATCTATTTTTCCGTCAGCGGCCAGGGCTTTGTCATGCACTCGGTGCTGATTGCCATCTTCATTGCCGTGACCGTGCCCATCACCACCATCTTCCTCATGCGCGCGGCGCTGTTTCGCTCGCGCCGGGCAGGAGAGAGCGTACCGCCCACGCTCAGCAATCTGGTGCGCAACGAACCCCTGGACGAGGAAGAGGCCGCCGAGGCCGATGAAAAGCCTGCGGCGCATAAAGCCTGAAATCCTGCCGCCCAAGCCTTTCAGGGCCGCGGTCTTGCGCTAGATTGGCAGCCATGCTCAATATTGTTGCCATCTGCATCGGTGCCTGCCTAGGCGCCCTGTCGCGTTGGGGGCTGGGACTGTGGCTGAGTGCCGGAGCCAGCATGCCCTGGGGCACTCTTGCCGCCAATCTGATCGGCGGCTATCTGATCGGCGTCTTCATCGCGCTGTTTCAGGCCATGCCCCAGCTGGACCCGGCCTGGAAACTGGCCATCATCACCGGCTTTCTCGGTGCTCTGACCACGTTTTCCAGCTACTCGGCCGAGGTCATCGGCCTGCTGCAGCAGCAGCGCCTGGCCGCAGCCCTGGGCTGGGCCTGTGTGCATCTGGTCGGCTCTCTGTTCATGACCTACATGGGTATGCTCAGCTGGAGCATCGGGTTCAGCCGTTAAGCTGGCAGACCATTTGCCACTATTGCGGCAAACTGCTTCAGCGTTTAGAGGCGAAATACTCTCCAGGGCTATAGCTTTGTGAGCGTATAGTGCAAGCATCATCTGCACTACAGGTGCATTTGAGCTTGAAGTACTTGACGGATGGGCGGTCAGCGCTACGAAATCTTTAGGGATGGCTGTAGTCCGTGCTGCTCAGCATTCTAAGAACCGAGGGTCCATGCAAATTTCTTCACCCCTGTCCGATACCGATCTGGCCAATGCCTGGGCCGAGCTGCACAACCAGGCCCATAACGGCAAAGAGCTGGAACCTCAATCCAACCGCCTTGCATTCGCCGATCCGGAGTTCATGTTCCGCCGCGAAACCCGTGGCATCCGCATGCAGCTGGAAATGCTCAAGCCAGATCTGACCCAGATCGAGCGCGGCATCGAGCACACGGTGGTTGTCTACGGCAGCGCACGCTTTGTGGATATGGAGCAGGCGCGCGAGCAGCTTGCGCAAGCCAAGGCCAGCGGCGATACCCAGCGCATGGCGCTGGCCGAACGTGGCATGCGCAATGCCGAGCGCTATGAGGCGGCACGCGCCTTTGCGCGCATCGTGGCGACCGAAGGCATGAAGCAGGCGCCCAGCGAGCGCTTCTACATCTGCACGGGCGGTGGCCCCGGCATCATGGAGGCGGCCAACCGCGGCGCGCATGATGCGGGTGCTCCCAATGTGGGGCTGAACATCTATCTGCCGCATGAACAGCATGGCAACCCCTACATCACGCCGGGGCTGAGCTTCAAGTTCCACTACTTTGCACTGCGCAAAATGCATTTCATGATGCGCGCCAAGGCGCTGGTGGCCTTTCCTGGGGGCTTCGGCACCATGGACGAGCTGTTTGAAGTGCTGACGCTGGTGCAGACCCACAAGAGCAAGCCCGTGCCCGTGATCCTGTTCGGCACGGAGTTCTGGAAGCGGGTGCTGAACTTCGATGTGCTGGTGGAAGAGGGCACCATTTCCGCCAAGGATCTGAACCTGTTCCGCTACACCGATGATCCGGCCGAGGCCTGGTCCTTCATCCAGCAGTTCTACCAGACTGGCTGGAGCAACGGATAAGCAGTCACGCCTGATCACCAAACGGCCAGAAACCGCCAGAAGATTTTCCTCTGGCGGTTTTTTGTTGCCCATCAATGCATGAAGATAGCTCTTGAGGAGCCAGCGCTTGGGCCATGTTTGGCTTAAATGCCATGCAGCGATTGCTCGGCCAGTTGCTGGGCACGCGCGATCGAAATGCCTTCATGCTGATCGACGACCAGCGCATCGCTTTCCTCATCGCAGCGGTGCAGCACCACGCGCGGGCGTGTGCCGTCGGCCTGGATATGCACATCGGCCGGGCGTGATTTTTGCGTGGGGTAGACGGCAATCAGATTGGACAGCCAGCCAAAGAAAATCGGGTCTTCGGGAGGTTTGTCGAAGGAGTCCAGATAGCGCTGAAAACTGGCTTCGCTGGCCGACACCCAGATGCCCCAGAGAAAGGGCTCGTCCAGGCCATGGATCGGCACTTCCAGAAGGGCGCGCACATAGTATTGCGTGCCTTCGGGGTGGGCGATGACGCAGAGCTCGTCGCTCAGCTCGGCCCATTCCTCGCGTTCTTGCTCGTTCAGGCGTCGGTAGGGTGCAGGGGCATCGAAAGCAAAGCTTGGCGATCCTTCGTGAATCTGATCGCATTTGCTGCATTGGTAGGCAAAGATGGCGGCCATGATGTAAGAGTTCAGCGTTTGCGAAAGACCAGCGTGCGGTTATTGGCCGGCATGGCCTGATCGAGTTCAAGCTGCAGGCCGTGCTGACCGGCCAGGGCCACGATGGCTTCAAAATCGCGCAGGCCGCTGCGCGCATCACGCTGGCGCAGCCAGGCGTCGAAGGCGCGGTTGCTGTCGCTGGTGAAGTGGCCGCCGTAGTTGAACGGGCCATAGATGGCAAACACGCCGCCTTCGGGCAAGTGCGAGCCCACCAGATCAAACATGCGCTGCACCAGCGGCCAGGCCACGATATGGCAGGTGTTGCTGGTAAAGACGGCATCAAAGCCTGATGGATCCGTGGTTGCGGGCCAGGCATCGGCTGCCAGGTCGAACTCTAGCGGAGCACGCAGATTGGGTGCTCCATGGGCGGCGTGCCAGGCCTGGATGCCTGCATGACTGTCGGCCAGGTCGCTGGTCTGCCAGACCAGCTGCGGCAGGCGCGGTGCGAAGTACACGCTGTGCTGCCCGGTGCCGGAGCCTATTTCCAGCACATGCCGGCTGTGCTGAAAAGCGGACTTCAGCACTTCGAGAATAGCGGCCTGATTGTTTTCGCAGGCCTGGGAATAAGGCAGTTGCAGGGCTGTCGATGGAAGGTTTGGGGTCATAAGGGTCTTGGCGGGCAGACACGGGAAATCGTGCAGGCATCTTCTCCCGAAATGCCAAGTCCGAGCACTGCGACAGCCTTCACGGTTTTAAGCGCAGCCTGATCTCGGGTCGTACGTTCAGGCTGCCGATTTTCCAGCTGTACGCGCCCAGGCCCAGCGTGGGCGTGGAGCTGGCGTTTTGCGAGAGTACCTCGGCATTGCCGGGCAGGCTGACCTTCAGGCTGCCGTTCATGGTGATGCCCAGTTGCGCGAAGTCTCTCTTTTCCTTGTCCTTGAGCGGTTTGGCGGCAATCGTCATCACGCCGTTTCTGTCGGTCTGCACGGTGAACATGTCCAGCAGTTGCAGGCCTTCACCGGGCTTTCGCTGGCCGGCAATCTCCAGCGCATAGCGAGCATTGCCTTTGTAGACGGCTTTCCTGACCTCGGGTTCGCGGCTCAGCTGCTGTGCTTGCGCCGCCAGCTCCTGGTGATCTTTCTCGCTCAGCACACCTTGTTTTCTGAGCTTCATTACGGCCAGGGCATTCACCACCGTGCCGTCAAAGCGGTAGCTGTAGCCGCCATCGGCCTGCACTTCCACGCTGGCGGAGAAGCGCTCAGGTACCAGGCAGGCGGTCAGCAAGGCGACGAGGGCGGTGGTCGTCAACAGCGCAAAAATCTTGTGCATGAGGACTCCTTTTGAGTGGCATTGCAGTGGCCCAGGGTGCAGAGGTCTGAGTCATCGTAGAGCAAACAGGGCATGCGCCAATAGGGGCTGCCATCAAGATTGCGTGGAGTCTTGCCGGAAGATTATTCAAAAAGAGTAGCCGCAAGCGATTTCTACATAAGGGATATAGAACCTTTGACTTTGATTTCGGCGGGCCGGAAGCGATCGTTCACTTGGATTTTGATTCGGCTTTGAGCTGGCTGATGGCTTCCTGATAGCCCTGTAGATACTTGGTGCGCGTCTGCTCGGCCAGGCTAGGCCACTGCGCGGCTGGCAGGCTCAGCGATTCCATCGTCAGCCTGGCGGCCAGTTGCGGGTCCCGGGAGGCCTGCACCGCCTGCATCCCGTGCAGATTGATCCAGTGCGGGTCGTAGGCGTGGGGTGTGCGGCGATCCCAGTCCACAACCTTGGCGATCAACTCCTGAGCCTTGTCCAGATCCTGAAACAGATGGCGGTTGATGGGGGCTCCATAGCTCTGATTCATCACATCGACCGCTTGTCTGGCAGTGACGTCGGCGCAGCGATTGGCGTCGAAGCGGGCACGCAGCTGGCCGGCGTAGAACCAGAAGGCAGCCTCGTCCCGCAGACCTGCCTTGAACAGTGTTTGCGACAGCACATAGAACACGGGCGGTTGAAAGCGCTCGGGCGCGGCGCGTATGCGCTCGAGCACGGCTTGCTGCTGCTGAGGCGTACCCTGCGACAGCAAGCGAAGCGCCTCCTGCCCCAGTCTGGTGTCGATCTGCGCATAGACTCCCTGGGGGACCAATACCTGAGTCGCAGGGGGGGGCAGCGGTTTGGGCGCAGCCGATGGCTGCTGAGTCTGTGCGGAAGCAAAGCCCGAGAGCGCCACCAGCGCACCGGTCACCATCTTTGCTGCGACATGGCTCATGCTGAACTCCTTGTGCTTGCGATGCAAATCATTCTGGACGGCGTCAGACAAATACCCACTCTGTCGCATATCTTAATTAGCATGCTTGGTATCTGTGTCTCGTATTTACCAAGAAGCCCTGATTTCGACGAAGACTAGGCATCGCGTTGCCGTGAACCCCGAAAGCTTTGCTTGCTGATGGCGGCTGTGTACCCCATGTCGGCTTGGCCAGCACATCGGCTTTGTCATCGGTGCTGCGCCGATGGCCGAGTGTGGATGCCGCCTCGCCGCCGAGCCGACAGACTTTCAAAACCGGCAGGCTCAGTCCCGGGCGTTGAATGCCCTGTGATAACTCACTTCGCCTTGCGGCGGCAGGCCTTCGAAAGACAGTGCTTGAAAGTACTCGGCAGGCACTCCGGGCAGCACCAGGCCCGGCACCGTCCGGAAACCAAAGCGTCGGTAGTAGTCCGGATCGCCAAGCAGCACGCATCCCCGCGCAGACTGCGCTTGCAGAGCGCTGATGGCTGCCTGCATGAGTGCACTGCCAATACCCTGTCGCTGTCTTTGGGGAATGACGGAGATGGGGCCCAGGCCGAACCAGTGCTGGCTGCCGTCGCTGATGGTGACGGGAGAGATGGCGACATGCCCGACGATTTGCTCGTCAATCTCTGCGACCAGGGACAGGGCAAGCGCCCCGGCTGCGCGCAACTCACGCACGATGAATTGCTCGGTGTGATCGGTATGCGGTGCGTCCTTGAAGGCCTGGATCGTCACTTGCTCGATGGCCTTGGCATCGGTGGGGAGTTCTGCTCGGATATGCATGCGTTGGATTGGGGTTTCGAAAAATATCGGGAAAAGGCCAATTCGGCCCATCAGCCTATTTCAACTGCTTTCTTTAAGCTTCGGGACGAAAAAACCGCCCGAAGGCGGTTCTTTATGGCGGGGCCTGCTGGGTGATTACACACCGGCCACTTCAATGCCCTTGAATTCCCCGGTCGCGATCTTTTCCTTCCAGATCGCGGGGCCGGTGATGTGGGCGCTGGTGCCGCCGGCATCCACGGCCACGGTGACAGGCATGTCTACCACGTCGAATTCATAGATGGCTTCCATGCCCAGGTCTTCGAAGCCAACGACCTTGGCTTGCTTGATGGCCTTGGAGACCAGGTAGGCGGCGCCGCCCACGGCCATCAGATAGGCACTCTTGTGCTTCTTGATGGCCTCGATGGCGACGGGGCCGCGCTCGGACTTGCCGATCATCGAGATCAGACCGGTCTGCGACAGCATCATGTCGGTGAACTTGTCCATGCGGGTGGCCGTGGTGGGGCCTGCAGGGCCGACCACTTCGTCGCGCACGGGGTCCACGGGGCCTACGTAGTAGATCACGCGGTTGGTGAAGTCCACAGGCAGTTTCTCGCCCTTGGCCAGCATGTCCTGGATGCGCTTGTGGGCAGCGTCGCGGCCGGTCAGCATCTTGCCGTTGAGCAGCAGTGTGTCGCCGGGTTTCCAGCTGGCCACTTCTTCCTTGGTCAGATTGTTCAAATCGACCTTCTTGGACTTGTTGTAGTCGGGGTGCCAGTCGATCTTGGGCCAGGTGTCCAGCGAGGGGGCATCCAGGTGCACGGGGCCTGATCCATCCATCACGAAGTGGGCGTGGCGCGTGGCGGCGCAGTTGGGAATCATGGCCACGGGCTTGGAGGCCGCGTGCGTGGGGTACATGTTGATCTTGACGTCCAGCACCGTGGTCAGGCCGCCCAGGCCTTGGGCACCGATGCCCAGGGCGTTGATCTTTTCGAACAGTTCCAGGCGCAGCTTTTCCACGTCGTCGAGCTCTGCACCGCTGGCAGCTTTTTGCTGCAGCTCGTACATGTTGAGGTCTTCCATCAGGCTTTCCTTGGCCAGCAGGACGGCCTTTTCAGCCGTGCCGCCGATGCCAATGCCCAGCATGCCGGGCGGGCACCAGCCTGCGCCCATGGTGGGGACGGTCTTCAGAACCCAGTCCACGATGTTGTCGCTGGGGTTCATCATGATCATCTTGGACTTGTTCTCGGAGCCGCCGCCCTTGGCGGCCACGGTCACGTCCACCTTGTCGCCGGGCACGATCTGCACATTGATCACGGCGGGGGTGTTGTCCTTGGTGTTCTTGCGCTTGAACTGGGGATCGGCCACGACGGAGGCGCGCAGCGTGTTGTCGGGGTGGTTGTAGCCACGGCGTACGCCTTCATTGATGGCGTCTTCCAACCCCATGGTGAAGCCTTCCCACTTAACGTCCATGCCCACTTTCAGGAACACGTTGACGATGCCGGTGTCCTGGCAGATGGGGCGCTGGCCGGTGGCCGCCATCTTGGAGTTGGTCAGGATCTGTGCCATCGCATCCTTGGCCGCAGGGCTTTGCTCGCGTTCATAGGCGCGGGCCAGATGCTGGATGAAATCCGGCGTATGGTAGTAACTGATGTACTGGAGGGCACCTGCGATCGAATCGATCAGGTCCTGCTGGCGGATGGAGGTGGTCATCGTGAAGCTTCTCGGGGGTTGCAATCTGTACGCGTGGGGCGCGCACGGTAAACCCATCGATTATCGGTCCAGACGACAATTCTTGCAGCCATAACCCACCAGTCTTATATATGACTGGTGGGTGCTGTGCGGCGTTTAGCCGGTCAGTGCGCCGAGGATGGAGGCCGAGAAATCGGCCTGACCACCTCGGCGATCGCCTCTTGCCCAGGCCAGCAGGCTGTCCGCCGACATGGGGCGCGCGTAGAAGTAGCCCTGAAGCTCATCGCATTGCATGTCGATCAGGATGTCCCGCTGACCCGCAGTTTCCACCCCCTCGGCCACCACGCGCAGGCCCAGGGCATGGGCCAGGCGCACGACGGCATGGACCACGGCGCGGGCATCTTCCTCGGTTTCCAGGTCGCGGATGAAGCTGCGGTCGATCTTCAACTGCTGCGCGGGCAACTGACGCAGGTAGTTGAGGCTGGAGTAGCCGGTGCCAAAGTCGTCGATAGAGAGAAAGATGCCGATGTCGCGCAATTCCTCGATTGCGCGCTGCGTGGCCTGGGTGTCTTCCATGGCCACGGATTCGGTGATCTCGCAGAGCAGCTGGCTGGCCTGTACGTCGTGGCGCAGCAGCGTCTGGGTGATGCGATCTGCCAGGCCGCTTTCGCGCAGCTGGTGCACGGAAAGATTGATCGCCACCCGCATCTGCAGTCCCATATCGCGCCACAGGGCCAACTGGCGGCAGGCTTCTTCGATCACCCAGTTGCCCAGGCTGTTGATGATGCCGAAGCGCTCGGCCAGAGGGATGAAGGTATCGGGCGCTATCATGCCGCGCTCCGGGTGAGCCCAGCGCAGCAACGCCTCGACCCCGATGATGTTGCCGCGCTCGCTGTCGATCTTGGGCTGGTAATGCAGCTCCATCTGACCGCGCTGAATGGCGTGGCGCAGGTCGTTTTGCAGCTCCAGCTGCTCGGAGGCGTCGCTGCCCATATGCGGCTCGAACACTGCAAAACCGTTGCCGCCATTGCGTTTGGCTGCGTACATGGCGGCGTCGGCATTGGCGATCAGGTGGTCGCGGTCACCATGGTCGGGAAAGGCCACGATGCCGATGGAGCAGGTGATCTGCAGCTCCTTGTTGCCTAGGCGAAAGGGCTGACTAAGCGCCTTGAGAATGCGATTGGCCACCGCCATGCAGGCGGCCACGTCCTGGGTGTCCTCCAGCAGCACCAGGAACTCATCTCCGCCCACGCGGGCCACGGTATCGCTGCTGCGGGCTTCCGCCATGAGGCGTTCGGCCGCGCTGACGAGGATCTGATCGCCTGCGGCGTGGCCAAAGGAGTCGTTGATGGGCTTGAATCCGTCCAGATCCACAAACAAGATTCCCAGCCGTTCCTTGATTCGTGAGCGGTTGGCGCGCTCCAGGCGCAGCAGGGCATGGATGAGACGATCTTCAAACAGCAGGCGGTTGGGCAGATTGGTCAGCGGATCGGCAAAGGCGCGCTGGCGCAGCTCGGTATTGGCCAGTTGCAGCTTGGCATTGGTTTCCTGCAGCGATTGATTGAGCTTGAAGGCCGTGCTCTGCAGGCGCGCATCGAGCAAGGTGCTGAACATCGCCGCAATCAGCAGCATGACCGTGGTGATGATGATGATGGTGGTGAGCTCGGGGCCGCTCAGAGCGTCCGCGCTCAGGCAGACCGAGCCGCTGGCAAAGCTGGCCGCCGACATCCCGGTGTAGTGCATGCCGCAGATGGCAAAGCCCATGACCAGTGCCGCCAATGTCTGGAACAGCCACAGCCGCTTGCCGGAGAGCGAAAAAAGTGCACGAAACAGAGTCAGCGCCGTGGCCGAGGCCAGTACAGCGATCAGAGCGGAGGCCGCCACCAGCGGCCAGTCCCAGGCAATCGGGATGGACATCTCGATGGCAAGCATGCCCAGATAGTGCATGGCGCAGATGCCGCCGCCCATGAGCAGCGAGGCGCCCAGAAAATGAGGCCAGCGGTATTCGGCCCTGGTTGCCATTCCAAAGGCCAATGCCGATGCCGCGACTGCCGCGACCCAGGATGCCAGCGTCAGAGCACCGCTGTAGCCCAGGGTGATGGGCAGCTCAAACGCCTGCATGCCGATGAAGTGCATGGCCCAGACCCCCGTGCCCATCACCATGGCGCCGATGGCCCACCAGATGCGTCCGATTCTGCCCGAGGCCATGCGCATGCGACGGGCCAGACCCAGCGTCACAAAAGAGGCAAATACCGCGATGACGATGGAGACACACACCATCATCGTGCTGTAACTTGATGTCATGACGGTGGTGGCGATGGGGGTGGAAAGATCAGTGAACATTGATGTGGCGGGCCAGCAAGGCCGGTCGGATTCTTTGTCCGACATTGATTTAATGTAACTATGTATTTCTGGCCTTGCCGGCGCAGGGGTGTTGCCTCGATTGTGCTTGCCGCCTGCCGGGCTGAGCTAGCATGAACCGGTTGTGGAAGTGGCCTGCCTGGCGGTGGGTCGACTTCCGTTTGCGGCCAACGGCAGCCAGATTTCTTCAGCCAGCTGCGCCGAGTTGTATTGCAAGGAGCGATTCCATGACAGTCACCCGCCAGGAAAAAGACACTTTTGGCCTGATCGATGTACCCGCCAACAAGCTCTGGGGCGCGCAGACGCAGCGCTCGCTGCAGAATTTTGACATCAGCGGCGAGCAGCAACCGCGTGAAATCATTGCTGCGCTGGCGCAGGTCAAAAAGGCCTCTGCCAGCGTCAACCAGGCGCTGGGTCTGCTGGACGAGAAAAAATCCAGAGCCATCAATGCGGCCGCCGATGAGGTGCTCGCGGGCAAGCATCCCGATGAGTTCCCCCTGGTGGTCTGGCAGACCGGCTCCGGCACCCAGACCAATATGAACGTCAACGAGGTGCTGGCCAACCGGGCCAGCGAGCTGATGGGCGGCGAGCGCGGTGAAGCCCGTCTGGTGCACCCGAATGACGATGTGAACAAAAGCCAGTCCAGCAACGATGTCTATCCCACGGCCATGCATGTGGCTGCGGTGACGGCCATCGAGCACAAGTTGCTGCCCGCCATCGCCAAGTTGCGTGTCACGCTGCTGGCCAAGAGCGAAGCCTTTGCAGATATCGTCAAGATCGGTCGCACGCATTTGCAGGATGCCACGCCGCTGACGCTGGGTCAGGAAATATCCGGCTGGGTTGCCCAGCTGGCCCATGGCGAAGCCCATGTGCGGGCCGCATTGCCGCATCTGTATGAGCTGGCACTGGGGGGGACGGCCGTGGGTACGGGGCTGAATGCACCCAAAGGCTACGCCGAAGGCGTGGCGGCAGAACTGGCCAGACTGACGGGCTCCCCGTTTGTCACCTCGCCCAACAAGTTCGAGTCCCTGGCGAGCTGCGACGGCTTGGTTTATGCACATGGCGCTCTCAAGACGCTGGCTGCAAGCATGATGAAAATCGCCAACGACGTGCGCTGGCTGGCATCCGGGCCGCGCAGCGGCCTGGGCGAAATCTCGATCCCGGAGAACGAGCCGGGTTCGTCCATCATGCCGGGCAAGGTCAATCCCACGCAGTCCGAAGCCGTGACCATGCTTTGCGCCCAGGTGTTCGGCAACGATGTGGCCATCAATTTCGGCGGAGCCTCGGGCAACTTCGAGCTCAATGTGTTCCGCCCCATGGTGGCGCACAACTTCCTGCAAAGCGTGCGCCTGCTGGCCGACGGCATGGTCAGTTTCAACGATCACTGCGCCGTGGGCATAGAGCCAAACCGTGCGCGCATTGACGAACTGGTAGGCCGTTCGCTGATGCTGGTGACAGCGCTCAACACGCATATCGGTTACGACAAGGCAGCCTATATTGCCAAGAAGGCGCACAAGGAGGGTAGCAGCCTGCGTGACGCGGCCATTGCCAGCGGCCATGTGACGGCCGAGCAGTTCGATCGGTGGGTCGTGCCCGAGCAGATGGTCGGCAATCTGTAAGCCGGTTCCGTCCTGAAAAGAGCCCGCCTGCCGGGCTCTTTTCTTTTTGCCCGGCTGGTCAGGTGTGACCAGCAATCTGCACAAGCCTTTATGACTGCGCGCTGGATGCCTGTGGGCGCGGACTGGATTGCGGGCCTGTCTATCGCGGGGCTGCTGCTGCCCGAGGCCGTGGCCGTGGCCTATTCAGGCATTGCCGGTGCGCCGTCCCAGGCCGGGGTGATTGCGCTGTTTGCGGGCTTGCTGGTCTATGGGCTGCTCGGTACCAGCCGCTTTGCGATTGTGTCGTCGACCTCATTCTCAGCGGGCTGTGCTGCTGCGGCTGGCCCGCGTCAAGGACAGTCTGCGCGAGCTGCTGCAGCGCGTGCAGATGCCGGGGCTCAACCCCGACTGCTATTCGGCCTGGAGGGTGGACGCTGCCGTGCAGGCCTTGAACGCCGATTTTCACCAGGTGCCCGGCGGTGCCACGCAGCCTGCGTCTTCGATATAGACATGCTTGCCTTGCTCCAGCTCGTCGGCCAGCAGTGCCAGCCAGGCCGAGAAGCTGGGTGCAAACACGCCCTTGGGGCCTGCCTCGTGATCAAACTCGATGATCTGGCCCGCATGGCCACCAGCCGCTGGCGCAAGGTCCAGCATGGCACCATCGCCGCAGTTGTCGGTCAGGGGAATACGCAGTGCATCCCAGTACACGGGGCGCAGGGGGCCTTGCAGATAGTCAGGGTTGTAGTCCGGGCCAAGCCCCCAGCCTTCGCTCTTTTGCATGTCCGCATACATCTGCCAGACCTCCAGCATGCGCTGTGTGGACAGCAGCTCGCCAAAGTACAACAGATAGGCCTCATTGGCCGCGCCGTTGTGCAGGGCCAGTGACTCACGCACATCGTCCGGCAGGCGTTGACCCAGGGCGGCTTCCAGCTCGGCAATTTCTGCCTCGCTGGCGCCATCGGCCAAGACCAGAGTGTCTTTGGGTGTGTTCTGGGCATACCAGGCGCTGATGCGCTGCCAGCTTTGGGCGATGGATGACATGGTGCTCCTTGAATCTGTTTGCTACTGAATATATAGCTGTTTACGATTTTCCATCAAGCACTAGAGGCCGATTTCATCCTGAGTGCGCTGCGAAAGCCCAGCTGGCCCACGACGCAGGCAATCAGCAGCACGGCAAAGGCCGACAGAGCAGGGCTGCTGCCCAGGCTGGCTCCCAGCGTGCACAGACCGCCCACGGCCATCTGGGAAAAGCCGTAGACGCCGGCGGCCGATCCCGTCAAATCGCTGTGCACGCCCAGAGCCTTGGAGAGTGCGGCAGGGCTGGTCATGCCGGAACCCAAGGTAAACAGCAGCATCAATGTCACGACAGCGGGCACGTTGATCAGCTGCAGCAGCGTCAGGACTACCAGTGCTGCCGCGCAGCCCAGGCTCAGCATATTGCCGCCCAGTATCAGCCGCTCCAGTGGCCAGCGTTTGATGAGCTGGCGTGCCAGCGCATTGCCTGCTGCCATGCCGGCCATCAGCACCCCGAGGTAGATTCCAAGCTGCGCCTTGCTGGTGTGCAACTGCTCGATGAAGATGAACGGCGCTGCAGCAATAAAGGCGTACATGGATGTGGTGGCGCTACCGCCGCCTATGGCGAAGCCCAGAAACTGGGGTGAACCCAGCAAGGTTCGATAGTCATTGCGCACGGTGCGCCAGTTCAGCTTGCCGGTGGGGTGACCGGTCTCAGGAAGCAGGCGCCAGACTCCGATGGCCGTCAGCGCGCCCATGAGCGCCAGCACCGCAAAAATGATGCGCCAGCCGAACAGTGCATCCAGCCCTGAGCCTATGGAGGGGGCGATGCCCGGGCCAATCATCATCATGAGATTGAGCAAGGCCAGACTGCCCACGGCGGTTTCGGGTGTCGCAGTGTCGCGGACAATGGCGCGGCCCAGTGCCAGGCCGGCGCAGCCGCCCAGAGCCTGAATCAGGCGCGCGCCAATCAGCATATTCGCGCTGGGGGCCAGGAAGGCCGCAAGGCTGGCGACGGTGTAGAGACACAGCCCGACCAGCAACAGAGGGCGGCGGCCCAGTGCATCCGACATGGGGCCGTAGATCAGCTGGCCCAGTGCTAGGCCGAGGATGTAGACGGTGATGGTCTGCTGCATCTGTCCGCTGCTGGCGCCGAAGTGGCGAGCTGCATCGGGCAGAGCCGGGATGAACATATGCATGGCCATGGTGCCGGCGATGGTGACCATGACCAGCAGCCAGAGCGGCGCTTTGCGTACAGGGGTGACGGGACTTTGCATACAAGTGAAATCCGGAACTGGCCGTGAGGGTTCTGTTGTGTGTGGCGCTAGTTCAGCGTTCGGGCTGGGAGCCCTCGCTGGCGCTTGCTTCCAGCGCAGCCATCTTTTCCAGCATGGTTTCCAGTGCATCCAGTGCAGCATCCAGCAGATCGGGGGGCAGCTCCTGCATGACTTCGCTGCGGACATCCGCCACGATGGTCTTGACGGTCTCGACCTGCATTAGTCCGGCCGTCGTGAGCTGTATGCGCTTGACGCGCCGATCGGCATCATCGATGCGTTCCACCCAGCCTTGGGCCTGAAGGCCGTCAATCAGGCGCACGATGGAAGAGCTGTCCAGCGCCAGCGCCAGAGCAAGGTCCTTTTGCCGCATGGCACCCGCACTGCGCTCCAGGTGGACCAGGGGCAGCCACAGCGCCTGCGTCAGACCCAGGGGTGCCAGGACCTTGTCCAGCGTGCGACGCCATTGCTTGTTGACCTGCGCCATGACAAACATGAGCTGGCGCTGACGACTGGACAGTGAGGTGGTGCTGGACATTCCGAATGCATTTAAATAGTTGGTATTCAAATTATTGCGCAAACAGTATTTATCTTGTTAACAGGGTTTTAAGCCAGGATGCTGTGACCTGCTGCCGTCGGACATGGCACCTTGTCAGACGTGCGACGCATCGTCCAAACGGAGTGCGGATTTGCCTGTGATGCGAGCTGCTCCTGTTTGCCCAAGAATTTTCCGAAGCTGGCGGGAGAACTGCGGCAGAGCGACCCATCACCACAGGAGACAGACTCTATGCAAAACCCTGCGTGCATCCGCACCCACCACAGGCCAAACCGGCGTTTGGTGAGCCTGGCCGTTGCAGGATTGCTGGGCTGGCTTTCCATGCCGGCGCTGGCTGGGCAGCATGTGGATGACGCTCATATCGAAGCCAATGCCAGGACCGGCAAGGACTGGCCCAGCCATGGGCTGAACTATCAGGAAAATCGCTTCAGCCCGCTCAAGCAGATCCACAGTGGCAATGTGGACCAACTGGGCCTGGCCTGGTCGTACAAGCTCGATTCGTCGCGCGGCGTGGAAGCCACTCCCATCGTGGTGAATGGCGTGATGTATGTTTCCGCCCCCTGGAGCGTGGTGCATGCGGTGGATGCGCGTACGGGCAAGGCGCTGTGGACCTACGACCCACAGGTGCCGCGCGAGATGGCCTACAAAGGCTGCTGCGATGTGGTCAACTGCGGTGTGGCCGTCTACAAGGGCAAGGTGTTTGTGGGTGCTTTCGACGGGCGGCTGATTGCGCTGGACGCTGCCACGGGCCGGCAGGTCTGGTCCACGGACACCATAGGCAACAAGAATTTTTCATACACCATCACGGGTGCTCCGCGCGTGTTCAAGGGCAAGGTCTATATCGGCAATGGCGGCGCCGAATATGGTGCTCGCGGTTATGTGACGGCCTACGACGCCGAGACCGGCAAGCAGGTTTGGCGCTTTTATACCGTGCCAGGCGATCCAGCTCAGGCTTATGAGAGCAAGGCGCTGGAGGAGGCGGCCAAAACCTGGGACCCGGCAGGCAGGTACTGGGAGAGCGGCGGTGGCGGAACGGTCTGGAACTCGCTGGTGTTCGATCCTGAACTCGATCAGATGTATATCGGCGTGGGCAATGGCTCACCCTGGGCGCACCGCAAGCGCAGTCCTGCGGGGGGAGACAACCTCTATCTGGGCTCCATCGTGGCGCTGGACCCGGACACGGGTGCCTACAAATGGCACTACCAGGAAACGCCGGGCGATAACTGGGACTTCACTTCTGCCCAGGATATCGTGCAGGCTGACATCAGAATTGACGGCAAGCTGCGCAAGTATTGCTGCATGCGCCGAAGAACGGCTACTTTTTTGTGATCGACCGTCAGAGCGGAAAATTCATCTCCGCCAGGAACTTTGTGCCCGTGAACTGGGCCAGGGGCTATGACGGCAACGGCCGTCCCATCATGGAGGAGGCCGTGCGCGGCGCCGGCAAGGCCGAGATCATTCCCGGCCCTCTGGGGGCGCATAACTGGCATTCCATGGCCTATAGCCCGCAGACAGGGCTGGCCTATATTCCGGCCCAGCATATTCCCACGGCCATGGCCGACGATCCGAACTGGAGCGGCTTCAACAGCAATACGCCGGGCCAGCTCATGAGCAATACCGGCTGGAATACGGGGCGCGTGATGCTGGAGCCCAGCAGCCCGCCCTTTGGTCGCCTGATCGCCTGGGACCCGGTGCGGCAAAAGGAAGCCTGGCATCGAAAGCATGTCTCGCCCTGGAATGGAGGAACGCTGGCGACGGCCGGTGATCTGGTCTTTCAGGGAACGGCCGATGCGCGGCTGGTGGCCTATCACGCCAGAAGCGGCAAAAAGCTCTGGGCTGCTCCCATGGGCAGCGGTGTGATTGCGGCACCGGTGAGCTATGAACTGGACGGCAGGCAATATGTCTCGATTGCCGTGGGCTGGGGTGGTGCTTTTGGCCTCGGTGACCGCGTGGCCGACTTCAAGAGCCCCGGCACGGTCTATACCTTTGTGCTGGGAGGCAAGGCCCCGATGCCGGAACGGGTGGCCTATCAGATGAATGCCCTGATCGGTGGGCTCAAGTACGACCAGCAACTGGTGCCGGCCGGGGCCGCACTCTACAACAGCAACTGCATTGCCTGTCACGGCTATCCTGGCATCAGCAAGGGCGGAGCCCTGCCCAGCCTGACCTATCTGCCTGTGGCCATGATTGACAATCTGGGCAGCTTCATCATCAACGGCCCGGCCACTTCGCGTGGCATGCCCGATTTTGCGGGCAAGCTCAGCGATGACGATGTGCAAAAGCTACGCGCCTTTATTCTCGCAATGGCAGATGCGGTAAGACCGGGCCTGCCGGCAGAAAAAGGCCGGTAAGCGCCGCCGACGCAAGACCGATCACCTGCAAACGCGAGCTCCCGGGCCGTCGTTGGCACGGCAGGGCTCTTGTCTTAGAGGCCCAGCGACTTGAGCAGGTCGTCTGTATCGCTGGAGGCTACAGCAGTATTGATAGTGGCAGGCGCTTGTCCAGATTGGGCTTCACGGGCCTGGGCCATGACAAGATCAGGGTCCGGTTTTTCCTGGGCCTCGAAGTCCTTGATCTTGATGAACTCCATGTGATCCACCGCCATCTCCAGATAGAAGATGTTGTTGTTGCCTGTGTAGAAGGTCACGCGGCGCGCTTCCGGGGCATCCAGATTGGCATCCACGCTCAGATTGACCTGCTTGTTCAGGCGGATCATCTTGGGCTGGCTTTGCGCGATATGGGTCTGCAGCTCACGCTGCACCTTGCTGGTGAAGTCGCCAACGACCTGGTTCATCAGTTCGCCCATGACGTTGCTCACATCGTCCGAGGTATAGGAACTGGCCAGATCGCTCTCGGCCATGCCCATGGACAGCAGATAGCTGCGGTATAGCTCCATGGCCGCATCGGCCGAGAAGTTGATGATGATGAGCGCAGAAAAGCCGCCATCGATCAGCACAAAGCAGCCGATATCGGGTTTGAGGCTGGTCTTGGTGATGCGTTGCACCATGCCCGAGTACTGAATCGGGCACTGGGTGGCCACCTGCAGCACGCGCGAGACGGAGTTGCACAGGGCAATCAGCACATCTTCGGTGCCGTGGACGATGGGGGCGGTGGGTTGGCTCATGGCTGCATTGGTTCAAGAGATCGCTGATTATGTATGCAACACTTTGTTGCATAGAGATATCTGCAGCAATTGACGGCTGCCGCTGTCTGTTAACGTGCCTGCTTTTGGAAAATCAGAGGTATTCATGCAGAGCAAGCTGTGGCGCCTGGCGGCCAGTGTCATTGTTGTGACGGGTTTGACCGCCTGTTCGAGCTTGTCCGGCATGACGGACAAGGTTTCCCAGACCTGGGACAAGACCTGGACCGGTCTGACGGGCAAGAAGCAGGCCCAGGCCCAGACCGAGGTCAGGCAGGCCGGCCCTGCCGCCGCAGGCCTCAAGCCTAGCGAGGAAAGCGGGCGCTGGCAGGGCCTGTACAGCCTGGACGGCGAGACGGCCCGGTTTCAGGAATGCGAAAGCGGCCAGATCATCGGCGTGCTGCCCGAGGGAGACAGCGTGCTGCTGGAGCAGGCCTATCTGAACACGCGCAGCAGTGCCACCGTCGCCATGCTGGCCGAGATACAGGGCAGGGTGGTGGAGCGAGCCGTGGCTGATCCGGTGCTGGCCCGACAGGGGCGCAAGATGCTGGCGCTGCGGGTGGAGCGCTTTGTCGCCCTGTCCAGCCAGGCGGCCTGCCGCAATGCCAAGGCCAATTGGTAGGCTGTGGCCCGCTGTCGAAATCACTTTTGATGGCTGTCAGCGCTTTGCCATAAAGCGCTGCAGCCGTTTTTAATCCTTATTTTGCAGCGGCGCGCGCCTGCTCCAGCCAGCCGTCAAAAGTCTGCTGATGGGCCTTGATCCAGCCGTCCACATGGCGGCTGACGTCGGCCGAGCTGCTCTCGCCCTGGCGCATGCGCATGTTCTGGGCGTTGATGTCCTCGATAGGCAGCTGCATCACGGCAAACAGCTTGGCAGCGGCCGGATTTTTCTCGGCCCAGGCCTTGTTGGCCAGGATGTACTGCTGATTGAGCTGGAAGCCATAATTCTTGCCATTGGGTAGCTGGGTCTGGTCTTCCCCCCGGGCACCGGGGACATTGGGTACCTCCAGCCAGCTGACCTCCTTGCCCGGGCGCAGCACGGTGTTCACCCAGAACGGGGTCCAGACGTAGTAGAGAATGGGCTTGCCGCTTTTGTAGCGGGTGATAGTGTCGGCAATCAAGGCCTGGTAGTTGCCTTGCCTGTGGGTGATGCTGGACTCCAGATCCAGCCCCTTGAGATGTTTGTTGATGGCCAGCTCGCAGCCCCAGCCCGGGTTGCAGCCCGTCAGATCGGCCCTGCCGTCGCCATCTGTGTCGAACAGCGCCGCCAGCTTGGGGTCCTTGAGCTGCGTGATGCTGGTGATCCGGTACTTCTCGGCCGTGGCCTTGTCGATCAGATAGCCTTGGACCGCATTGCGCGAATAGGTGCCTGCGCGATAGAAGGCTTTGTCTGCGCCATTGCTCTCATAGAAGGCACGGTGCAGCGGCATCCAGTGAGTGGCGGTAAAGGTGGCATCGCCCTGGGCCACGGCCACATGCTGGGTGCCGTTTTCCAGACTCTTGACGGGTTGTACCCGGTAGCCCAGCTTCTCCAGAGCACGCGAAACCAGCAGGGTCTGGAACATTTCCTCATCCACCGTGCCCTTGAGCGGTTGCACCGAGACGCCTTTGCCGGGCAGATCGCCAGAGCTCGTTTGCGCTTGAGCGGCAGCAGCACCAAAGCTCAGCAAGGCGATGGCAGCCAGATAGCGGTATCGGGGCTGCAGGGTTGGGAGAGGGGAATGTGCGGGCGTGTCGCGGTGCATGAATACTCCTTGGATGCTGGGTGCCTACCCCGAAATCGGCATGAAAAAAGCGAGAGGGTTGATGCAAGAAACGGCGCCCGAACTTGGTTCGGTGCGCAGTTGGCGAATCAGGATTTCAGGGCTGCGGCCTTGGCCTGGACAATCCAGGCGTCAAAAGTCTTCTGGTGGCCCTTGATCCAGGCGTCCACATGGCGGTGGATATCGGCGGGCTTGCTTTCCCCTTCGCGCAGCAGCTGGTTCTGGCGGCTGATGTCGCTGATGGGAATCTGCATGATCTCGAACAGCTTGCCGGCAGCCGGGTTCTGTTCGACCCAGAGCTTGTTGGCCACGATGTACTCGTTGTTGAGCGGAAAGCCGTAGTTGCGGCCATTGGGCAGCCGGGTGTCGGTGCCGGCCTGCACGCCGGGCATGGAGGAGCGCGGTACTTGCAGCCACACCACTTCCTGTCCCGGGCGCAGCACATTGCTGAGCCAGTACGGTGTCCACGCGTAGTACAGCACGGGCTTGCCGGCCTTGAAGCGCGCCAGCGTGTCGGCAATCAGGGCCGGATAGTTGCCCTGTGTGTAGCTGACGGTGTTTTCCAGACCGAAAGCCTTGATCTGGTGGGCCACCACGGCCTCGCCGCCCCAGCCGGCGTTGGGGCCGATCAGATTGGCCTTGCCGTCGCCGTCGATATCGAACAGGGCCGCCAGTCCAGGATCCTTGAGCTGGTCGAGATGGGTGATCTTGTGTTCGTCGGCCGTCTTCTTGTCGATCATGTAGCCCTGGGCCGCACCGGCTGCATACACGCCCTTGCGCGAGAGCTTGGCGTCGCCACCGGCCTGCTGATAGAACTCGGCGTGGTGCGGGTTCCAGTGGTTGGCCATGAAACTGGCATCGCCATTGGCCACGGCCACGTGGATCAGCGGGTAGTCCAGCTCTTCCCAGGGCTTGACGGTATAGCCCAGCTGCTGCAGCGCCTTCATCACCAGCAGCGTCTGGAAGTTCTCCTCGGCCAGAGCGCTCTTGACGGGCAGCACGGTGATGCCTTTGCCCGGAAGCGCATCGCCAGGCACATTCTGGCCGGCTGCCCAGCTCGGTGACTGGCCCAGACTCAGCGCTGCGGCGCCGGCCATGCCCAGCAGCAGCTGGCGCCTGGTGCGTCGGTTTGGGGTCTGGGTCTGCACAGACTTGCTCATTGTTCTTGTCTCTCCTTGGCTTGGGTGGGCCTGCGGCCCGATTGAAAATGACACCCCACGCTCCCCACTGCGTGTGGTTCGCTGCCCCTCCAGGAGGGGCGTTTTATCTTGAGGCGGCCCGGTGATAAAAAAACGGCGGCCGCGCAAGCGGTCGCCGTGATTCGGGGATTGTGATCAGGACTTCTTGGCAGCCGCCAGCGCCTGGCTGATCCAGCCGTCGAAAGTCTTCTGATGGGCCTTGATCCAGCCGTCGGTGTGACGCTCGATGTCGGAGGCCTTGTTCTGGCCCTGGCTCATCATGTAGTTCTGGGCGTTGATGTCGCCCACGGGCAGCTTGATGATTTCAAACAGCTTGGCTGCCGCAGGGTTCTGCTCGGCCCAGGCCTTGTTGGCCACAATTTGCTGGTTGTTGGCAATGAAGCCGTAGTTCTTGCCGTTGGCCAGCTTGGTGTCGGTGCCGGACTGTTCGCCGGGTAGCGCGGAGAACGGCACCTCCAGCCACACCACATCCTTGCCGGGCTTGAGCACATTGCTCACCCAGTAGGGCGTCCAGGTGTAGTAGAGGATGGGCTTGCCGGCCTTGTAGCGCGTGATGGTGTCGGCCATCAGCGCCGAATAGGTGCCTTGCTTGTGAGTGACGGTGTCGCGCAGCTTGTAGGCGCCAAGCTGGTGCTCGATCATGGCTTCGCAGCCCCAGCCCGGCGTGCAGCCCGTCAGATCGGCCTTGCCGTCACCGTCGGTGTCGAAGAGCTTGGCAATTTCGGGGCTCTTGAGCTGACCCAGATTCGTGATCTTGTACGCATCGGCCGTCTTCTTGTCGATCAGATAGCCCTGGGCCGCATTGGCCGAGAACACGCCCTTGCGGTAGAGCTTGGCGTCGCCGCCCGCATTCTTGTAGTAGTCGGCGTGCAGCGGGTTCCAGTGATTGGCCATGAAGGTGGCGTCGCCGTTGGCCAGTGCAATATGGGCCGTGGGGTATTCCACTTCCTTCATGGGCTGGACCTCGTAGCCCAGCTTTTCCAGGGCCTTCATGACGAGCTGGGTCTGGAAGGCTTCTTCGGCAATCGAGCTCTTGAGCGGCTGGACCTTGACGCCCTTGCCCGGCAGTTCGTCGGCAGCGAAAGCAGCGGTGCTCACCATGGACAGGGCCATGGAGGCTGCGGCTGTGCTGGCAAGCAGCCAGTGGCCCAGGCCGTGGCGGATGCTGGCAGTGTTGGTGGCTGTACTCATGCGTTCTCCTTGTTCTTGATTCAGATCGTTGCTGGCTTGGTGGCTTCGCTGCCGGGCTTGGGAGCCGGTGCCGAGCGCTTGTTGCCCAGCAGACGCACGGCCAGACCAGCTGGGCCGGTGGCCCACCAGCGGGCACTGCCGCGCTTGGGCTCGCCCATGGCCTGGGTGATGCGGTCCAGCACGATGGCCAGCAGCACGATGCCCAGGCCGCCGACGGTGGCCAGACCCATGTCCAGACGGCCAATGCCGCGCAGCACCATCTGGCCCAGACCGCCGACGGCGATCATGGAAGCGATCACCACCATGGACAGGGACAGCATCAGCGCCTGGTTGATACCGGCCATGATGGAGGGCATGGCCAGCGGCAGCTGGACTTTCCACAGCAACTGGGCGGGCGATGCACCGTAGGCACGGCTGGCCTCGATCAGGTCGGGGCGTACCTGGCGAATGCCCAGATTGGTCAGGCGGATCAGCGGCGGCAGCGCAAACACGATGGTCACGATCACGCCGGGCACATTGCCGATACCGAACAGCATGACCACCGGCACCAGATAGACGAAGGCCGGTGTGGTCTGCATGGCGTCCAGCAGCGGGCGCGTCCAGCGCTGGGCTCGGTCGCTGCTGGCCAGCAAGATGCCGACGGGCAGGCCGATCACGATGCAGAAGAACAGCGAGGTCAGCACCAGGGCCAGCGTGACCATGGCTTCGGACCAGATACCCAGCAGGGCCACAATCAGCAGCGAAACTGCCGAGCCAATGGCCAGCTTGCGGCCTGCAAACTGCCAGGCCAGCAGGGCAATCAGCAGCACCAGCGCGGGCATGGGGATGGTCTGCAGCACATCGGTCACGCCGTTGAGCGTGGCGTCGATGGGGGTGCGAACAGCCTGGAAGAAGGGACGGAAATGATCAACCACCCAGGTGAGGCCGTTGTTGATCGAGTCCTGCACGGGCAGGCCTTCGGTGGTGATCTGGTGCCAGAGCTGGCCTATGCCGCCGTCATGCTCGGGCACATCGGTGGGCGAGGGAGCGCTGAGCCAGTCGGTGCTGCTGGCCTGGCTGGCAGCATCGCCGCTGCTCCAGGCATCGGTGCTTGAGCCGGCATCCGCATCGGCATAGGAGGCAGCCCAGGGATCGGCATCTGCCGCCGAGCTAGTGACATTGGCGCTGGCCGGCTCGGTGGCTGGCGCAGAGGCTGCGGCCCACGGGTCGTCAAAAGCCGTGCTGGTGGTTTCTGTGTTGGGGTTGTTCAGTGCGTTATCGTTCAAATCGGCTCCCTTCTTTTAATGCGCAGCGTGCTGGGCAGCTTGCGTGTTGGGCTTGGGCTGGAAGTGCTGATCCAGCTTGATGGGCGGAATTTCCTTCTGAGGTGGCGGCACCGGCGGGGTGGCACGATCCAGGAACTTGAGCATGGTGGTGCGGCTGATAACGCCCAGGTATTTGCCCTCTTCATCCACCACGGGCAGCGGGTAGGCCGGAGTGGCCACGGTGCCGAACAGTTCGGCCACCGGCGTGCTGCTGGCTATAGGCTGCACATCGGAGATAAAGGCGTGCTTGAGGCCCAGCATCCCCTCGTGGCCGTGCAGCGCATCGCGCAGCGACTGCGACGAGACCACGCCCAGAAAGCGTTTGCGTGCATTGAGCACATAGGCGTAATCGCGGTCGGAGTCCTCCAGCAGGCGAAGCGCGGCGCGGCAACCGCGGTCGCTGTGCTCCGAAATCACGGTCAGCGCCTGGCGAGCGATGTCGGAGGCCTTGAACACGGCTGCCGCATCCACACCCTGAATGAAGGTGCGCACATAGTCGTTGGCCGGGTTGCGCAGAATCTCGTCGGGCGTGCCGACCTGCTGGACCATGCCGTCCTTCATGATGGCGATGCGGTCGCCAATGCGCATGGCTTCGTCCAGATCGTGAGAGATGAAGACGATGGTGCGGCGCTTGATTTCCTGCAGACGCAACAGTTCGGACTGCATTTCTGTGCGGATGATGGGGTCCAGCGCGGAGAAAGCCTCGTCCATCAGCAAAATGGACGGGTCGGAGGCCAGCGCGCGGGCCAGGCCCACGCGCTGCTGCATGCCGCCGGAGAGCTCGTCTGGATAGCAGGCGCCCCAGGCACCCAGGCCTACCTGCTCCAGGGCATCCTGCGCCTGCTGCTGGCGTGTGGCGCGGTCCACGCCGGCCAGCTCCAGACCAAAGGCCGTGTTGTCCAGCACCGTGAGGTGGGGCATGAGGGCAAAGGACTGGAACACCATGGAGATGTCCTTGCGGCGCAGTGCGCGCAGTTCCTTGTCATTGAGCGTATTGATGTCCTGGCCGTCGACCAGGATGCGGCCGCTGGTGGGTTCGATCAGGCGATTGAGCATGCGCACCAGGGTGGACTTGCCCGAGCCCGACAGGCCCATGACCACAAAGATTTCACCGGCCTCGATGGTGAAGTCGGCGTCGAACACGCCGATGGATTGCCCGGTCTGGGCGAGGATCTCCTGCTTGCTCCGGCCCTGTTTCACCAGGTTGAGCGCGGTTTTCGGATCGTTGCCGAAGACCTTGAAGACATGATCGATAGCGATTTGCTTGGCCACTGTGGCGTTCTCCTTTTTGATGAGATGGAACACAGTCCAGCGCCCACAGCCGACAATGCCGGTGGGCGCTGGCGCACAAGCCAAAATAAAAGCCCTGATGCCGCAGCTCAGCCCGGCCTTGTGGACAGGGCTGCGCAATGCAGATGGCGCAGCGATGGCGCCGAGTTTTCAGCCCGGATGGCACAGCCAGGTGTGCGCAAGAGCTGGCAAATTGGAAGAAGCAGCTGGCTGGCAGAGCGGGTACCGACTGGCACGCGTCTGCACGGCTTCTTGTCAGGCCAACCCCGGCAATATCGGCCGGGGAGAGCCCCCTACATCAGGGCCGTGTTTCGGCCCGGTTGACGGGGCTGCGCCAAAGAGCGGCAAGCGCTCATGAATTGACACAACGATCCGCCGGGAAGTGAGTCAACCGCATCTCAACAATGCGGTGACGACCTGCACGGCAGGTTGTAAATGACTTTTTAATATATCGAATTGGGTTTTATGCGTCAAATCAAACTGTAAGCTTTGCTGTCTGCATCCGCCGGAAATCGCGCCATTGAAACATTTGCATACGCAAAAACAGGAGGCGCAAGTGCTTGATAGATAAGGCGTGGCAGCTTATCGAGGGCTTTTTTTTGCCGGTTGTCAGCTTTTGACGCGTTTTGCCGCTGCCACGGGCATGAAAAAAGCCCCTTCATGGTCAACCATGCGGGGCTTTTTGGGGAGGACGTGCTGTCTCAATGATGAGCGCTTTGGGTGAGCTTGTCGGTCAGCGCAATGGCCAGGGCGCTGAGCAGGAAGACCACATGGATGATGGTCTGCCACATCAGCACCTGCACTTCATAGCTGCCGGCGTTGATAAAGCTCTTGAGCAGGTGGATGGAGCTGATGCCGATGATGGACAGCGCCAGCTTGACCTTGAGTACCGAGGCATTCACATGGCTCAGCCACTCGGGCTGGTCGGGGTGGGATTCCAGGCCCATGCGGCTGACAAAGGTTTCGTAGCCACCCACGATGACCATGATCAGCAGGTTGGAGATCATGACCACATCGATCAAGGCCAGTACCACCAGCATGATGATGGTTTCGTTCAGATGGGTGATCTGGACATCGCTTTTGTAGCCAATATTGGTGATCAGGGCATGCAGGGCTTCCTGATTGCCGAAGACCGCCTCCACCAGATGCCAGAGCTCCAGCAGAAAGTGCCAGACATAGACACCTTGGGCGGCAATCAGACCCAGGTACAGCGGCAGCTGCAGCCAGCGGCTGGCAAAGATCAGCGAGGGCAGTGGGCGCAATGCGCCAGAGGGCTGGAAGCCGCCATGCGGCGTGTGGTGGGTGGAATTGCCTGCTTCGTCGGAAGGGATGCGGCTCATGATGTGTGCTCGGGGCGGACTGGATGCGATGGGTGGGCAACGGGATGCCGCCACCTTGTAAGACTGGTTTTGCTGGGGCCGCGTCCCGGACTGCCTGCGCCTTCGAGAGCAGGCCGTAATGTGGGCCCAGGCCTCTGCAGCAGCAGGTGCGCGATTCTAAGGGTTTGTTCCAGGGTATTTTGAAAAAAGTGCAAGCAAATCAACACCAAGCAGGCACTTTCTGCTGCAAAAATGGGAGCGAATGACAGACTTGACGGCACGCAAAAGCCGCTTGTCAATTTCAGTCAGTGGGGTGTAAGACCGAGCCTTGACAGTACACCCACAATTATTTCATTGCTTATGCATCAGGAGACAAAACGATGAGCGCTGCGACATCAACCATCGAATCCGTGCTGGTGGAAAACCGAGTGTTCCCGCCCCCGGCGGATTTCGCCGCCAAGGCCCGCATCTCGGGCATGGCGCAGTACCAGGCCTTGTGCGACGAAGCCGAACGCGACTATGAAGGCTATTGGGCACGGCTGGCCCGCGAGAACGTGAAGTGGACCAAGCCCTTCACCCAGGTGCTGGACCAGAGCAACCCGCCGTTCTACAAATGGTTTGCAGATGGCGAGCTCAACGCCAGCGCCAACTGTCTGGACAAGCACATGGGCACGCCCGTGGAGAACAAGACGGCCATCATCTTTGAAGCCGACGGCGGCGAGGTCACCAAGGTTACTTACAAAGAGTTGCTCGCCCGCGTGAGCCAGTTCGCCAATGCGCTCAAGGCGCGCGGCGTGCAAAAGGGCGATCGTGTGCTGATCTACATGCCCATGACCATCGAGGGCGTGGTGGCCATGCAGGCCTGTGCACGCATCGGCGCCACGCATTCCGTAGTGTTCGGCGGCTTCTCGGCCAAGGCCGTGCAGGAGCGCATCGTGGACGTGGGCGCCAGTCTGGTCGTCACCTCCAACTATCAGATGCGCGGCGGCAAGGAGCTGCCGCTCAAGGCCATCGTCGATGACGCGATTGCGCTGGGCGGCTGCGAAGCCGTCAAGAGCGTGCTGGTCTACGAGCGCACGGCCACTGCCTGCAATATGGTCGCGGGCCGCGACATCAGCTTCACCGATGCGCTGGCAGGTCAATCCACCGAGTGCGAAGCCGTGCCTGTCAATGCCGAGCACCCGCTCTTCATCCTCTACACCAGTGGCTCCACTGGCAAGCCCAAGGGCGTGCAGCATGCCACCGGCGGCTATGTGCTGTGGGCCAAGCAGACTTTCGAGTGGACCTTTGATGTCAGGGACAGCGATGTCTTCTGGTGCACGGCCGATATCGGCTGGATCACCGGCCACAGCTATGTGGCCTATGGCCCGCTGGCGGCCGGTGCCACGCAGATCGTCTTCGAAGGCGTGCCGACTTTCCCCAATGCGGGCCGTTTCTGGCAGATGATAGAGCGCCACCAGTGCAGCATCTTCTACACGGCACCCACGGCCATCCGCTCGCTGATCAAGGCCGCGGACTCCGACCCCAGCGTCCACCCGAAGAACTGGAATCTGTCCAGTCTGCGCCTGCTGGGCTCGGTGGGCGAACCCATCAATCCCGAGGCCTGGATGTGGTATCACAAGCATGTGGGCGGCGAGCGCTGCCCCATCGTGGACACCTTCTGGCAGACCGAGAACGGCGGCCACATGATCACGCCGCTGCCCGGTGCCACGCCTCTGGTGCCCGGCTCCTGCACCCTGCCCCTGCCCGGCATCACGGCTGCCATCGTCGATGAGGCCGGCAACGAGATCCCCAATGGCGCCGGCGGCATCCTGGTGGTGAAAAAGCCCTGGCCTTCGATGATTCGCACCATCTGGGGCGACCCTGAGCGCTTCAAGAAGAGCTACTTCCCCGACGAGCTCAAGGGCTACTACCTGGCTGGCGACGGCGCCGTGCGCAGCGAAGATCGCGGCTATTTCCGCATTACGGGCCGTATCGACGATGTGCTCAACGTCTCGGGCCACCGCATGGGCACCATGGAAATCGAGTCGGCCCTGGTGGCCAAGACCGATCTGGTGGCCGAGGCCGCCGTGGTCGGCCGTCCCGACGACCTGACCGGCGAAGCCATCTGCGCCTTTGTGGTGCTCAAGCGCGGCAAGCCCACGGGCGAAGAGGCCAGACAGATTGCGACCGAGCTGCGCAACTGGGTGGCCAAGGAGATCGGCCCGATTGCCAAGCCCAAGGACATCCGCTTCGGCGACAACCTGCCCAAGACCCGCAGCGGCAAGATCATGCGCCGCCTGCTGCGCTCGCTGGCCAAGGGTGAGGCGATCACCCAGGACACCAGCACCTTGGAGAATCCCGCGATCCTCGAGCAATTGTCGGAGGCCAATTGAGCCGGCGCATGCCGCTGATCTGAACGCATCATGACGACAGGGCCGCTGGCAACAGCGGCTTTGTCATTTCTGGCGCTTGCTGACGCAAGCCGGTGCGATCTTGGGTTAAAACAAGGCATCCCGGAGTACAAGGAGAAGAGCATGAACTTTCGCACCATCTGCATTGCCATCATCGTGGCCCTGATTGCCGTATTGGCCGCCTTCAACTGGACGGCGCTGTCGGCCCCTGCTGCAGTTTCGCTGGGCGTGACCGAAATCCAGGCACCGCTGGGCGTGCTCATGCTGGCGCTGACGATTTTGCTGAGCGTGTTCTTCATCGCCTATGTGCTGTGGATGCAGGGCTCGGTGCTGCTGGAGGCACGTCGTCACGCCAAGGAGATGCAGGCCCAGCGCGATCTGGCCGACAAGGCCGAGGCTTCGCGTTTCACGGAGCTGCGCGGTGTGCTGGAAGCACTGCATGCCAGGGACAAGGAAGAGGTGATGGCCCGGCTTGATGTGCTGGAAGCGCATCTGGTGCAGCGTGCCCAGGAGTCGGACAACAGCACGGCAGCCTATGTGGGGCAGCTGGAACAGCAGGTGCACCAGATCAATCGCTGATGCCTCAATACTGATAGCTTCAATCGATTTGCCTACAAGCGATTGAGGCGTATTCGGCATGAAAAAAGCCGCTGCACTGCAGCGGCTTTTTCACGCAGGCGAACCGAATTACTTCTTGTCGTTGCCCAGCTGTGGCAGGGCGTTGGCGCTGCTCACGCTCAGCAGGCCGGCTTGCGAGTAGATGGCCAGCTTGGCGCGGGTGTCGATCAGGTCCAGGTTGCGCATGGTCAGCTGGCCGATGCGGTCGATGGGGCTGAAAGGCGCATCTTCGACCTTTTCCATGGACAGACGCTCGGGAGCGTAGGTCAGGTTGGGCGACTCGGTGTTCAGGATGGAGTAGTCGTTGCCGCGGCGCAGTTCCAGCGTCACGGTGCCGGTCACGGCTCGGGCCACCCAGCGCTGCGAGGATTCGCGCAGCATGATGGCCTGGGGGTCGAACCAGCGGCCCTGGTACAGCAGACGGCCCAGGCGCAGGCCGTTGATGCGGTACTGCTCGATGGTGTCTTCGTTGTGGATGCCGGTCACCAGACGCTCGTAGGCAATGTGCAGCAGGGCCATTCCGGGGGCTTCGTAGATGCCGCGGCTCTTGGCCTCGATGATGCGGTTTTCGATCTGGTCGCTCATGCCCAGGCCGTGGCGGCCGCCGATGCGGTTCAGCTCCAGGAAGACTTCCACGGCATCGGTGTATTCCTTGCCGTTGATGGCCACGGGACGGCCTTCTTCGAAGGTGATCGAGACTTCTTCAGCCTTGACTTCGACTTCTGGTTTCCAGAAAGCCACGCCCATGATGGGGTTCACGATGCGGATGCCGGAGTTCAGGAACTCCAGATCCTTGGCTTCGTGGGTGGCGCCCAGCATGTTGGAGTCGGTGGAGTAGGCTTTTTCGGCCGACATCTTGTAGCCGAAACCTTCCTTGGTCATGAAGGCCGACATTTCTGCACGGCCGCCCAGCTCGTTGATGAAGTTGCTGTCCAGCCAGGGCTTGTAGATCTTCAGCGCGGGGTTGGTGAGCAGGCCGTAGCGGTAGAAGCGTTCGATGTCGTTGCCCTTGAAGGTCGAACCGTCACCCCAGATGTTGACGTCGTCTTCCTTCATGGCAGCCACCAGCATGGTGCCGGTCACGGCACGGCCCAGGGGCGTGGTGTTGAAGTAGGTGATGCCGCCGGTGGAAATGTGGAAGGCGCCGGACTGGATGGCGGCAATGCCTTCGTTTGCCAGCTGGGGGCGGCAGTCGATCAGACGGGCCTTTTCTGCGCCATATTCCATCGCCTTGCGGGGAATTTCGTCGTAATCGGCTTCGTCGGGCTGGCCCAGGTTGGCCGTGTAGGCGTAGGGCAGGGCACCCTTGTTCTTCATCCAGCGCAGGGCGGCAGAGGTGTCCAGGCCGCCGGAGAAGGCGATGCCGACCTTCTGGCCGACGGGAACATGTTGCAGAATGGTTTCCATGAGATTTCTCTTCAAAGTGATAGCTGCAAGCGCTTGATGGGTAAGCGATTGGGGCTGAAAAGGCTTGAAATTCTCGGGTCTGACCCGAAGCCGGGCCAGGCGCGGATTACGCGTAGTGGCAGATGTAGTGGTAAGCCTCGGTTACGCGGATGTCGAACTTGGAGTTCGCGGGAATCTGGAAGCTCTCGCCGGCCGAGGACTTCTTCCACTCGTCGCTACCGTCGAGCTTGTATTCGCAGGAGCCGCCCACGCATTCCATGATTTCTGCGGCTGCGGTGCCAAAGGTCAGCGTTGCAGGCAGCACCACGCCCACCGACTTCTTGGTGCCGTCGGCCAGCGTGAAGCTGTGGCTGACGCACTTGCCGTCAAAGTAAACATTGGCCTTGGTGGTGAGGCTGACGCCTGCGATGGTTTCGGTGGTCATGGAAGAAGTACGCTGTGCGTGGTCGAAGATCAAAAGCATTGATTTTAGGCCACGGGATTTGCACCTGTGCGAATGCCAGGCAAAGGCAGGAAAAACAAGAGCCCCGTGACGGGGCTCCTGAGCGGCCTGCAAGGCCGGATCGGCTTGGGTTAGCGGCGCCAGCCATGGCCGCCGTGGCCTCCGTGCCAGCCCGGACGGTAGCCAGGGCGGTAGTAATGGGGGCGGGTGGCGTAGTAGGCGCCTGCACCGATGGCGGCGCCGATCAGCAGCGGAGCCACATAGTCAGACGCCGAGTAGGTCGAGCCTACCGAGTAGGTGGGCGCCACGGGCTGAGGGGCGTAATAGCCGCTGTCGTAGTTCTGCGGATAGCTGGTGCTGTAGGCGCCCTGGGGAGGCGTCTGGGTGCTGTAGTAGCCGTCGTTGCTGTAGACCGGGTCGTTGGCCACGGGCTGCACATTCAGCGCAATCCATTGGCCGGGCGGGTTGGCGGTCTGCGTGGTGTAGTTGCGACCGTTGTACTCATAGGTCACGTTGTAGCCCACGGTACGGTTCTGGTAGAAGGTCTGCGTGCTGCACTGGCGCATGTTCTGGTACTGCACCGGGCCGGAGGCTTCGGCCTGATTGCCCAGCATGGCACCGCCGACAACGCCGGCTGCCGTGGCTGCTGCACGGCCGCCGCCGCCACCGATGGCATTGCCGATCAGGCCGCCGGCAATGGCTCCGACCACGGCACCCGCACCGGTGGGGCGAGGTGCAACCGCCACCGGCTGGTCGCTGCAGACCTGCTGTGGCACGGCGACCTGCTGGGTGATGGGGGTCGAGGACAGCACGCGACCGCGCTCCTGGGCATAGGCCCCGGTGGCGGCCACGGCGGTCAAAGTCAAAACTGCCAGAGTTTTCATCAACATCTCTCCTGTCTCTGAAGCTTTAACGCATCAGATCACCGAAAAGTTTAGGGGATCTGCGTAAACTCAAGCACTCGGCACCGTAAAACTAGGTAAAGCCATGTGTAAATGTGAGCGGTTGCTTATGTGTTTTGCAGCGTATCCCATTCATCGGCCTTGAAACCAACGGTGATTTTCCCGTCGGCCCATTCCACCACGGGTCGCTTGATGGTGCTGGCGTGCTCCTGCATCACGGCGGCGGCACTGGGCGCATCCACGGCAGAGGCCTTGGTCGCGTCATCGAGCTTGCGCCAGGTCGTGCCCTGGCGGTTGAGCAGCTTTTCCCAGCCCACGGCCTGCATCCACTGGGGCAGACGCTCGGCGGGAACGCCTTGTTTCTTGAAGTCGTGGAATTCGTAAGTAATACCTTGCTCACTGAGCCAGCTGCGTGCTTTCTTGACGGTGTCGCAATTGGGGATGCCGTAGACGGTGGTGATCTTGCTCATGGTGTTCGGTAGCTGTGAAACGGTTGGAGTCAGATGTAACGCATTTGCCAAGTGCCGGCAGCCATAGGGCCTCTGACAGTGGGCGACAATAGCGCCCAGTATGCACACCATATTCCCCACCTTGGATGCCTGGCTGGCTTATTGCGAGCGCCTGCATCCCCAGAACATCGCCCTGGGTCTGGATCGCGTGCGTGAAGTCGCACAGCGCATGGGCCTGCAATTCGACTGCCCCGTCATCACGGTGGCCGGCACCAATGGCAAGGGTTCGACCTGTGCCATGCTGGAGGCCGTGGCCCTGCAGTCCGGCTATCGCCCCGGTGTCTATACCTCGCCGCATCTGGTTCACTTTGAAGAGCGCTGCCGTGTGGGCGGCGAGATCGTCAAGGCCGAGGAGCTGATACCGCATTTTGAAGCGGTGGAGCAGGCCAGGGTCAAGGATGGCAAAGAGGTTGCACTCACTTACTTCGAGTTCACCACGCTGGCAATATTGCGCCTGATGAGCCTGTCCAGGCTGGATGTGGCGATTCTGGAGGTGGGTCTGGGAGGCCGGCTCGATGCCACCAACATCATCGATGCCGACTGCGCCATCATCACCAGCATCGATCTCGATCACATGGAACTGTTGGGCCCCGATCGCGAAAGCATTGGCCGCGAAAAGGCCGGCATCATGCGTGCCGGTCGTCCCGTCATCGTCAGCGACCCCGTGCCGCCGCAAAGCGTGATCGACCATGCGACCGAAATCGGTGCCGATCTCTGGCGCTTCGGCAAGGACTTCAACTACGACGGCGACAAGCAGCAGTGGGGCTGGGCCGGCCGTGGCCGCCGCTATGCGGGGCTGGCCTATCCGGCGCTGCGCGGAGCCAATCAGCTGATGAATGCTTCCGGCGTGCTGGCCGCCTATGAGGCCATTCGCGGCAAGCTGCCGGTGACGGCACAGGCCGTGCGCACGGGCTTGTCCATGGTGGAGCTGCCCGGTCGCTTCCAGATCGTTCCCGGTCAGCCCACGCTGGTGCTGGATGTGGCGCATAACCCGCATTCGGTGGCGGCACTCACGGCGAATCTCGATGCCATGGGCTACTTCCCGACTACGCATGCTGTATTCGGTGCCATGGCCGACAAGGACTGGGAGCCCATGCTCACCAAGGTGGGGCCGCTGGTCGATCGCTGGTACTTCACCGATCTGCCCACGCCGCGTGCGGATTCTGCAGAAAACCTCAAGGCCAAGCTGCAGCAGTTGCAGGCCCAGGGCGTGATCCGCAAAGATGTGAGCATGCAGACCTTTGCCAATCCCCAGCAGGCCCTGGATGCCGCAGTCGCGGCAACGGAGGCGGCTGATAGAATCGTGGTCTTTGGATCGTTCTTCACCGTGGGCGGAGTGTTGCAAAACGGCACGCCTCGTCTGAACGCCAAACACCTGGCTCACTGAGTCAGCGGCCTGCCGCCCCGGCTTTTGTCAGGTGGCAGGCCTCAACAAGTCCTCACTCATGGCATTTTTCAATTTCCGTTGGCCTGGCAAAAAAGACGAAGCCGAGTCCGTGGCCGGAGCCAAGCGCCCCAGCCGCTTGGCCCAGGGCGAAAGCGTGGAAGCCATGCGCCGCCGCGCACGTCATCGTCTCATCGGGGCGGCCGTGTTGGTGCTGATCGGTGTGGTGGGCTTCCCGCTGCTGTTCGATACGCAGCCACGTCCCATTCCGGTCAATATTCCGATTGAAATTCCCGATCAGGCCAACTCAGCTCCCGAGGTCGTGCCTGGCACCCAGGTGGCGAGCCAGACGGCTGCACCGTCAGGGCGTGTTGCTGCCAATGCTTCTCTGGATGATGGCGAAGAAGTGCTTGCCCCCTCGGCCAGGCCTGCAGCTCCTGCGGCGGCCGCTGTGGTGCCTGCTGCGCCGGTGGTCGGGGCTGCGGTCACTGCGGCTGCCGTCGGAACTGCCGCTGCGGTGGCATCTCAGGTCAAGCCCGAGCCCAAACCAGAGGTCAAACCTCAGCCCAAGCCGGAGCCCAAGCCGGAGCCCAAGCCGGAAGTAAAGCCAGAGCGCAAGCCGGAACCGAAGCCTGAAAAGCCCAAGGCCGAGGTCAAACCTGAGGTCAAGAAGCCGGAAGCCAAACCCGAGCCCAAGCACAAGCCGGACACGCCCAAGGTGGATGAGGCCGCTCGTGCCCGTGCACTGCTGGAGGGGCGCAGTACCTCGGAAGCGGCACCGGTCAAGGAGGCTGCAGCGACTAACGAGCGCTTTATCGTTCAGATCGGTGCCTTTGCCGAAGTCGGCAAGGCCAACGAAATCAAGGGCAAGCTGGGTGCCGGAGCCTTTACCCAGACCGTGGATACCAAGGACGGCAAGCGCACACGTGTTCGCATGGGGCCTTTCAAGAGCCGCGAAGAAGCCGAGAAGGCTGCCGCCAGGGCCAAGGCCCTGGGCTTGCCGGCATCGGTGTTCAAGGCTTGAGACCGGTTTTCCGGCAACGGTTTGATTGATGAGCACACTGGACTGGATTTTTGTGGTCGTTGTGCTGGGCTCCTTGTTGCTGGGGGCCTGGCGCGGTCTGGTCTATGAAGTCCTGTCCTTGCTGGGCTGGCTGGTGGCCTTCATGGTCGCGCGGACCTGGGCGCAAGAGGTGGCGGTATGGCTGCCGCTGGATGGTTGGGACATGCAACTGCGTTATGCGGCGGGCTTTGTGCTGCTGCTGGTGGGATCCATGTTTGCCTGGGGAGTGATCTCCTGGCTGTCCAAGCAGTTGATTGA
This sequence comes from Comamonas sp. E6, assembly GCF_001010305.1. Lineage (NCBI taxonomy): Bacteria > Pseudomonadati > Pseudomonadota > Betaproteobacteria > Burkholderiales > Comamonadaceae > Comamonas > Comamonas sp. E6. The sequence goes on from NZ_BBXH01000016.1 coordinate 174,542, forward strand.
GGCCGTGGGTCTGAGACCTGTGGATCGCACCCTGGGCGCATTGTTCGGTGTCTTGCGTGGTGGCCTGCTGCTGCTGGTGCTGGCTCTGGTGATCCAGTACACGCCGCTGCACAAGGCTTTGTGGTGGCAGGACTCGGTGCTGGCGCCCTGGTTGACCGAGGCGCTGGGCTGGGTGCTGCCGGCTCTGCCAGAGGAGTGGGGGCAGTATCTGCCCAAGGCATCCTCTTGAAGCGAAGTTTTTTGCCGCAATTTACCTAAGGGTTGAAAGTGGCTAAGGCGCTTGCTGTAAAACGCAGTGGGTGCCGACGAGAGTTTGGTGTTGGCGTGATCCGCCATGCCGGATATCAAAGCGCAGGCTAGCCAATGGGTGGCGAAGCAGGCGAGTGTGGCGAAGGGCGACTTTCGCGAACAGATGGAACGCAACTATGTGTGGAATCGTTGGTGTGGTGAGCACCACACCCGTGAATCAGCTGATTTATGACGCTTTGCTGCTGCTGCAGCACCGTGGGCAGGATGCAGCCGGCATCGTGACCCAGCAGGAACGCAAGTTCTTCATGCACAAGGCCAAGGGCATGGTGAAGGATGTGTTCCGCACCCGCAATATGCGTGCTCTGCCCGGTGATGTGGGGCTGGGTCAAGTGCGTTATCCCACGGCGGGCAATGCCTCCAGCGAGGAAGAGGCTCAGCCCTTCTACGTGAATGCGCCCTTCGGCATCGTCATGGTGCACAACGGCAACCTCACCAATGCCAAGCAACTGCGCCGCGAACTGGCGGACACCGACCATCGCCACACCAACACCGAAAGCGACTCCGAGGTCCTGCTCAACGTGCTGGCGCACGAGATCGGTCGCGCCTCCAGCGGCGCTCCGCTGCAGAGCGAGGAAATCTTCAAGGCCGTGCGTGCGGTGCACAAGCGCATCAAGGGCTCTTACGCCGTGATCGCGCTGATCGCCGGCTACGGCCTGCTGGCCTTCCGCGATCCCTTTGGCATTCGTCCGCTGTGCATGGGCCGCGGCAATGATGGCACCATCATGCTGGCCAGCGAGTCCGTGGCGCTGGAAGGTACAACCCATCAGTTCGAGCGCGACATTGCTCCCGGCGAAGCGATCTTCGTCCACAACGACGGTCGCGTCGAGAGCCAGCAATGCGCTGAAAAGACCCAGCTCAATCCCTGCGTGTTCGAGTATGTGTATCTGGCACGTCCCGACTCCACCATGGATGGCATTTCGGTCTATCAGGCTCGTCTAAACATGGGTGAGACGCTGGCCAAGCGCGTGATCTCCATGGTGCCGCCCAATGAAATCGATGCGGTGATTCCCATTCCCGAATCGAGCCGCCCCAGCGCCATGCAACTGGCACAGTTGCTGGGCAAGCCCTATCGCGAAGGTTTTGTGAAGAACCGCTATGTGGGCCGTACCTTCATCATGCCGGGCCAGGGTGCTCGCAAGAAGTCGGTGCGCCAGAAGCTCAACGCCATCAGCAGCGAGTTCAAGGGCCGCAATGTGCTGTTGGTCGATGACTCCATTGTGCGCGGCACCACCTCCAAGGAAATCGTGCAGATGGCGCGCGATGCAGGTGCCAACAAGGTGTATCTGGCATCGGCTGCGCCTCCCGTGCGTCACCCCAATGTGTATGGCATCGATATGCCCACGCGTTCCGAGCTGGTGGCTCACGGCCGCACGGTCGAGGAAATTCGCCAGGTCATCGGCTGCGATGCGCTGATCTATCAGGACGTGGAAGCCATGAAGCAGGCCGTGGGCAAGATCAATGCCCAGGTGAGCGGTTTCGAGGCATCGTGTTTCGACGGCATCTATATCACTGGCGATATTTCCGATGAAGAGGTGACGGCGCTCAACGAGGGCCGCAACCGCGGCAGCGAAGAGGAGAGCGAAGACACTTCGCGCCTTTCTCTGCCCAATGCTCAGGAAAGCTGAGCGTTAAAGCGCAGCGGATGACCGAGTCGGAAAGGGTTGCTTAGGCAACCCTTTTCATTCGGGAGGACAATGGCAGAGCCGCGCGGTCGGTGTGCTCTTTAATAGTGAGCACATGACGTATGTCCATAAAGCGTTTGAGTCTGATTTGACTCGGATTTTTTGGAATGTGAGCAAGGCATATTCAAAGACCGGCACGGCGAGTGCCGCCGGTCAAGCTGGTAGAGCAGCATGCGTGCGGGCCTGATTGGCGGTCTGCAGCGGACTCATGACCGGTACCAACCATCTGGATTTGACGATTGTGACCAACAAGACATTACCCGAAGGTTTGCATCCTGAAACTCTGGCCGTGCGCGAAGCGGTCGAGCGCAGCCAGTGGGGCGAGCATTGCGAAGCCCTGTACATGACCAGCAGCTTTGTGCAGCCCGATGCGGCGACCGCAGCGCGCCGCTTTGCCAATGAAGAGCCGGGCTTCACCTACAGCCGCACCGGCAACCCCACGGTCACCAGCTTTGAAAAGCGTCTGGCGGCCATGGAAGGTACGGAATGTGCGGTCGCGACCTCCACCGGCATGTCGGCCATCTTGCTGGTGGCGCTGACGGCGCTCAAGACGGGCGATCACGTGATCTGTTCGCAGTCCATGTTCGGCTCCACCATCAAGCTGCTGGGAACCGAAATGGCACGCTTCGGTGTGGAAACCACGTTTGTCTCGCAGACCGATATCGAAGCCTGGAAGGCGGCCATCAAGCCCAACACGCGCATGTTGTTTGCCGAGACGCCCACCAACCCGCTGACCGATCTCTGCGACATCGCCGCACTGGCCGAGCTGGCGCACGCCAACAACGCGCTGCTGGCCGTGGACAACAGCTTCGCCACTCCCGTGCTGCAGCAGCCCGTGAAGTTCGGCGCCGACCTCGTCGTGCACTCGGGCACCAAGTTCCTCGACGGCCAAGGCCGCGTCATGGCCGGTGCGGTTTGCGGCACCATTGCCCTCGTGGACAAGGTCATGGGCACTTTCTTGCGCAGCGGCGGTCTGAACATCGCTCCCTACAATGCCTGGACGGTGATGAAGGGTCTGGAAACCCTGGCTTTGCGCGTCAAGGCGCAAAGCGCAGCAGCGCTGGAGTTTGCCGCCTGGCTGGAAGCCCATCCCAAGGTGGCGCGTGTGTACTACCCGGGCCTCAAGAGCCATCCTCAGCACGAGCTGGCCATGCGCCAGCAAAATGGCATGGGCGGTGCGGTGCTGGCCTTCGATGTGGTGGGCGAGGGTGCCGAGCAACTGCGTGTCAATGCCTTCCATGTCGTGGACAGCACGCGTCTGTGCTCGATTACAGCCAACCTCGGTGATGTGAAGACGACCATCACCCATCCGGCCAGCACCTCGCATGGTCGTCTGACCGAGGACCAGCGTCAGGCTGCCGGCGTGGGTCAGGGTCTGATTCGTATTTCCGTGGGTCTTGAGCATCTGGAAGACCTCAAGGTCGACCTGGCTCGCGGACTGGATACGCTGTGAAACACTCCCTGAGTCGCTTCGCGCCTTCCCCTTCCTGGGGGACTATGCCTGCGCTGCGAGGCGGCTCTTGCTCGGCATCTCTGGCCGAGACTGCGTGCGTATCAAGCGCCGCAGCCTTGGCACGGGGAATGTCGTACAAGGATTTCTGATATGACAAACAACAAAATTCGCACCCGCTTTGCCCCTTCGCCCACGGGCTTCATCCATCTGGGCAATATTCGTTCGGCCCTCTATCCCTGGGCGTTTGCGCGCGCCAATGGCGGTGACTTCGTGTTGCGCATTGAAGACACCGATCTGGAGCGCTCCACCCAGGCTTCCGTGGACGTGATCCTGGAAGGCATGGAGTGGCTGCAGCTCGACCATGACGAAGGCCCGTTCTACCAGATGCAGCGCATGGATCGCTACAAGCAGGTGCTGGCGACCTTGCAGGAAAAAGGCTATGTCTACCCCTGCTATATGAGCATGGAGGAACTGGACGCGCTGCGTGAAAAGCAGATGGCTGCCAAGGAAAAGCCGCGCTACGACGGCACATGGCGCCCCGAGGAGGGCAAGGTCCTGCCCGCGATTCCCGAAGGCGTGAAGCCCGTGCTGCGCTTCAAGACTCCGCAAACCGGTGTGGTGGGCTGGGACGACAAGTGCAAGGGCCGTATCGAGTTCCAGAACTCCGAGCTCGACGATCTGGTGATTGCCCGACCCGACGGCACGCCCACGTATAACTTCTGCGTCTGCGTGGACGACATGGACATGAACATCACCCATGTCATCCGTGGCGACGACCATGTGAACAACACGCCGCGCCAGATTCACATCTTTGAAGCGCTGGGTGCCACCGTGCCTACCTTTGCCCACCTGCCCACCGTGCTCAACGAGCAAGGTGAAAAGATGAGCAAGCGCAACGGCGCCAAGGCCGTGACCCAGTACCGCGATGAAGGCTATCTGCCCGATGCCATGGTGAACTATCTGGCCCGATTGGGCTGGAGCCACGGCGACGACGAAATCTTCAGTCGCGCCCAGTTCCTGGAGTGGTTCAACCTGGATCACCTGGGCCGCAGTGCTGGCCAGTTTGACGAAGCCAAGCTGCGCTGGGTCAATGCCCAGCATCTGAAGGCCATGGATGACGCCGAGCTGGCTCAACTGGTCAAGCCCTTTGTCGTCAAGGTGGGTGTGGCCGAGAGCCTGATCGACGCCGATGACCGTCTGGTGCGTATTGCTGCCTTGTTCAAGGATCGTTGCGAGACCTTGGTGGATCTGGCCAACTGGGCCAAGGTCTTCTATGTGGAAAGCGTGGAGCGCAATGCGGAAGACTACGCCAAACATGTAACCGAGGCGGCCAACCCCGTGCTGGATGCATTTGCTGCCGTGGTGGAAAACGTGGAATGGACCAAGGAAGCCATTGCGGCTGCGATCAAGGAGCTGCTCAAGGCGCAGGGCGTGAAGATGCCCGTGCTGGCCATGCCCGTACGTGTTCTGACCGTGGGCACGGCCCATACTCCCTCGGTCGATGCGGTGCTGGAATTGCTCGGACGTGAAAAAGTTATCGCGCGTTTGAAAAAACGCTAAAAACCTGTCTATAATTCAAGTCTCTGCAAAACGCGACTGATTAAAAGGTTGTCTTGCAGAGAG
>NZ_BBXH01000017.1:0-164696 GCF_001010305.1 Comamonas sp. E6
CTTCGAGCTGATCCAGAACCACCTTGGTTCCGAGCTTGCCCGTGTGCTGGGCGCGCACGCGCTTCAGTGCACGCTCCAGAGCTTGCAGCGGGTAAATGCTCAGGTCATCGGCCATCATCGCTGCAGCGGCAGGAGACAGCGCATGCCCCATTGCCTCAGAGGTCAGGGCCAGTTGCGAGCACAGGCGAGACAGTTCTGCGTCATTCAGCATCAAAGCCTCCTTGCTGCGCAGAGCGCTGGGCGCGAAGGATGGCCATTGCCTCGTCTGCCACGCTGGCGTTTGCATCCAGCTGGTCGGCTTGCTTGGCACGGGTGCTGGTCATGCTGGCGCCGGTGTGGTGCTGGGTCGCCCACTTCTCGGCATCCGACTGCAGCAGCTTGACCGGGTGCATCTGCTTCACAACGAATTCCTCGTTGACGCGGCGAACGTAGTGCACGGCCACACGGGGAGCGAGTTCGGCTCCCACGCGGTCGATGAAGTTCATGAACTGGCCGCCTACCGTGGCATTCCAGAGGGGCCAGCTGCCGTAGCGCTTCTCGTAGGCAATGGCGTAGGCCACCCACGCCTTGTGGCTCTTGGTGTTGGGACCGGGGTAGCGCAGCTCTGCGGGAATCTCGTAGATCGTCCCGTCACCAGCCTCCACCCTCATCGGCTCAGCCTTGGCTTCAGCCGGGGCTGCACTACTCTCTGCCGTAGTCTCTGAAGTAGTCTCTGTTGTAGTCTTACTTAATTTAGATTGGCGGTTTTGCGCAGCCCTGTTTGTACGTTTTGCGCGATCCTGTTTGGCGGTTTTGTGCGTACCTGCTTGCTCGCTTTGCTCATCCTTGATTGGCGGTTTTGTGCAATCTTGTTTGGCGCATTCATCCAAGCTTGATTGCAAGGCATCGAAGTCAACGCGGTAGAACAGCTTGGCGGGGATTCCTCGGCGCTCTTCGCGCAGCAGGCCCATTGACTGCAGGCGGCTGCGGGCCCCCTCCTGTTCGCGGCGTGTCAGGCCTGTTTCTTCCTCCCATTCGATCTGGGTCTTGAAGAACCAGCCGGAGTCATCGCCACTACGGCGCGACCAGTAGACGGCCTGGCTCAGCAGCAAAGCGCCGGTGATGCCTGCGCCAAGAGCCACAAAGACACGCTGAAATGCGATTGGGCGATCCAGATAGGTGCTGATGGCGCTCATGCTGTCACCTCTCCGCTCTGCTTCAGGCGCACCTGGTGCTGGCTCCAAAGGCCCGCAATCCACTGAACGCCCTTGGGGGTGAAGCGCGCATGCGCAAAGGCGTGCTCGTTGACTTGGTTGACGCCGGTCTTGATGGAAAAGCGGCCCGCCTCAATGTGGTTCTGGTACGGGGTCAGCACACCAGCCAGGCGGTAGAGGATCTTGCTGTCCTCCAGGAAGGCGCGGAATTCCGGCTCCTTAGCGTTCAGAAGCTTGGCAACTTGCCGGAACCCCAGAGAGCCATTGGCCGCCACGTAGCGGTCCACGTACTCAGCTTTTGGTGCTGCCAGCGCCAGCTGTGTTTCAGCCTGAATGCGAGCCTGCTCGGACTCCATCGCCAGCTTGAGAATGTCCATGCGCGTCAGCTGTGCTGGCGCAGGCTGCAGAGCCTCCAGTTCCTGCCAGCGCTTGACCACCTTCATGCGTGCCACCGGGTCGTAGCCCAGCAGCAGAGTCAGGCTCGTGTCCTTGTCCAGCTCGTATTGGGGATAGCTCTGCTCGTTCTCGCCCACGTAAGTGCTTGAAAAACAAACAGAACGCAATTCTGCGTTTTGCTGCAGCGCGTCCATCATGCTGCGGATGTCGCGCATCACGTCGGCATGGCGCTTGCCCGTCAGTTCCGCAATATCGCGGCTGCTCATGGTCAGGGCCGCGGAGGTGGTGATGGTGTTCATTGAGCGCCTCCTCGGATGGACTGCAGCAGCTCGGCCGTGCACTTCATCAGCGCCAGCAGAAGAGGCTCAAGAGCGCGGCGGTCGTCTGCGCAAAAGTGACCGTCTTGAGCTCGGGGAGAGCCTTCTGCCAGGGACTTGCTGGCAGTGCTGACCAGCTCCATAAACAGGCGAATGGAGTCAGATGGGCTGCGGTCGTCCATCTGGAAGTCCATGGGCACCTGACCAACCAGATGAGCCAAGGCAAACACCGAGCGGCGGGCCTGCGCCAGCACGATGATTTCAACCACCACACCAAATGAAGGCGGCGCAGCCTCGTGATCGGGGTTGATGCCGTTGGCAAGGGTGTTGCCATTCAGGCCGGCAATTTCAGCCAGCGCACGGATACCGCCGGGATACTCTTTGGCGTCAGCCTGGAGAGCCAGGAACAGCGCGCGATGGGTTTGCTTAATGGTTCTACGCATAGCGAATGCCTCGTGAGATTCGCCTACCGCTGATGCGGCAGAGGTTGGACACTGGCTGCATGAAAACGAAAACAGGCCAGAAGAGAGGAAAAGTTGGCCGCCACACCCTGGGCTATGCTGGGAGCTCCTACACAACCAGCGCCAGGGAGGGCGGACATGAATTGGTGGCAACGCTGGAAAGCGAAGCATTGGGAAGGCGAGTACATACCGGGGGAGCGCATGTTCCCGATGGGGCACTGGTCTCGCCCTCCGTTGCGACGCGTCGCGCTATGGTTCGCAAGACACTGGCGCGAGCAGCCGCTAGGGCTGCTGGGCGCGATCGCGGGACTCATTGCGGCAGTGGCCGGCTTGCTCGGAGGTATCGCTGCCGTCATTCAGGCACTCCGATAGCGACCGCCTGCCACTCCGCATCCGGCAGCACCATGAAATTGACCCCTGTGCGCACTGACTCAAGACTCAGGCGCTCCCTAATCTCCTTGAGCTGCTCTGCAGTCAAAGGGGATGCAGGTCGGAGAACAACCGCTGAGCCAACAGGAACAATCAGAGCCTCAAAGGGAATGGATGGACGACGCCATAAAGGCCAAAACCTAGCCATGGCTCACCTCCTTTGCAGGGGCGGATGACTTGCCGGCACCACGTCGCTTTTTCTCTTTGGAAATGCGATCGACCACGCCCCTCACGCGATCAGCGGTTGCTTGCGGAAGCTGATCAGGCCATTGGTAGATGGTTTGGACTGCGCGATACCCCATCGCAACAGCAGCTTTTTTTGGCGTACCGCCTAGCAGGTTGATTGCGTGTGCTTTGTTCATTCTTCATTGTAAACATGTTTACAAGAAAGAACGCAAATCAATTTACAAACAAAACGTTAAGGTTGGGCATGCTCTACGGTGAACGCCTATTACTCGCAATGCGGAAGCGCGCAGAAACGCTTGGACGCGAGATTGAGCGCAAAGATGTTGCACGGGCCGCAAGCACCTCCGTGCAGAACATTGGCATGATCCTGACCAATGCCAAAGGGCGAGATCAAAAGCTCCGCACCGAATCACATGACGCCGTAGCGGCCTTTCTAAAAGTCAATCCGCGCTGGCTACTCACAGGCGAAGGCTCAATGGAGCCCGAGTCCACAATCAACGCACCATCAGAGCTGTCCCCAGCTGCCATCGAGCTTGCGGCACTCTTTGACATGATCCCTCAGGCAGACAAACTCAGTCGCGCCAGGGCATTCAATGCAGCCAGCACCGCCATCATGCAAGTGCTGCAAGACGTGTCCGCCAAACCCTAAGCAACTCCTCACTTGGGAAAACCAGGGTCCTCACACCCTGTTGCGTCAACTCGCGCACACGCCTCTCCACATCATCCGCCGACTCATGAGCGCGCTGAACTCGGACCCGAGTTCGGCGCTCACGCATGCCTTCAGATACTGTGTTTTTATACATGGTTTGATCATAACGTTGCCACGACCATCGCGGCAAGCTAAATAAATCGGCGCAAAAATTCCCGGATTTGTAAATTCATCTACAAATCATTTGATCTTTTCTTGTAAACGTATTTACAATTCATCCAACGCCGCAATCACCGTGTTGCTGGCGCCGGGTGCCAAGCGATCGAGCCGCGTGCCACGGGTCTTTAAAAAGCCAACGAGGAAATGGCCGGCCGCAGTGATCAACAGCGTCTAGCGCGGGTTAAACCCGTCCCCAAGCCGAGCGAGTCGGTACACGGGGCAAGCAGTCCGGACATGTGGGTTCGCTCCTGCATGTTCACGCCGAGAGGGGGCTGCACGCGGAAAGAAGTGCAACGCGTGAGACCAGAGCACTGCTGAATCGATGCCAGCGAAAGCATCCCAACCAGGCAGCCGCGCGCTGCGAAGGAGAACACATGCGAGATGAATAGGCCGGACGACCCGGCCCACCACTCAAAACACTCGCCACCCCTGGGCGATACCAGGGCCATCCGGCGTGACCACTCGAGCAGGTACGTCAGTTCAGGAATGGGCCTGGGCTGGCGGCAATTAGGAACGCGGCGCTTGCGTCGTGGCGACAGTGGTCACACCAGATGGCGCGACATTTCTTTAACCCTTGCGCATTTGTATAGCTGGACCCTCATCTGGCGACCCGCTGCGTCATCTACCCTTTTTCAGCCGGGCCTGGGGCTTCCCTCCTCCCTCCAATCCTTCCTCCCTAGGCGTGACCCGAAAGGTCACCGGCTCTTTATCCAGGCCCGCGAGCGTTTGCAGCGGGCTTTTTCTTTGCCCAAAGGAGACTCCATGCATTCCGCTCCCGCTACCACCCCGACGACAAAGCTGCTGATCGCGGCGCAATGGGCGCTCACAGGCCTCGGCCTCTTCTGCCTGGTCGGCGCGGTCGTGGTGATGACCCTCACGCCCGAAGCATGGCCCGTCTGATCCATCATTTTTGATAGCTGCTCGCGCTTGCCCCATAAGCGCTATGGAGTGAAACGATGACAAAGCTACTTGAAGCCCTGATCTTGATCGCTGCCATCTGCATGGGTCTGGCCTGGCTTGCCGTGCCGGATGCTCAGACGGATGAGCCGCAGACCATCGTCCGGAACCTGCGCGATGAGTTCGCCTGTCCGGGCATGCATGCCGAGTGGCTGGACGACAAGACTGTGCAATGCCTGAAAGAGCTGCCGTGACTGAAGCGCCCACCACCACCCAATTCGCCACCGCACCGGTGGCTTTCTCTTTTCTGGAGTCCTGATGTTCAAGAACATGATCATTTACCGCATTGCCGAGAGCTGGCAAGGCGATCTGCAGGCGCTGGAGGATGCGCTGCAAAAGACGGTGTTTGAGGAGTGCGGCGCCACGCAGGAGCGCTCCGTGGGCTGGGTGCCGCCGCGCGGAGAGGCTCATGGCGCCCTGGTCGAATCCGTTGCCGGTCAATGGGTCATGCGCTTCATGACAGAGGCCAAGGTGCTGCCGGCCAGCGTGCTCAATCGCAAGGTCAACGAGAAGGCCGAGCACATCGAAAAGACCGAAGGCCGCAAGCCCGGCAAGAAGGAGAAGAAGGAGCTCAAGGACGAGTCCAAGCTGGACCTGCTGCCCATGGCCTTCACCAAGCAGGGCAGCATGTGGGTCTGGGTCGATCCCCAGGCGCGCACGCTGGTGCTCGATACCAGCGCCCAGGGCCGCGCCGACGAGGTGGTAACGCTGCTGGTCGAAGGCCTGCCCGGCTTCGCCCTTGCACTGCTGGACACACAGACCAGCCCACAGGCCGCCATGGCGCATTGGCTGATGACGCAGGAGCCGCCCGCCGGCTTCACCGCCGACCGTGAGACGGAGCTCAAAGCCGCGGACGAATCAAAAGCTGTCGTGCGCTACGCCCGCCACCCGCTGGATATTGATGAGGTGCGCCAGCACATCGAGCACGGCAAGCTGCCCACCAAGCTGGCGATGACCTGGGACGACCGTGTGAGCTTTGTGCTGACCGAAGGCCTGCAGATCAAGAACATCGTGCTGCTCGATACGGTCATGGACGGCAACAGCCAGGATGACAGCGGCTTTGATACCGATGTGACGATTGCCACCGGTGAGCTCTCGCGCCTGATTCCCGACCTGATCGAAGCACTGGGCGGTGAGGGTCGCACCCGCATGGGCGACCTGCCCGCCTCGCTGGCTACCAGCGCCAGCAACTGATCACCTATTCATAGATTTGCATGAACCGGGCCGCGCGCCCACATCAATGAATCAACGGCCCACCTACCAGCGGGCTTTTGCTTTGGAGGCTCCCATGAGTCTGACTTTCGTGAATCACAACGGCGACCCCATCACCAGCTCCCGCATGGCCGCCATGCGAGCTCAAGGAATGGAGCTCGAGCGCCAGCGCCGCCTGGCTGCCAAGGCGGATGCAGTGTCCGTGCACAAGGGCTGGCGCGTCTCTGGCATCAAGCCCGGATTGCTGGACGAGGCAAAGCAGGCGCACGAGCGGCTCTGCCAGATGGCGCAGAAGGCAGGCGGCAAGCCGCCGGAGCCCTTTGATGAAACTGCGTGGCTGCGAACCGCCAAGCGCACTGCTGTGCGCAGCAAGCCCTACATCCTGCAAGAAGCTGCACAGCAGTGCAAAGAGCTGGCCGTCAAGGCGGGCTGGCTCGAGGTGCAGCTCCAAGAAATCAAGAAGACCGTTTCTTGAGCGCCGGCCAGCGCGCTTGTCTACCCATCACAGCCCGCCACTGAGCGGGCTTTTTGCTTTCTGGAGACACGAATGCCCCGAGAAATTGCATGCACCGAGGATCGCTTCCTCAAGGATGCGCAAGCGCACCAGATGGAAGTCGTGCGCGACGACGGTGTGAACCGTCATTTGCGGTTCAAAGATCCGAACAGCCGCGCCTACTGGTTCGACATCATCACTTGGCCAGGCACGCTGTGCATTGATGGTGACATGGGAACTTTCGTATTCCGACGCTTGCAGGACATGTTCGCGTTCTTTCGCACCGATCAAGAGCACTACAACAAAACAGGCCGCGCGGATCAACTGGCAATCAACCCTGGTTATTGGGACGAGAAGCTGCTCGCACCGGCACCAAGGGATGTCATGGAGTTCAGTGCCGATAGCTTTCGGGAGCATGTCAAAGAGGCATTTGATAGCTGGGTTGAGTGCAGTGAACCCGATGCTGAATACAGCACCCAGGCGGAGCGCGACCAATTCAGCGACGACAAGGCCGCGCTTTGGAGCGCTCTGAACGATGAAGTTCTATCGACTGCCGATGATGGCGAAGTACGAGCCTACGACGCTGCCCGCGACTTTCGATGTGATGACGTGCCTGGCTTTCAGATGGATGACTGCTGGGAGTGGAACTGCAAGGAATTCAAATTCCATTTCCTATGGAACTGCTATGCCATCGCGTGGGGGATCAAGGCCTACGACAACGTGAAGCAACAGGCATCAGTCACCTAACCAACACCCCAGCCCGCCGCCGCGGGCTTCCCTTTTTGGAGAACAGCATGGCTGAAAACAGCAAGATCGAATGGACTGACCACACCTTCAACCCCTTCATCGGATGCACGAAGGTATCCCCAGGCTGTGACAACTGCTATGCCGAGCACCTGATGGACAAGCGCATGCACAAGGTTATATGGGGCCCGAAGGGCGAACGGGTGCGCACCAGCGCCAGCAATTGGCGTAAGCCGCTGGCCTGGAATGCCAATCACGCGGCATTTTTTGCTGAGCACGGCCGTCGACAGCGGGTCTTCTGCGCCTCCCTGGCCGATGTATTCGACAACGCGGTGGATCCTCAGTGGCGCGAAGACCTGTTCAAGCTGATTGAGGCCACGCCAAATTTGGACTGGCTACTGCTCACCAAGCGCATTGGCAACGTGGGCAACATGCTTCCCGTGCCGTTCGACTTTGCGAAGCTCTACCCGCATGTATGGATTGGCGCCACGGTCGTGAACCAGGAAGAAGCCGACCGCGATATCCCGAAACTCATAGCCGTGGACGCAGCAGTGCGCTTTCTGTCGATGGAACCTCTGCTGGAGCACGTGGACCTGCGCCAATCTCTTTGGAAGTGCTGCGGAGCGCTAGTGCCCGGTCATCCTGGCGATGGTTGGATGCAGCCCCCCGACCCACCTGAGTGTTGCGGTTACCCGGAACCACTTGGCAAATTGCACTGGGTGATCGTCGGCGGTGAGAGCGGTCCCGGCGCCAGACCTATGGATCCCGACTGGGCGCGCTCACTGCGTGATCAGTGCCAGGCTGTTGGCCTGCCTTTCCTGTTCAAACAGTGGGGCGAGTGGATCGCACCGAGCCAGCACGGCGCTGCGCGCGCTGAAAACGGGTTTGCGCCGATCAAGGAGTTCGCCATGGTCGAAGGCCAAGGCCGCTACCACCTCGTCGGTAAGAAGGCCGCCGGCCGACAACTAGATGGCCGCACCTGGGACGAGGTGCCAACACCGTGACCACCGCAGCCTTCAGCGCCCAGGCGCCACACATCCGGGCAGCCCTGGCCCAGGTCAAGCGCACCTACTGCGCACCGCCCACCTTCGCCCCGGCCGAGAAAGTGACCGGGCACCTTGAGTGCCCGCGCTGCAAAAGCCGGCTGAATTTCACCGTCCTGACCAGCGGCGTCACCTCCGGCCGCTGCACATCCGGTTCCTGCATTTCATGGAGCATGCAATGAATCAACCCGAAACTTGCGAAATTTCGCAAACTGCTGCCGGCGGCAAAGTGGACGAACTGGCCATGCTGGTGCGCCAGCTAGTCCACACTCTCCGCAAAGCGTCACCAAGCAACGATCTCGCTGATCGGGCACTGGACTATCTCAAGCGCCATGGCCTGGCTGGAACATTCTTGCGCGGAAATTCCGCTTTTGTTCCAGATGATGTTCCAGTCGGAATGAAGCCCAGCATGGCTTCTGAGGGCGTTGGAACATCGGCCAGCGCCAGCCATCCAGAAAATGTTCCAGCGCCCGCAGCCGTGGCATGGTCGATGCCTGCAGAGCCGACCGAACAAATGATTGAAGTGTTGATGGCCGGAGAGGATCGCCTCCGCGCACGTCACGGTGATGATTTGCCAAAACAGCGTGCGAAAGATCGATATCGCGCACTTCTGGCGCTTGCAGCCACCCAGGCAGCCGCGCCAGTGGTGCAGCCAGAGCCTGTGGGCGCGGAGAAGGAAACGCAAGCAGTGATGCAGCTTGTGGCCGACTACACACACAAAGCCGTCCTTGAATCCAGTGGCAACTACCCGGAAATCACTCTGGCTCAAATGAATGAAGCCTGGAGCGCAATTTTTGGAAAGGTGCGCGCCCTGCTGGCTACTGCTACCGGACTTCCCGCGCAGGCAGACGCGAGGGATGCGGAGCAAGAAGTGCTCATGGAGCACAGCGGATGCGGCAGCAATACGCAAGTCGATATGTTGACCGTCAGGCTGAACCCCGGCGACAAGGTAGTCATGCACAAAGGCCGCATTACGCAAGGTTTCGAGCGCGCCAACCGCGCCGCTATCGCGGCAGCAAAGGGGGAAGGTCAATGAGCGAAGCAACGATATGGGTGCTCCTTTGGGTGGCGTCGAGCTATGGCGGCTTCGTCTCCAAGATTGACGAATTCCCAAGTCAGGCTGAGTGCGTGCAGTTTGCGCGTGATGTTCAGGGGCGCCAAGTACGCGGCGCTGGCGGGGTGCATGTGCCGGGAACACCGCTTTGCGTATCCCGCAAGGCATCACAGCGCGCCGCCCAGGCAGCGCAAGGGGGTGAGTGATGGCTGAGAAGGCGAATTTCTACCGCAGCTTTGATGGCATGTGCTGGCCTACTCCTAGCGAGCGCTTGGGCGAGATCGAATGGCGCGCCAGATACGCGACACCGACGCGCTCTGACCTGCTGATGATGGCCTCTGTCCTTGCCGCCTACCAGGAACTGATCGGCATGTCGGCAAAAAAGCGGGACAAGATCATCAAAGAGCTGCGCAAAGGCCCTGGCATCGTTCGGGCAGCAGCCAAGGAAGGAGCAGCTTGATGTTCTTCGACTTGCCCTCAGACAAGACGTGCATCCATCCGGAGCACGAACCGCCGACTGGACTCTACATCCCGCCAGGCAAGGGATACCGCCATGTCTGCCCCGCCTGCAAGACGGTCAAAGACGTTATCCCGCCGGACTACTCCCTCGCCCTGCCCGATCCAGTCAGGCGGACCGTGGTGCAGGGCTGGAAGCTGGTGCCTGTTGAGCCGACAGAAGCCCAGCTCGCTACTGTCCGGAGTCGGAAACTCCATCCGAATGCGCCAGATCGCTGGGACTCAAACAACCGGCGTATCTACATGCACATGCTCGCCGCGGCGCCACTGCCACCAGGGGACGGCCCCCAACACCTGACGGACGGCGAAATCATTGCTGCCCAAGAAAGCCTTATCGCGGCCAAAGATGCGCTGTATCGCTCACGCATCGGCCTGCAGTGCTCGCACTGCAAGCAGGGGACATATCGCGCGGATGGAAACGGGTACTACGACTTTCACCGCTGCGACCAATGCCGTTACGTCCCCATGTGGAACCAGGACGGCACGGAATTCAGTTACCAGGAGAAGCCAAATGGCCCGACCATCTAAACGAGAGATTCGCCGCGCTCGCCAAGAGAAGCAGCAAAACCGCAACCCCGAGCCCCGCCACTGAGCGGGGTTCTTCATTTCTGGAGGGCCAGATGGCCGAAAACACCAAGATCGAGTGGACAGACCACACGTTTAACCCCTGGGAAGGCTGCCAGAAGGTGGACCCGGGCTGCGACCACTGCTATGCCGAAACGCGCAATGCGCGCTATGCCGGTGGTCAGGCGATCAACTGGGGGCCGGGTGCGCCGCGCCGCCTGACCAGCGCCGGCAACTGGAAAAAGCCTCTGGCCTGGAATGCCAACCATGAAGCCTTCTTTGCAGAGCACGGCCGCCGTCAGCGCGTGTTCTGCGCGTCTCTGGCCGATGTGTTCGACAACGCGGTAAACACGAGCTGGCGCATTGACCTGTTCGGCCTGATTCTGAAAACGCCGCACCTTGACTGGCTGCTGCTGACCAAGCGCATAGGCAATGTGAATCCCATGCTTGACGAGATGGCCCACGGCAATGACCCAGACCTGAGCCTGCTGGACATGATGCCGCTGCCCAATGTCTGGATCGGGGCCACGGTGGTGAATCAGGAAGAGGCAGACCGCGACATTCCCAAGCTGCTGGCCGTTCCTGCCAAGGTGCGCTTCCTGAGCATGGAGCCACTACTTGGCCCGGTGAACTTGGAGCAAGCGTGCGATTTGGCTGAGGCGCAAGTCTGCAAAGGGACATGGCGGGATATGGCCGACCCCATCAAATGCGCAGCAGCACTTCGCCGTGGAAGTGTGGCCTTGCTGGACTGGGTGATCGTCGGTGGCGAGTCCGGGCCTGGCTCGCGCCCCATGCACCCCGACTGGGCGCGCTCCCTGCGCGATCAGTGCCAGGACGCCGGCACGGACATTCTTTTCAAGCAGTGGGGCGACTGGATGCCTGGCGAAAAGGATGGCGACACCGTGAAGCTGACCTTCCCGATTGACGGCCCGCACGGTCCCGCGAATCCCGAGTTCTACGACTGGCCAGACGGCGCGTGCGCGGCCCGCGTCGGCAAGAAAGCCGCGGGCCGCCTGCTCGATGGCCGCACCTGGGACGAGTTCCCACAGACCTGACAACCAGCCCCGCCACCGTGCGGGGTTCCTTTTTTGGAGCGCCGCAATGCAGCAGTCTCTGACATTCAACGGGATCCCCGTTTTCTCTCACCCTCTGGCCGAGCGTGTTTCGCACCACTGGGAAGTCAAGAAGCACCCGACAAAGAAGCGCCGCCGCTCATGGCGGCCTGTTCGGATCGAAGAGCGCACACCCGTGGCCTACCAAACACCCATGGGCATCTTCATGCACCCGTCCCTCCTTGAAAAGCTCAAGCGCGAACTGGGTCAGCACACGATTGGAGCAACCACATGAAAGAAACCGGCTTGATGTTCAAGGCGCCCTTGGTGCGCGCCATCCTCAGCGGCCAGAAGACGCAAACGCGGCGCGTGATAAAGCCGCAGCCACCAGAAGATCGCTTGCACTGCTCGGTTGATTCGCCGGATGCGTTTGTCGCTGCTGGCGAGTGGACATGGTGGGCAGGCAACCTCACCCAGGGCATCTATCACACTGCAAAGTTCCCATTTGGCAAGCCAGGCGACCGCATCTATGTGCGCGAGACATGGCAAGGGCCATTGATGAGCGCAAAGGAGTGGGAGGATCACTATTTCTCCAAGGCAGACGAACTCCCCTCGAAATTCAAAACACCCGCCTATTGCAAGTACGCGGCAGACGGTGGTGCACCACCTGAATTCATGACGATGGATGACGACATCGTCGCCCGCTGGAAACCTTCAATCCACATGCCCAAGTGGGCGGCCCGCATCTGGCTGGAAATCTCCAGCGTGCGCGTGGAGCGCCTGCAGTCCATCAGCCGAGGGGATGCCATGGCAGAAGGATGCCCGTTCCCCAACATGGCCGATGGTGAAGACCCGCGCGATTGGTTTGCCGAGGTGTGGAAGTCCACCGGCGGTGATTGGGCCGCAAACCCCTGGGTCTGGGTGATCGACTTCAAGCGCATCGAGAAGCCGCTATGACCAGCATGAGATTTCCTAGCAATTGCATCGTCTCTGCACTGGTGGCCTGGCTGCTCAACCCAGTGGGTACCCAAATCCGTTTCATACGCACATCAACACGGCGATGGCATTGCATCTGGGTCCGCGACGGCCATCGCTATGAGTTCTATGCACCCGGTCGGAGCAAGCTGCCCTATTGGCGCAACCTGGTCTATCTGGGCCGCATACGCCAGATCGGGGCTACGCCATGAAATGGAAAATCGCACTGATCACGCTGATCGACGTCAAGCGCACCGGGAAACCGCGATGACCAGCGCCAGCACCGTGGGCCTTCCAGAAGACGAGGCCTACATCGCCCACCACTTCAAATGCCCGACCTGCTGCGCTGCCGGGTTATCCGGCGGGCAGCAGGAACGGTGCACCGACGGATTGTTGCTTTGGGATGCCTACAACCAGGCTGCACGCCTTCTGCTCGAACCTTTGAAACCCAACCGCCGGCCCGCAAGGGCCATTTTTAATGGAGGTCGCCATGGATCAAACTGGTGAATTCCTGTTGCCGCAAGAAATTAAGCGAATGGCGTCAGCTGGAAAGTTGGACCAGCAAGAAGCGTTTTTGAAGAAAGAGGGAATCCCTCATAAACGCCTGGGTAGGCGTATTCTTGTCTCTCGCGCTCATGCCAGGGCGTGGCTGACTGGAGTGGTTTTCACGCCTTCGCGCGGGATTAACTTAGGAGCTGTCAGATGACTGGAGCCTATCCACGACTGCGCACCAGGACGCGCCGCCGTAAAAGCGGCAAGGTCGTGGTGTATTACTTCTATGACGCATCGACAGAAGGAAACGGGGAAATTCCCCTTGGCACCGACTTCGATAAAGCAATCGCCCAATGGAAAGAAATCACTGAGAACGGCACCCACAGTGCGCGCATAGCTGGCACGCTCGAGGAGGCTTTCTCCGGCTGGGAATCGAAAGTCCTGCCAACGTACAGGAGCGAAGAAACCAAAAAGGGCTATGCCAAGAACCTCAGGATGATGCGCCCGGTCTTTGCCGAGGCGACCTGGGACCAGGTGAGCCTACCGGTAATCAAGGGCTACCTGACGAAGCGCACGGCGAAGACCCAAGGCAATCGGGAGATGGCCTTGCTCTCGGTCATCTGGAACTGGGCGCGCGGCGAAGGCCTCACCTCTTTGCCATGGCCAGCGGCCGGGATGGAGCGCAGCAAGTGGAAGAACAAGGAGAAGGCGCGGAAGATCAAGGTTCGGGACGATGTGTTTGCGGCGATCTATGCAGAGGCAGCCCAGCACATCAAGGACTGCATGGACCTCGGATCCGCCACGGGCATGCGCCTGACTGACTGCATCACGGTCCTGATGCCGCGCGGGAACCTGCTGACGCTGGAGGCCAGTAAGACCGGCAAGGAGGCTGAGTGGGACTTGAACCTTTCCGCAGTTCTGCCTGACTTGGTGCGTAGGCGCAAGGCTCTAGGAGCTGATCACCTGATGCTGCTTTCCACTGCAGACGGGCAGCCAGTGTCACCCCAGGCGCTTCGCTATGGATGGGACAAAGCCCGGAGCACGGCCGCAGAGAAAGCCAGCGAGCGCGGCGAGGATGAGCTGGCCGATGCAATCAAGCAGCTCTACCTGCGGGACATGCGCAAGCGCGCCGCCCAAAAAGCGGGTAGCCTGGAAGAGGCATCGAAGCTGCTGCAGCACAGCGATGAGCGCCTGACAGAACGCCATTACGGCGGTGTCCGGAGGCTGAAACCAGTGGGCTAAAAGTGTTCCGGTTTTGTCTTCTCTACCTATAAATAAGTACACCAAAAAAACCGGAACACATCGGCCTGCAGGCCGCATGAATCCTCATTTCTTCACGGGACTCAAAATCCCCCGCCGCAAGGCGTGCCGGTTCGATTCCGGCCCCGGGCACCATATACAAAAAGCCGTTAAGTTTCAAAGACTTAACGGCTTTTTTCTTTGCCGCAATGGTCCCCTCGCAATTTGCGATTTGGCGCATCTCAAAAAAACGATTAGCGCAAAAACCATGCGACGACATCCGAAAGCATGCCTGTGTCCTCCCGCTTGCATGGCGAGATAGCAGCTCTTGCTTTGGGCAGAGGCGCGGACCTCAAGCCCCAGCCAACAAGGCGTCAGTCGACCTGGCATCCCCCACGCCTCGTAATTTCCCGCATACAAAAAAATCACCCAAATACCGTGTATCCCGTGCATTAGCGCAGGTTCGCGATATGCCGACCAGCTCGTAATTTGCACCCACGAAGCAGGCAGGCGCGGCGGGAACGTCATGTCCCTCTGAAGGGTAAAAGTAAATCAAAATACGCACGGAATACAAATCGTTCGTATTCGACAACAATGTCAGAGCCACTCCTACATTGGACATAGCTATCAGAACTTAATACTTATTGCATTAATTAACGCTAGCTCATCCACCCAGCACACGAGCTCAAGAAACCATATGTCTACGGATAGCACGTCACGCTTCACGAAGAATGTCATCCCTATGGATGAGGTTCTGACACGGACTGGGTTATCAAGATCGATGCTCTACAAGCTGTTGCGCAAGGACAAGTTTCCTCATCCCACACCGATGAGCAACAGAGCCATTGGCTGGTTTGAAACGGATGTCGAAAGCTGGCTGCAGGCGAGCAAAGCAATTCGCCAAGCGAACCTGGTTCTACCTGTCGTCTACATGGCGGGAAAAATGGGGACAGCTTTAGACAATGAGAACCCGGGCAGAGAGTTTTCCTGTTGGCGAATCTTCGACGTATCCAGATCCAAGGCACTTGGTGATCTAGGGATCGAGAATTCAGATACCGATGTGCTGATCGCGCCGCCGGAAGAAATGCTATTTCACGGAACTCGTACGAGGTTCATGTATTCAGGTCCGTGGAAAGCGAGAAATGGCAGCCATGGATACATGCATGGCGCGAATTCTTACTCTCCCTCCAACCCACAAAGCGCAGCCTATCGCGGAGCTCTTCAAGGCATCTCACGGGCCGACGTTGTTGTCGCCTATCTCGAAGACCTGGAGGCTTTTGGAACGCTGGTTGAGATCGGCTATGCAAGAGCGGGCAATAAGAGAGTGATCGTGATTACTGCACCTGCCCTCAAGAAGCAGCGACGAGACCAAGACTGGGACCATGGCATTTGGTTCGCTATTCGGGCAGCTGATAGACACATCGAACTACCAGACCATCCTGGCTCCAGCCAGAGCGACCTCTGGCGATCAGCACATGCGCATGCAGCATCGGTCATTTCGGAGTGGTATCCCCATTCATTGACTCCCCCTCCTAGTGCCGCCGAATAGAGTGCAGTGGCCAGCTCAGATTTACTTCATAAGGAGGCAGCCTCACGATCTCCCGTCCCGCCCACTCGTTGAATGTCTCGAACAGCTATTGCAACAGGGCAACCTCATTCTTGTCACCCGCAATGAAGAGGCTGGCAAACGAATCCGCGCCATTCCTATGTGCGACATGCGCAACTTCGCGGCCGACCCATCCATGACATCGATGAAGCGTCAAAGCTGCTGGATCGCAGCCATGTGAAAGCAGCACGCAAGCTTTGTCCAACAAGGACCACATGCTTGAAAATGACCAGGTAAAAGCTCCTTCCACCTCATGAAAGAAATTTCTCTATCAAGAAACCTGCAAAAAATATTTCAGACTCAAATATCATTTCAATATGAGATTTCAGACAGAGTATTTTTACATTTAAGACCTAGAACACAGTTAACAACAGTATTCAAATAATTCCCATCAATATTGCACATCTGACGGCTTGCGCCCTGGTTCTTACTTGCATTTTTCCGTAAATATTTTTTATATGCGTTGACACAGTCAAAGGGCTTATTTGCAAGTAGGACGCAACCTCGAGAGAGCTTTTTCCTTGGGCTATCAATTTTAATATTTCCACCTCTCTTTCAGTCAGAGACTCAAAGCTCTTGTGTTTGAAGATACTTTCCTCATGAAAATTGGCCTTGAATATTTTTGGAATGATTTTCTTCGCCACTACTGGAGATATAGCGGCTCCACCATTCGCAACTTCCAGCACAGCTTGCGAGTAGCTTCCAAACCATGAGTTCTTCACTAGGTACCCAACAGCGCCTCTTTTAAGAGCATTCATGGCCGCGTCGTCGTTTTCACTTGCAGAAATTGCAATGCTCAGCACGTCAGGCCTCTTTAGCTGGATCGATTCCAGCAACTCGGTTCCTTGGCCTTCACCAAGAGACAGGTCAATGAGGAGCACATCGAACTCTTGCAAAAAGATGTTCTTACGAGCCTCTCTGTAACTGGAGGCCTGCCCAACCAGAAGAGTGCGCGGGTCACGCATGAGCTCCTGCGAGATCACATTCCTGACATGGCTGTCTTCGTCAACCAGAAAGACTCGCACCGGCTGGTTCTGCTGACCCTTCATGTCGGACGGCCACATGCGCCCAAAGACAGTAGATGTGACTTCTGCACTGCCTGCATCATCAAACCGTGAGCTCATAAATGCGTCGGATAGATACATGTGACACTCCATTTGATGAGTCGATTTCTTGGGAATCTCGCGAAAAAATAGAATTCATCCCATTGAAAATCCACAAAAAACAAATAAAGAAAAATAAGGTTTAAATTTTTACAAATTAATACTTGAATACAAGGTATTAACTCAATCTCATCACAAAAATAGATGTAAACCCTTTATTTTTGAAACAATGGACATATAAAATAAAAAGAAATATAGATTACATTTTTTAGCATTGTAAGAATTTTCCAACAAGCACTATTCTTTCAATAGCACATCATCCACAAGCCACAAAAAATCAATCATTTTTTTCATCATTTTAAATTCTTCAAAAAATATCTTTGAATGGGGTATTACTGTTTCTCCGTCGTTTTCTGAAACTGCCCTCACCGAAAGCAGTTTTGGAACGTAACAAAGCACTCCAGAACTTGTTGACGGTTAACACTGGCCTTTGCGAACCAGCATCGGTCTCTCGCTCACACACTCTCAGTTGTCTGGGAACTCGCTATTCAAAGGAATGATCATGAAAAAGTCTCTGATTGCCATGGCGGTTATTGCGTTGGCTGGTGTTGCATCTGCTGCTGTGAGCAGCTCAAGCATTGCAGCCACAAACACGACGTCGAGCGCATCGTCTGCCACGCTGTCGGGTGCGGCCAGCTCGGGCAACGGAAGTGCGCTGAGCATGAATAGTGCAACCTCCGGTGCGACGTCGAATGCAAACGCTGCTGGCGGCGCTATCGGCGCAGGCGGTTTTGGCATCGGTGGGGCAGCTGTCGGCGGTAGCGCAACTACTTTCGGTAATGTGAAGAGCCTTTCCGCAACCACCGGCAACGGTGTTGCAGGCGGCGTAGCGGCTACCAATGCCAATGCGGGCTCGACTGCTGCTGCCGGCTATAACGCAGGACCCGTCAGTGGCACGGCCTTCGGCGGCGCCTCTTCTCAGACCGCGAATGTTGCTGCAACTGGCGCCGGCCCTGGCGGCGGCTTGGCTTACATCAACAACAATGCTGGCACCACCTCTGGCTACAACGCCACATCGGGAGCCGTTTCCTCACCTTGGGGCTCGCTGACCAATACCACATCGAACGCAGGCTCTGTGGGTACCGTCCATCAGAATGCCGGTTCCTGGGGTAACGCCGGCTACTTCTCCAACGGTGGTGGCACCTCCGGTACTGCTGGTGCAGGCTCTACTGCCAATGCCAACTAAGGCAGCTGTCCCAAGATAGTTGTGTTTGTCCCGGGTCTGGCTGCCTGGCCGGGCTCGGGCAACGTAGGAGCAAAGCATGAAATTCTCAATAGCTCTGTTAAGTCTTTGCGTTCCTTTGTGCAGTTATGCGCAAAGTGCCGACAGCAGCGCGCAAAGCTCCTCTAGCTCCTCTTCCGTGGGGGCGCAACAGAATCAGTCGGTCACCATTGTCAATCCGGTCGTTGCCCCGGCGGAAAGTCGATCTGTATCCACGATGGACAGCAGATCCACTTCAACCTCCGATCAAAACATCACAACGAACGGCACGACCACCCAGAACCTGAACAGCACTGTGTCCGGGACGTCCAAGAACATTGTGGAGTACACAGGTACTTACACCATGAAGAACGTTCCCAGCGTGAACGGCCCCAATCTCACGACCAGCAATGACACCTGCATGGGCAGCAGCAGCGGCAGTGCCAACGGCCCTGGCTTTGGCGTGAGCTTCGGCACAACCTGGACGGACGAGCATTGCAAACGCCTGAAAATGAGCCGTGAGCTCTGGAACAAGGGCATGAAGGCAGCCTCGCTGGCAATGGACTGCATGGATCCCGCCGCTCGCGTGGCACTGGAGATCACGGGTTCGAAATGCCCGCAATCCATGACTGCAGATGAGCGCCGGAACAACTACGGGCCGGATGCTTCGGCACAAGGTAGCCCCACTCCCGCTTCAGCTCCCACAGAGGTTCAGTCAAGTTTGACACCTGAAGTCACTCGCCCCTCGCTTGTAACATCTGTGATGGATGACCCACGTACAGCACAGCTGTACGACAATTAGTGGGCGTGATTCCTAATCTAGGAGGCCGCTATGGGCAAGACTCTAGCTCTTTTAGCGATTGCACTGTGTTGCGCTTCGTCTTTGGCTGCACCCGACTCCAGGGCCATCAATGAACCGTTGAGCATTCAACGCCAGATCTTCGGAAGTGGCGAGCAAGGTGCAGCAGGCTCGCAGCAAGCAGAGCCAGTGGGCGACTATGGCGTCTGGCATGTGCCGCAGTACCTGCCTGGCTATCCGACTGCAGCAACGATATGGCCCCGCGCTATCCCTGTGAAATGCAAGGACAGGCAGTGCGAAGGCTATGTGATTACCCCGCAGATGGGGCCAGGTGAGTACCTGTTCTTCGTGCCTACAAGCGAATAGACTGGTCAAAGGCATAACAGGACGGCAGCACTCCTTTGGTGCTGACAGCAACTCACCTAACAAGGGCGGGCTTCAACCCGCCCTTGTTGATTTGTGCTCTGCAAATATGCAGTCACTCAACACTGATAACGACATCAAGCGAAGTACCTGCAGACAAATCGATCCAGCTTCGACCCCATGTCGACATCATGGGCGCAACGCGTTTTTTTCCAAAGGAACGCCACGACAATTTTTTGCGCCTGAATTTCGAATACAATCCGCATCCCTCCAGAGTGAGTGCAGGGAGTTGAAATCCCCGCAGCAGGGTGTTCCGGTCCAACCCGGCACTACATACCCAAGCCGAGAAGGCTGCTTCACTGCCATCCAGCCTTCGGTTCTCCACGTGAAAAGCCGGCGCATCAATTACGCCACCGCCCCATGCCTTTCCCTTGCCGGGATAAGGCAGGATCTCTCTTGCTCGCTCATCTTTTCGAAGTTGCACCGCCACTGTGCATAACTTTGCGCAATCTGGTGCGGATCCATGCCTTGCAATGCCATGCCTGGCACCGACAGCATCGTCCATCTGGCAAACATCCATTCGCTTCAAGCCTATGGCACATAGCAGATCACCAGGGGTATTTCTCTCTGAAAAATGCCTTTTGAACACCGCTGCACTTGTACTGTCAACGAGATCCATTGCTGTCAATCCGAGCAACCCAGGCTTGAGTCAAGCCACAAAAAAGCGCTGTCCATGACAGCGCTTTTTTTCCACAGATCATGTGGACATGACTGTGGATATTCAGTGAAATCCTGGTGATAACAGCACACAAGCCCTTGTACTTGCGGGCTGAAAGGTAGGTTGCCTCCAAATCAGGCAATTGCAATACAAGGGTTAACCCTTTGCCCCATTCAGAGCTGGCGCCGAATCACCATACGCCCCAACTCGGTGATATGCCAGTGCTTTTCTGCATCCTGCTCCACCAGCCCCCGCTCCAGCAGGCGCTTGGAGAGATACTCCTTGGCGGCCGACCACAGAGAGACATCCTCGCCCAGCTCCAGCTTCTTGAGCGTTTCCAATTCATCGACCGTAGGTTCATACACAGGTGCGCGATAGACTGCGGTTTGCATGGTGACTTCTCCTAAGCTCGTGCGATGACTGGCCGCTTCGGCTCCGAAGCGCCTGAGAGCCAAGATAAACCTGTCATCCGCGACACGCAATAGTTACCCGCCTGCTTTACCTTTATTCACCCAAGCCATACCCCACCCTCACAGACCTGGCAGCCTGACAACAGGCTGCCAGCTCATTATTCAGGAGCTGACCACCTTTATGCTGTATGCGCTTGCTGTACTTTTCGCCTTTCAGCTACTGGGGGAGTTCCTGGCCCGCGTCACGGGCCTGCCCCTGCCCGGCGCGCTGATCGGCATCCTGCTTTTGCTGCTGGGCCTTCTGTTTTACAAACGCCTACCCAAGACACTGGAAGATACTGCTCAGGTTCTGTTGCAGAACATGATGCTGCTTTTCATCCCCGTCATTGCAGGCGTGATGCTGGAATTCGACCACCTGCGCCGGGAATGGCTGCCGTTTGTGCTGGCCTGCATTGCCGGAGCTGCCATCACATTCACCGCCACCGCCCTCACCTTCCGCTTCTGCCTGCAGCGCCAACGCACTCGCAAGCCGGATGACGAGTCC
This sequence comes from Comamonas sp. E6, assembly GCF_001010305.1. Lineage (NCBI taxonomy): Bacteria > Pseudomonadati > Pseudomonadota > Betaproteobacteria > Burkholderiales > Comamonadaceae > Comamonas > Comamonas sp. E6. Next base: position 20,996 of record NZ_BBXH01000017.1, read on the forward strand.
GCAGCAAAGCAGGAGCCCAGCGCATGAGCACACCCCTGCTTGAACGCCTGCACACCGCCTGGCTGAGCCTGGCCCAAGGCTCGCCCCTGCCCTGGCTGGTGCTGACCATGCTGGTCTATCTGGCGGCCATGGCCATCTACAGGAAAAGCGGCAACCGCCCCATGCTGATTCCGGTGTTTACCGGCGTGGTCGTCATCGTCGCGATTCTGTTGCTCACAGGCACGCCTTATGAAACCTATCGCAGCGGCGTATCCCTGCTGGGTCTGATGATAGGCCCGGCCACCGTGGCACTGGCCATCCCGCTCTACGCCCAGCGCGAGCGCATCCGTCAGCTGTGGTTGCCCATCAGCGTGGCGCTGCTGGTGGGCTGTCTGGTCGCTCTGTTTTCGGCGCTGGGCATTGCCTGGGCCTTTGGCGGCTCGCAAGCTACGCTGATCGCCGTGGCCCCCAAGTCGGCCACCATTCCCATCGCCCTGCCCATGGCCGAGCGTTTTGGAGGAACACCCTCGCTGGCCGCCGTGGCCGTGGCCATTACCGGCATCAGCGGCACCATGATGGCACCGCTGCTGTGCCGCGTCCTGCGTCTCAAGGATCCAGCGGTTCAAGGCTTTGCCATCGGACTTACGGCCCATGCGATTGGCACGGCACGCGCCATTCAGCTCAACCCCACGGCCGCTGCGTTCTCCGCTCTGGCCATGGGCTTGAACGGCGTGGCCACGGCTGTGCTGATGCCACTGGTGCTGGCCATTACCCCCTGGATTTAAAACAATAGCTGCTGGCGCTTAATGCATAACCGCTAGCAGCTATTTTTGATTAGGCTTGCGCTCGCTACGCCGGTAAGCTGCAAGCGCCCCCAGAATCAGCGCCATCCCCAGCCACTGCGCCGGCTGCGGCTTGACACCAAACCAGAGCAGATCCACCAGCAAAGCCATGACGGGGTAGATAAAGGACAAGCCGGCGATCGCCTGCGCCTGCAGTCTTTGAAATGCCGTGTACATCAGTGTGTACATCCAGGCCGTGTGCACCAGGCCCAGCACCAGCACCGCAGCCCAGACCTTGGGACTGAAGAGTGCCTGGGCGCGCAGCTCCCACACCCAGGGCAGCAAGCTCAGTGCACCAAGCAGCATCTGCAGCATGGCGATCTGCGCCGGCGCAAGCCGCCTGAGCCGCTGGGTGGCCAAGGTGGCCAGGGCATAAAGACTGGCTGCCAGCAGTGCCAGCACAATGCCCAAGGATTGCCCTTGCGACGCCTGCTGGTCAGTCAGCCCGACCAGGCCGCTGCTCAAGCCCACGCCTACCAGCGCCAATACCAGCCAGGGCAGCCGATTGAGCGGCAGAGGCTCGCCCTGCAGCAGAGCCGCCAGCAGCAACAGCAAGAAGGGCTGTACGTGATAGACCACCGTGGCAATGGCAATGCCGCTGTATTCATAGGCACGAAACAGGCACAGCCAATTGACGATGAGCGCCACAGCCCCCAGCAGCAGCCAGCCGCTCTCGCGCCAGGTCGGCCTGGACCACTGGCCCGACCAAAGCACCCAGGCCGCCAGCCCGAGTCCGCCAAGCAAACAACGCAACCACACCACCCACAGCACGGGCAGGCCGCTCTCCACCACCAGCAGGCCGATGGTTCCGGAAAGCGCCATGGCCAGCACCATGCGCCAGCTACCGCCGGCTGCTGCCTTGGGCGGCGAGGTGGTTGCCAAAGCCGGCTTGGAAGCCAGCACTTGTAAAGAGGAAGATGTCTGGGAAGTCATGATGGCATGGTCCGTCAATCACCTCCAAGCATCAATACAGCTCTATTCCACTTACTATTACCCACAGATCAACAATCAAGCTGAACCATGAGCACAGAGCCCGGCCTGCTTCCTGAAATGCTGGTTTTCGCCAAGGTGGTAGAGCTGCGCAGCTTTGCCGCCGCCGCGCGGCAACTGGATCTGACCACCTCGGCCGTCAGCCGCAGCGTGGGCCGGCTCGAAGCCCATTGGGGCGTGCAGCTGCTGCATCGCACGACCCGCTCGCTGTCCCTGACCGAGCTCGGAGCCGAGGTCTATGCAGCCTGCAGCCAGCTGGCACAGACGGCCAGCGATATCCACGCCATTGCCGGCCATTACAGCGGCGTGCCGCGCGGCACGGTGCGACTGACGGCTCCAACCATCTTTGGGGAAATCTGGCTCAGTGCACAGCTGCCTGCGCTGCGCCGCCAATGGCCCGAGCTTGAGGCCGCCGTCAGCCTCAGCGACCAGATGCAGGATCTGGCGCAGCAAGGTCTGGATCTGGCCATCCGCCTGACCCGGCCCGAACAGCTACCACCGCATATGGTGGCGCGCGAGCTGCGCCAGGTGCGCTACATCGCCGTGGCCTCGCCGGCCTACCTCAGGGGTCTGATCAAGCCGCCCGAACATCCACAGGAGCTGGGACGCGAGCATGGCGTGGCATGCATCACGCTGGGCTATGGCGACTTTCAGAGTCGGCTGCAATGGGTGCACGGCCCAATTCGCAGCCCAGAGGCTGTCGTGACCGAAGTCGCCGTTCACTCTCCTTTGTCCATGGACAGCAGCACCGGCATCATTAACTTGGCATTGCAGCATCAGGGCATAGGCCTGGTGGCAGACTTTGCGGCCCAGGCCGTGCTGAGCAGCGGTGCGCTGGTCCAAGTGCTGCCCGACTGGCAGCTGACGGGCAATTACGCGCCGCGCACCGCCTATGCACTGTATATGCCCTCGCGCCACCTGCCGCTCAAGGTGCGGGCGCTGATTGATCACCTAGTCGATGCCGGAAAACATTAAACCCATGACTCAAACTGGCCCAATCGCAGCCGCCTGATGGCCAGCCGTATCGACAGTCGCTGCGGCGGCCTGTGGCCAGAAAAGAGCCCGCACTTCGGCACTGGCATAGGGCAGGATCAGCGCCATCCCGCTCAACATGGCGCCCGCACCAGCAGCAGCATCACCCACACCCGATTGCAAAATCGGCCCCGTAAAGCAGGACAACAGCAAGCCGGCTAGCGTCGAGCTCACAGCCAGACTCGGCGCCCAGCTCCTGAAGCGCAGTTGCCCGTAAAAAGAAGCCAGCGTAGTCACAACCACCACCGCCATGGCCAGCAATACTCCGGGCGGATAGCGCTTGATGCCGCCGAATTGCACCATGCTGTCATGCACCGACTTCAGACTCGCGGGGATCAGCGGGAAAAAGGCGTCCAGGCACAGGCCCGCCAAAGGAATTGCCGAGGAGGCAAGAACAATGGCCCGGTATGTCGACTTCTTCAATTCCCTCTCCCTCGATGTTTACCGGGCATCGTATCGGGATATCCCCATTCGCCCGCTACAAGCTTGTGGACAAAGCCCGCCACTCAGCGGGATAAGCGCATCAAGCCATTGTTCTGCAAAGACTTTTCAATGTCTGCTTAATTTTTAAGCAAATCACACTATACGGCTCTTAAAGCCTACAAACTCCGCATTTCATAGCAGCTCACGCCTACCAAAATTGGGCTGTAGCCCAGTTTTCCCCACTAAATCACTACAAGCTTGTGGACAAGCCGGAGCAAGCACTTGAATAAGCGACTTAACCCCTTGTCACATTAGAAAAAATGGGGTGCTGATTATTTTTTAATCAGTACCCCGTTCATGCACTAAAACTCAGTCACTCAGCGCAGCGGCCCTTGCCAGTCTCCCAGGCGGTAGGCACTGTCCCAGAACATCCATTCCAGCCGGGCCGCATCCTTATAGGCCGCATGCATGGCCGCGCGCGTGGCCTCGGTGGCCTCCTCGGCCAGGCGATCCACCGTGGCGCAGACGCCGCGCACGGCCGCGTGGAATTCCTCGCTGGCATAGGTGTCCACCCAGGCCTGATACGGATTGTCCTTGGCCGAGCGCGCATGAATGTCGCGCCCCACCTCGGCATAGATCCAGAAGCAGGGCAGCAGCGCGGCCACGGCCACCGGGTAAGTGGCGCTCCATGCCGTGGCCAGCAGATAGCTGGTGTAGTGATGGCAGGCCGGCGTGAGCGGCGTGGCGACAAACTGCTCGGGCGTGATGCCGAAGTCACGCATGAAGCCGCCATGCAGGGCGCGCTCCACCACCACGGCCTCATTGGCGGCATTGGCAAACTGCACCACGCCTTCGGCGTTATCGGATTTGGCCGCCGTCACGGCCAGCGCTCGGCCATAGGCGACGAGGTAGTGCGCATCCTGAATCATGTAGTGGCAAAAGCGCTCCCGGCTCAGCGTGCCGGACGCCAACTCCTGGTTGAAGGGCAGCTCCAGGGTACTTTGAAACAGTGCCTGGTTGGCGTTCCACAGGCTTTGGCTGAATGACATGATTCGACTCTCCACTGCAAGAATTCATAGCAGCCAGCGCTTTGCTGGCCGGGCAAGCAATCATTCTTGCCTAGATACCTGCATCGAAGGCCCAAAGCCCGGCGGCTATGCGGTCAAAGCTGTATTTCAAGGCTGGCGCTCTGGCTTGCGACCTGTAGCCTCCTGCGCCTTGTGCTGCAACCACTGGCTGAACACCCGCAGCGCCGGTGAAGCTTGCGCCTCGGCCGCCAGCTCGGGCGTGACCAGGTAATAGGCGCGGTTGCCGCGCAGCGGCTGGGGACAGGCGACGATGAGATCGCCGCGCGCAATCTCCTGCTCGATCAGCATGGGCGGGATCAGGGCTACGCCCAGACCCTGGCTGGCAGCCACGGCCAGCATGGAAAACAGCTCAAGCCGCATGCCGTCGAGCGCGCGCGGTGCATCGACATGCATGGCCTCAAACCACTGGCGCCAGCCCTGGGGACGCGTGCTTTGCTGCAGCAGCGGCAGGCGCGCAATCACCTCGGGGCCGACCGGCAGCCAGGCACGGCCTGGATCACGCTGCTGGGCCGTGGCCAGCAGTTGCGGGCTGCACACGGGCACGACTTCCTCGTCCATCAGCCACTGCGCCTGCACGCCGGGCCAGCGTGCCACCTGCTCGGGCGTGCCCGCGTAGAGAGCGGCATCGAACACCGTGTCGGCAAACAGGAAAGGCCGGGTCTGCACATCGATATGCACTGTGATGTCGGGGTGCTGCTGTGCCAGTTGCGGCAGGCGCGGCAGCAGCCAGCGCGTGGCAAAGGTGGGCACGGCCGCCAGATTGATGGGGCCGCCCTCGCCCTGATGGCTCATCAGATCCAGCGTGTCGCGCTCCAGCCCCTGCAGCCAGCGTCCCACCTGCTTGGCGTAATGCAGTCCCGCATCGGTGAGCAGCACGCCGTGGCGCGTGCGCTTGAACAGCGCCACGCCCACAAAATCCTCCAGCGCAATGATCTGGCGCGAGACAGCACTTTGCGTCAGCGACAGCTCCTGCGCAGCCTTGGTGTAGCTGACATGGCGGGCAGCCGATTCAAAGCAGGCCAGGGCCTGGGTGGAAGGGAGAACTCTGCGCATATCTCTTGTGCTTAGAACGCATCAATCAATCTAAAAACAACGGGGAAACCCTGAATAATTCTTTTATACATGCGTTTTACTCATCCATAGATGATTATTCATCGTTTGCCAGCCCTTGTTCTGCAAACCTAATATGTGTGCAAGCACTCAGGCGGAAATGCGCCTGCAATCCGACACCTTGCATTCAGGAGATGAACATGGCCAATGGCTACCAGTGGGACGACTGCTTCCAACTCGACCAGCAACTGACCGAAGACGAGCGCATGATCCGCGACGCAGCGCGCGAGTACTGCCAGGACAAGCTCAAGCCTCGCGTGCAAGCCATGTTCCGCAACGAGTCCGTGGACGTCAGCATCTTCCGCGAGATGGGCGAGCTGGGCCTGCTGGGCCCCACCATCCCCACGCAATACGGTGGCGCGGGTCTGAACTATGTGAGCTACGGCCTGGTGGCGCGCGAGATCGAGCGTGTTGATTCGGGCTATCGTTCCATGGCCTCCGTGCAATCGTCGCTGGTGATGGTGCCCATCAACGAGTTCGGCACCGAAGCGCAGAAGATGAAATACCTGCCCAAGCTGGCTTCGGGCGAGTTCATCGGCTGCTTCGGCCTGACCGAGCCCGACCACGGCTCCGACCCCGGCTCCATGGCCACACGCGCCTACAAGGTCGACGGCGGCTATCGCCTCAAGGGCAACAAGATGTGGATCACCAACAGCCCCGTGGCCGACGTGTTCGTGGTCTGGGCCAAGGAAGTCTCCGAGGACGGCACCGTGGGCCAGATCCGCGGCTTTGTGCTGGAAAAGGGCATGAAGGGTCTGTCCGCCCCCGCCATCCACGGCAAGGTGGGCCTGCGCGCCTCCATCACTGGTGAAATCGTGATGGACGATGTGTTCTGCCCCGAAGAAAACGCCTTCCCCGACGTGCGCGGCCTCAAGGGCCCGTTCACCTGCCTGAACAGCGCCCGCTTCGGCATTGCCTGGGGTGCGCTGGGTGCGGCAGAAGACTGCTGGCACACCGCCCGCCAGTACACGCTGGACCGCAAGCAGTTCGGCCGCCCCCTGGCTGCCAACCAGCTGATCCAGAAGAAGCTGGCCGATATGCAGACCGAAATCACGCTGGGCCTGCAAGCCGCACTGCGCGTGGGCCGCATGAAGGACGAGCACCAGAACGTGATCGAGATCACCTCTCTGGTCAAGCGCAACAACTGCGGCAAGTCGCTGGACATCGCCCGCATGGCGCGCGACATGCTGGGCGGCAACGGCATCAGCGACGAGTTCGGTGTGGCCCGCCACCTGGTGAACCTGGAAGTGGTGAACACCTACGAAGGCACGCACGATGTGCATGCACTGATTCTGGGTCGCGCCCAGACCGGCATTGCGGCGTTTGCGAACTGATAGCTCCCCCTGAGCGGCTACGCCGCTTCCCCCTCTCTCTTCGGGAGGGGGACGGCAGCTTCGCCGCGAGGCGGCTCTTGCTGGCTGCCCTTACCTCGGGGCAATGCCAACTACCGCTATTCATTTGTTAGCTGGTGCCGCTTGATTTGTCTGTGTTTTGGATAGTTTTCATCTCAAAACCCAGACAAATAAAGCGTAAGCAGCTATTTATTTCATTGTTTCGCTTTACGGGGTCATCCGACATGAACGCATCGACAAGCACTTCCACGGGCGCACTGGCAGGCATCAAGGTGCTGGATCTGTCGCGCGTGCTGGCGGGCCCCTGGGCCACTCAGATGCTGGCCGATCTGGGGGCCGACGTGGTCAAGGTGGAGCGCCCGGTTGCCGGCGACGATACGCGCCACTGGGGTCCTCCGTTTCTCAAGGACGATGCGGGCAACGACACGCGCGAAGCCAGCTACTTCACGGCCTGCAACCGCAACAAGCGCAGCCTCACCGTGGACATGGCACACCCCGAGGGCCGGGCCCTGCTGCAGCGCATGGCGCAAGAGGCCGATGTGGTGGTGGAGAACTTCAAGACCGGGGGGCTCGCTCAATACGGTCTGGACTATGAGAGCCTCAAGGCGCTGAACCCGCGCCTGGTGTACTGCTCCATCACGGGTTTCGGTCAGGACGGCCCTTATGCCGAGCGCGCCGGCTATGACCTCATGGTGCAAGCCATGTGCGGCCTGATGAGCATCACCGGCCATGCAGATGGCGAACCCGGTGGAGGCCCTCTCAAGGTTGGCGTGGCCGTGATCGACGTGTTCACGGGGCTCTATGCCAGCAATGCCATCCTGGCCGCGCTCAACGCCCGCGACAATGCGAGAAACGGCACCGGCCAGGGCCAGTACATCGATATGGCGCTGCTGGACGTGGGCATGGCCGTGCTGGCCAACCAGGCTGCAGGCTTTCTGGCCACCGGCCAGGCGCCGAGCCGCGCCGGCAATATCCACCCCAGCTTGGCGCCGTATCAGGACTTTCCGACATTGGACGGCAATGTGCTGCTGGCCATAGGCAATGACGGTCAGTTCGCGCGCTTTTGCGCAGCCATCGGCCAGGACGGCTGGGCCCTGGATGCACGCTTTGCCACCAATACCGCCCGTGTACAGAACCGTGCGGCACTGCTGGAGTTGATGAAGCCACAGATGCTTCAGCGCAGCACGGCTGACTGGATTGCGCTGCTCGAAGACAAAGCCGTGCCATGCGGCCCCATCAACACCATTGCCCAGGCCTTTGAAGACCCCCAGGTCAAGGCACGCGGCATTCAGCAAAGCTTGCCGCGCAACGCCAGTGACGGCATTGGCCGTATCGCCACCGTCGCCAACCCCATACGTCTGTCGGCCACGCCGGTGACTTACCGCAACGCCCCGCCAGCCCTCGGCCAGCACACCGATGAGGTGCTGCGCGAATTCGGACTTGATGACAACGCCATTGCTGCGTTGCATGAGCAAGGAGTGGTTTGAGGCCTTCATGGCCAAAGCAAACTCCTGACAACAAAAGAGGGCCCAAGCCCCGAAAACTGCAGGCAACTTCACCAGAGATGCACTGCCAATCACACTTTCCAAGGAGACATTGATGTTCAAGTTCACAGCCACCGTTCTGGCTGCCATGGCTTTTTGCGGCGCTGCACAGGCACAAAGCGCCTATCCCAACAAGCCCATCCGCCTGCTGGTTCCCTTTGCCGCCGGCGGCACGACCGACCTGATCGCCCGCATCATTGCCGAGCCGCTGAGCCGCGAACTGGGCCAGTCCGTGGTGGTGGAAAACAAGGGCGGCGGCGGCGGCAGCATCGGTGCCTCCGAAACCGCCCGCGCCGCGCCCGATGGCTACAACCTCGGCATTGCCACCGTGTCCACCACGGCGACCAACCCGGCCATCAACCCCAAGATTCCCTACAACGTCGCCACCGACTTCACGCCCATCGTGAACATTGCGGCCACGCCCAACATCATTGCGGCCAATCCCAAGTTTGCCGGCAAGGACTACAAAAACTTCCTGACCGAGATCAAGAACAATCCTGCCAAGTACTCCTACGCTTCGCCCGGTCTGGGCTCCATCACCCATCTGATGATGGAAATGTTCAAGCTGGAAACCAAGACCGAGATGACCCACGTGCCCTACCGTGGCTCCGGCCCTGCGCTGAACGACACCGTGGCCGGCCAGGTGCCGCTGATTTTCGACAACCTGCCCTCCACCCTGCCCTTTGTGAAGGAAAAGCGCCTCACGGCTCTGGTCGTCGCCGCCCCCCAGCGCGTTGCCGCCCTGCCTGATGTGCCGACCTTCAAGGAAATCGGCCTGCCCCAGGTCAACCGCATGGCGTACTACGGCATCGTCGGCCCCAAGAACCTGCCCAAGGAGGTGGTGGCCAAGATCAATGCCGCCGTGCGCAAGGCCGTGCAGGACCCCAACGTGAAAAAGCGCATCGAGGAAAGCGGCTCCATCATCATGGCCGACACCCCCGAAGCCTTTGCCAAGCAGATGGCCGAAGAGCTGGCCGTCTACAAGAACGTGGTGCAAAAGCAGAATCTGAAGATGGACGAATAAGCGTCTGCTGCGCATGAAAAAAGCCCTCGCCGGCACATACCGGCGAGGGCTTTTTCTTTGCCTTGTCTCATGCACAAGCCAGGTGCCCATGCATGAAACTGGTGCAGCACAAGGCCTGTTCTCAGAAACGATGACGGATGCCCACCAGGGCGCTGGTGCCGGACTTGTTGGGAATGTCCATGCTCACGCGGTCATACATGGCCACGGCATAGACGTCGGTGCGCTTGGACAGGAAATGGTCGTAGCCCAGGCTGACGGTGGTGCGTGTGCCGCTGACATTGCCCACTTCCGACTTGGTACGCGCCGCCGCTGCCTTGAAGGTTCCAGGCGTTCCGCTGACTGGAATGTCCAGACCCAGCGAGTAGGTGGTGTTCTCACGATCCTGGGCGTTGATCTTGGCCTGGCCGTAAGTGGCATAGAGCTTGGCCACGCTGAAGTCATAGCTGCCGCCCACCATCCAGTTGCTCTTGGTCGGCATCACCGCCAGCGATACCGGGTTGCTGATCTGCGCACGCTCGTAGAACGCGGTCAGGCTCAGCGGGCCGCCCGAGTACATCAGGTTCAGGCCCACATTCTTCTTGCCCTTGTTGCCGCTGCTGCTCTGCTCGCCGAATTGGTAATGCACATTGGCCTTGAGGCCGCCGAAGCTGGGTGTGGAATACAGGATCTGATTGCTCCAGCCGGTGTTGGATGCCGTGGTCAGGCTGTCCGCGCCCCAGGCCGCAGTCGTCATATTGGCATGCAGCACCAGCGGCGAGACCGTGAAGGAGTCGCCAAACGGATTGGTCAGCACAGTGGGCAGAAAGTTCGGTGCCATGCCACGACCCAGGCTCACACGACCAAAGCTGCCAGCCAGACCCACATTGGCATCACGCGAGAAAAAGGGGTCGGCATCAAAGCGACCAGGAGTACCGGTGTCGGCACGAAAAAAACTCGTGATATTGAAGTCGGCCTTGAGACCGCCGCCCAGATCCTCCACGCCTTTCACACCCCACCAGGAAGTGGTCAGACCGCCGGAGCCGACCGAGGCCACGCGTTCTTGCCCTGCCAGCTTCATGGAGCCCGCATAGCTATCGATGGTGCCGGTGAGCTGCACGGAACTCTGGGCCTGAGCCGACAGGCTGGCCACAGCCAGGGCGATGGTGGTGAAGGTAGCGGCAAACGCTTTCATGGATGGTTTCCTCTCTAAAAAGTTTGAGACAAACCACCCATGCAAGAGTCAGGCCAGTTTTGTATACAAAACTAGGACTTCAAACGGAAGCTGTCGGCCAGCTTGAGCATCATGAACAACCAGAGCGCGCCGCCCATGGCAATCAGCAGGCCGCCCACCAGGCCTATATGCGTCATGCTCCATTGCTGGCTGACGATGCTGCCCAGCAGTGCGCCGCCGCCAATGCCGATATTGAAAATGCCCGAGAACATGGACATGGCCACATCGGTGGCATCGGGCGCCAGATTCAGCACCTTGGACTGCATGGACAGCGCAAAGCAGATCATGGCAATGCCCCAGACCGAGCTTTGCAGATACAGGCTCCAGACATGCGTGCTGCTCATGACCAGCAGCAACAGGCTCAGCGCCAGCACGCCGATGGACGCCAGCAGAAAGCCGCGCGGAAAGCGCAGACCGAACCAGCCGAACAGCACGCTGCCCACAATGCCCATGCCGCCATACAGCAGCAGCACGGCCGTGGTCACATCGCCGGCGTGGCCGGCAATGTCCTGCACAAAGGGCTCGATATAGCTATACGCCGTGAACTGGCCGGTAATCACCACCACCAGCAGCACATAGATGCCGACCAGGGCCGGGCGCCTGAACAGCATGGGCACACTGGACAGGGAGCCTGCGTTCTCGCTGGGCAGCAGAGGCAACAGCTTGCCCAGCACCAGCATCACCGCCGCTGCCACCGCGCCAATGGCCAGAAACGTCATGCGCCAGCCCAGCCATTCACCCACGATGCGGCCCAGCGGAATACCCAGCACCATGGCCACGGAAGTACCCGTGGCCAGCAGGCTCAGCGCCATGGCCTTCTTGCCCGGAGGCGCCACCCGCACGGCCAGAGAGGCCGTGATGGACCAGAACACCGCATGCGACAGCGCAATGCCGATACGGCTGATGACCAGGGATGCATAGCTCCAGGCCACGCCCGATACCAGATGGCTGAGCACAAACACCGCAAACACACCCATCAGCAGCTTGCGCCGCTCCACCTTGCGCGTGAGCAGCATGAAGGGCAGCGAAGCCAGCGCCACCACCCAGGCATAGATGGTGAGCATCAGCCCGACCTGCTCCACCTGCATGTCAAAGCTGGCGCCAATGCTGCTGAGCAGACCGACCGGCACAAACTCGCTGGTGTTGAAGACAAAAGCACCCAGCGCCAGCGCAATCACGCTGAGCCAGGCCTGGGTGGGAGATCGGGTCGATTCGATAGGGGCAGTCAAGGTTTCTGTCATGCAATAAGGCGTGCTGGCGTCTGGCGCCGCAAAACCCGAAATTGTGCGCTTGCAGCATGACAGCAGACAGACGGCCCGGCCTTGCCCCATCAATCAATGGGGTCGGACCGGGCGACGACAGGGCTTGGTCAATACGCGACGGTGAAACGAGCCTTGACGTGTTCGTTCCTGTCCAGGGCATCGATCAACGCCACGGCCAGGTCCTGAACCGAAATATCGCCGGGCTGGCCGTCGGCCTGCACCAAAGGTTCGTCCTTGCCCGTGCGATAGTGACCGGTACGGCCTCTGGACTGCGCATCGGAGCCGCCATGGAAACCCACGGCCGGGCTCAGCATGGTCCAGTCCAGGGCGGCTTCCTTTTGCAGCTCGGCAAACATGTCGCGCGCCGCCGAAGCGCCGGGCTTGATGAAGGCCGGAAAATCGGGCGAATCCACCAGTTGCTGGCCATTCACATACAGGCTGCCGGCTCCGCCCACGACCAGATAACGCTTGATGCCCGCGGCCTTGACTCCTTGCACGATGGCACGCGAGCCCTGCATGAAATCGTCATAGATATTGGGATTGCTCCAGCCTGCGTTATAGGCGCTGACCACCGCATCGCAGCCGGTCACGGCGCGCTGCACCTCGTCGGCCTTGAGCACATCGGCCTTGACGAACTGCACATGTTCGCGCGCGGCAGCGGCCTCGGGCTTGCGTACCAGGGCCACGACTTCGTGACCGCGACGCAGCAACTCATCCAGCAACCCGGCACCGACAAAACCCGTGGCGCCAATCAATGCGACTTTCATTGGAAAACTCCTTATATCTTCAACAGGGCTAAAGATTAATCGCCATTAATTGCGAGAAAAACCCCTTTCAGCCACCATGACCTTGAAGCAGCACTTCAAAATAGCCCCATGGAAGATTTCAGACGCATGGCCATTTTTGCCGCCGTGGTGGAGCGCGGCAGCATGAGCGCAGCCGCCCGCCAGCTCGACATGACGCCCTCGGCCGTCAGCCAGCATATCCGTCAGCTGGAACACGATGCTGGCCTGACGCTGCTGCACCGCTCCACGCGCCAGCTGACGCTGACCGATGCCGGCCAGCGCTTCTACATCCAGTGCGCTGCCATGTGCGAGGCCGCCAGCCGGGCACGCGCCGAACTGGCCGCCGAGCATCAGCGGCCCAGCGGCGAGCTGCGTCTGGCTGCTCCGGCCGGCTTTACCCAGCATGCGGCCCCGGCGCTGGGCCAGTGGCTGGCCATGCATCCTGAGCTGCGGTTGCGTCTGCTCATGGATGATGCACCCATAGATCTGATCCAGGCGCGCGTGGATCTGGCGCTGCGCTTCGGCAATCTGCAGGACTCCAGTTGGGTGGCCCGCCACCTGGGACGCAGCGCCACCGTGCTCTGCGCCTCGCCGCATTGGATCAAGGCACACGGCAGCACGCCTCGACACCCTAGCGAGCTGGCACAGCTGCCCTGGCTGGAAATGAGCCGCAGCGACGACGCCCAGGCCGATTTTCTATGGCGCCAGCAGGGCACGGCGCAGGAGTACCGGCTGCAGGTGCGGCCGCTCATGGTAAGCAACCATCGCAGCGCGGTGCAGCAGTTCTGTGAAGCAGGCCTGGGACTTGCATTGCTCTCGGCCCATGACGTGGCGGCAAGTCTGGAGACGGGCAGCCTGGTGCGCCTGCTGCCTGATTGGGATATGGGCATGCTGGATATCTGGGCCGTCACCGCCAGCCGCGACAGCCTGCCCGCCAAGGTGCGCGAGGCCATCGAGGTGCTGCGCCAGTATTTTGCGCAGCTAGAGGGCATGCAGAACTAGCGCAATCCTTTCGCATGCAACGCCCCAGCCAGCAGCCATCCATGCCTGCCCCCAAAGACCGAAAGCAAAAAAGCCTGCAAATGCGAGGCATCCGCAGGCTTTGCAAAACAGGCCACACCACATGGCCTGGTGCACTCAAGGCAATCAGTTCAGGTCGATAGGCGTCTTGTTGCCGTTCACATAGCGGCTCAGCGTATAGCTGGGGTTCTTCATCTCGCCATTCTTCTCGAACTGGATCTTGGAGGTCACACCCGAATAGTCGGACTTCTGCAGGAAGGGGATATAGACCTTGGGGTCCCATGAATTGGCACGCTTCATGGCGTCGGCCAGCAGCATGGTGCCGTCATAGAAGTAGGGGCTGTAGACCTGGAACTGGCCCGGATACTTGGCGTCATAGCGCTTCTTCCACTCCGTGCCGCCAGGCATCTTGGCAATGGAGGCTCCGCCATCGGCGCAGACCACGTTCTCCAGCGGCTTGGCTCCGGCAGCCACCTTGGCCAGCTCGGTCACGCAAATGCCGTCACCGCCAAACATCTTGACGTCGTTCATGCCCAGCTGGGCCATCTGACGCAGCATGGGGCCGGCCTGACCATACATGCCGCCGTAGAAGATGGCATCGGGTTTCTTGGCCTTGATGGAGGTCAGAATGGCCATGAAGTCCGTGGCCTTGTCGTTGGTGAACTCGTTGGCCACGATCTTGATGCCATGCTTTGCGGCATCCTTCTTGAACACATTGGCCAGGCCCTGGCCATAGGCCGTGCGGTCGTCGATCACGGCCACATTCTTGAGCTTGAGATTCTTGGCCGCATAGCTAGCCAGCGCCGCGCCCAGGGCGTTGTCGTTGGCAATCACGCGGTAGGTGGTGTTCCAGCCGGGTTTAGTCAGATCGGGATTGGTCGCAGCGCCCGTGATCATGGGAATGCCGCAGTCCTGGAACACCTTGGAAGAAGGAATCGCCACGCCGGAGTTCACAAAGGCCACCGCACCGGCCACCTTGTCATCGCACAGTTTTTGCGAAGCCGCCGTGCCCTGCTTGGGATCGGCCACATCGTCCTCGGCCACCAGCACGAACTTGACCTTCTTGCCTCCGATTTCCATGCCCTTGGCGTTCAGGTCCTCGATGGCCATGCGCACGCCGTTTTCATCGTCCTTGCCGAAGTGAGCCTGAGGGCCGGAGGTCGGGCCGATATGGCCGATCTTGATGATCTGCTCCTGGGCCATCACGCCCCCTGCCATACCTGCTACGACTGTCGCGATACACAACTTGCCAAAATTCTTCATTGCGCACTCCACTCGGTTGAGACAAGACGCAACCTTATGCCCCGCGACAGGCAATTGGCAATGAGGCAATCACATAGGTGCAGCGAGTGCTACACCGGCACAACAATCAGTGTTTTCAGGGATCGGCAAGCGCCCCGGGCTGTGCTGGAAAAAACCGCCGCAAGCCCTTGCTCGCGAAATGGCAGCAGCGCCAAAGAAAAACGCCCCAGACTGGGGCGTTTTTCATCAAGGCCCGCTGCTCAGGCAGCCTTGGCCTGCAGCAGAGCATCCACCTTGGCATGCTGGTCCAGCGTGCTCAGGCAGGCATGGGCCACTTCCACGCCCTTCTTCACGAAGTGCTGGCGGAAGAACTCCACATGATCACCATGCTCGTGAAAATCGCGCGGCGTCAGCACGGCGGAGAACACGGGCACTTCGGAGTCCATCTGCACGCGCATCAGGCCGTCGATCACGGCCGTGGTCACGAATTCATGGCGATAGATGCCGCCGTTGACGATCAGTGCCGTGGCGATTACTGCATCGAAACGACCGCTTTGCGCCAGCTTCTTGGCCAGCAGCGGGATTTCAAAGGCGCCGGGCACGCTGAAATGCGTGATATTGCCGGCCTGCACGCCCTGTGCCAGAAGTTCGGCCTGGGCGGCATCGCGGGCCTGATAGACCACTTCGGTGTGCCAGCTGGCGCTGATGATGGCAATGCGGCTGCGGCTGGCGACGGACTTCCAGGGCGTACCTTCGGAAGTCGCGTGAGTGGCAAAGTTCATGGAGATAGGGGTCTGATTCATGGTGGTATTTCCAGAAAATTCCAATGAATCAGGGCGTGCGCTGATACACCCGCCCATGCGGCAGCGATAGCTGCATCACGGACCGATGCTGCGCGATCTCTTTCATCCGGACTATGACCGTCGGCTCTGGCATCTCACCAGATCTGCTGACCCTGCTGGCTCTGGCGAGACTGCAGGCGCTCGCGGGCTGCTGCAGTCAATGCAAGGCATTGCCACAGATACCGCCGGTGGGGAATTGCACCCCGCCCTGAGAACGCTGCTTTGCGGCGAACCTGGATTCACCACAAGACGAAGTCATTCTAGCGACGCTTTGGCTGCGCTTTTGATAAAAGGGTCACTATGGCGTCAGTCTGAAAAATCAAGAAAAAACCACCCTTAACGCTCGTCCACAAAGCGAAACTAGCTCTCATTTGATGAGCATACAGCGTAGCGAAGTCAACCCGGAACAATTGCCGGACGTTAAGAGCACAGGGCATTGCGCCCACCCACACCTCACCAGACACGCCATGAAACCATCCCTGCAGGCATTGATGTCCACCTCCACGCGCTGGGCCAGCATGGGGGCTTTGGCCGTGCTGTGCACTGCCTGCGCGGTTCCCGGCGAGTACGACTCCGGCTATGGCGGCGGCTACGGTGGCAGCTATGGCTCCACCACCATCTACAGCCCGCAGCCCGCTTATCCGGCCTATCCCGCCTACCCTGTGTACCAGGGTCAGGACCGCAATGACTGGGCCTGGCGCGAGCGTGAGCGTCGTCAATGGGAGCGCCAGCGCGAGCTGGAACGTGATCGCGCCCAGAACATGCGCGATCGCGAACAATGGCAACGCCAGATGGAGCGCGACCGCGCTCAGCAGCAGCGCGACCGGGACCAGCAGCGCCGCGAATGGGATCGCCAGCAATCCCAGAATCGCCGCGATCAGGACCAGATGCGCCGCCAGCAGGAGCGCGAGCAGCAACAGCAATCGCAACAGCGCGAGCGTGACCGCATGCAGGCCGAACGCGATCGCCAGCAACAGGCCCGCGACCGCCAACAGCAAGACCGCGAACGTGAGCGCGATCAGCGCCAGCAGCAACGCCAGCGCGAAGGCCAGCAGCAAGGCTTTCCTCCTCGCGGTGACTGGCGCTGACCGGGCACTGTGGCACGGCACCGCTTCTGCTTTTCCTGCCGCCACTTCATAATTTGCAGGCACTCAAACGCCTTTGAAGGAGCGGTCATGCCAGAGCCCCTATCTCCCACTGTCATCATGCGCAAGCTGCCGCTGGGCTTGCTGCTGGGTTGGGCGCTGATCGCAGGCACGGCCCAGGCTCAGGTCATGCGCTGTGTCGATGCAAAGACCGGCGAGGTGACCTATACCAATGGCCGCTGCATCTCGGGCGAAATGAGCACGCAGATTCAGGCGGCGCAAAGCGCTGAGGAAATTGCGTCCGAGCGTGCCAATGCCAGCCAGGCACGGGAACGCAGCAAGGCCCAGATGGCGCGCGACGAAGCCCAGCGCCGCCAGCGTGAAGAGCAGGAGCGCAAGGAACGCGAGGCCGCCGAGAGAGCCCAGGCCCGGGCCGTAGCCAATCTGGAAAACACGGCCGCCTGCCGTCAGGCCCGCGAGCGCTACAACGCCATACTGGCCGAAGCCAGCCCCGACCCGGCCACCTGGGGAGAGCGCAGCCAGGCGGCCCAGGCCCAGATGGAGATGAACTGCCTGGGCGCAGCCGCCTACCAGCAACTGCAGCAAAGCCGGGCGCTGCAGCCCAATGCCATCAACCGCCCGCAGTGGGGCTACGGCTATCCCAACCGCTACCCGCCGGCACATCCCACGCCATCGCAGCCGCCCGCCAAGATCGTCAACTGCAATGTATTCCGCTGCTATGACAACCGAGGCGGCGTGCATCCGATACCGTAATCCCCCTGAGGCGCTGTGCGCCTTCCCCCAAGGGGCGACAGTTTCGCTGCGCGGCGGCACTTGGCGCTTGCTTGCTGCCCAATGCCTGGCCGCGCCAATTTTTGAGGGTCGTGCTCTTTGCCCTGCCTAGCTTTGCAGGCCCTCGGTCACCGTGGGGTAGCGCAGCCTGAGCCGCAATTCGCGCTTGAGCCGCTGATTCGACAGCCGCCGCGACTCGCTCATGAAACTCAGCAGACTCGCCGGCAATTCTGCCTGTGCCTGCTCGCGCGAAATGCGCGGCGGGCGGGCCAGGCCGTAGAGATCGGCCGCCAGATCGAAGTAATCCCCCATCTTCAGCTGCGTGTCGTCGCTGGCATGATAGATGCGCTGCGGCTTGCCGCGCCACAGCGCAAGCAGGCAGGCACGCGCCAGATCGTCGGCATGAATATGGTTGGTATAGACATCGTCCTCGGGCTTCAGCACGGCCGTGCCTCGCTGCAGCCGGGCGCGGGGCGTACCGCCCTCACGATCAGGTGCGTAGATGCCGGGAATGCGCAAGATGCTGGCCCGCAGGCCCGAGCGACCGGCAAAGCGCACGGCGAGTTCGGCATTCACACGGCGCTGCGCTCTGGCAGTCGTCGGCGCGACGGACCGGGTTTCGGCCACCCACTGCCCCTCGCAGTCGCCATAAACGCCCGAGGTCGATGCATAGACCAGGCTGCGCGGCAGACTGCGCAGGCGCAGTGCCCGCATGAGAGCCGTGGTGCGGGAGTCGAGCCACGAGCATTCATCCCCGGCGGCCGGTGCCTGAGGCGGCGCCAGGTGCAGCACCCGCGTCGCAATGCCTGCCAGCCTGCGCAGGCTGGCCGGATCATCCAGATCCCCCCACAAGGGCCTCACAGCCTGGGCATGCAGTTGCTCGGCCCGACCTGGGCTGCGGCTCACGGCCAGTACCTGAATTCCGTGCCTGCCACGGCCTGAAGCGACCAGCAATCGGGCCACGCGCTGACCCACATCGCCGTGGCCGACGATCAATAAGCGTTCACGACGAAAGCGCGCTGGCAGCGCGCCCAATGGGCTTTGGTTTGAAGGCAAAATCGGGACCTGCTGCGTACAAGATCTAAGGAGCCACTGGCGTTGCTGCGACAGCAGCAGCGCCGACAAAAAGGCTGCCGGATACGCCTTCAAGGATAACCAAAACGTCATGACCGAGATTGCCCACGCTTCGTTTGAAATTACCGTCCAGCCCAGCGGACGTGCTTTTGCCACTCAGGGCGCTGAAACCATTCTGGCCGCGGCCATTCGCACCGGCGTCGGCCTGCCCTATGGCTGCAAGGACGGTGCTTGCGGCTCCTGCAAGTGCAAGAAGCTCAGCGGCGAAGTCAGCCACGGCACGCACTCGGACAAGGCTCTGACAGCCGAAGAGGAAGCCGGCGGCTATGTGCTGACCTGCTGCGCCACGCCCCACAGCGATGTGGTGCTGGAGTCGCGCCAGGTCACGGACGCCAGCTCCTTCCCCATCAAGAAGATGCCCGTGCGCGTGGCCGCTCTCGAGAAGAAATCGCATGACGTGATGCAGGTGCGCCTGCAGCTGCCGGCCAGCGAGAAGTTCCGCTACCACGCAGGTCAGTATGTGGAGTTCATCCTGCGCGACGGTGCCCGCCGAGCCTACTCCATGGCCACCGCGCCCCACGTGCAGGAGACGGCACCCGGCATCGAGCTGCATATCCGTCACATGGAAGGCGGCAAGTTCACCGACCATGTCTTCGGCGGCATGAAGGAAAAGGAAATCCTGCGTGTGGAGGGCCCGTTCGGCAGCTTCTTCCTGCGCGAGGACTCGGACAAGCCCATCATCCTGCTCGCCTCGGGCACGGGCTTTGCCCCTATCAAGGCACTGATCGAGCATATGCGCCACAAGGGCATCAACCGCCCCGTCACGCTGTACTGGGGTGGCCGCCGCCCCACCGACCTGTATGACGCCAGCTGGATTGCCGAACACACGGCCGCCATGCCCCAATTCAGGTATGTGCCCGTGATCTCCGATGCCCTGGCCGAGGACGCCTGGACGGGCCGTACCGGTTTTGTCCACCAGGCCGTACTGGACGACTTTGCCGACCTGTCCGGCTACCAGGTCTATGCCTGCGGTGCTCCCATCGTCGTGGACTCGGCCCGCGCCGCTTATACCAGCGAACGCGCGCTGCCTGCCGAAGAGTTCTACGCCGACGCCTTTACCTCCGAAGCGGACAAGTAAGAACGCTGTTTTGCGCAAACCCCGATGCATTCTGTGCCGCATAAGGGTTTACGCGCAATTTTCTTGCACAAGTAACCGCCAGCTCCGGAGCTGCTGCAATTTTTTGCACAATAGAGCTCTATGAACCGTAGAAACAGCCTTCTCTCGGTCATGGCGGCCGTTGCTGCCTTGGCCTCTCCCCTCTCCCAGGCCCAAGAACCCATCCGTCTGATCGTGCCCTATGCGCCCGGTGGTCCGCTGGACATCACCTCCCGCGCGCTGGCAGAGCGGGTACGTGATTCTCTGGGCGTCGTCATCATCGACAACAAGGCCGGTGCCGGTGGCAACATTGGCGCCGACGCCATTGCCAAGGCCAAGCCCGACGGCCTGACCATAGGCCTGGCCGCCACGGCCACGCATGCCGTCAACCCCTGGCTCTATACCAAGATGCCTTATGACGCGGGCAAGGACTTTGCCGGCATCACCCAGATGGTGCGCGTGCCCAATGTGCTGGTGATGAATGCTGCCAAGGCCGAGCAACTCAAGATCCATAGCGTGGCCGATCTGATCACCTACGCCAAGGGCCATCCCGGCAAGCTCAACTACGGCAGCGGCGGCAATGGCTCCGCAGGCCATCTGGCCGGCGAGATGCTCAAGCAAAAGGCCGGCATCTTCGCCCTGCACGTACCCTACCGTGGCGCCAACCCCGCCCAGCTGGCCCTGCTGTCTGGCGAGGTGGACTTCAATATCGACAACCTGGCGGCGGCCGCGCCCAATATCAAGAGCGGCAAGCTGGTGGCACTGGCTGTGACTTCTCTCAATGCCTCGCCGCTGCTGCCCGGCGTGCCCGCGCTGTCCAAGAGCTACCCCGGTTTTGCCATCGACACCTGGTGGGGACTGGTTGCCCCGGCCGGCACCCCCAAGCCCGTGCTGGACAAGCTGAGCAAGGCCTTCAATGATGCCCTGCAAGCACCGGAAACCAAGACCCGCTTCAACGCACTGATGGCCGAACCCGTGGGCTCCACGCCCGCCGAATTCGACAAGTTCATGGCCTCCGAGCGCGCCAAATACCAGCCCATCGTCAAGGCCTCCGGCGCCAAGGTCGACTGACGAGTCCTGGCACTGATAAAAAAGCCCCGGTAGCCTGACGGCTCCGGGGCTTTTTTAGGTAGTTTCAGCCTCAATCGCTTGCCAGGCAGGCGTGAGAAGCTATCAAATCTGAACTACGCTGACTGCTCTATCCACCAGCCCCGGGCCAGGCTGCGCTCTATGCCCTGATCTGCCACTGCCTGCAGCTGTTCGGCACTCACGCAGCCAGGCGCAATTTCGGCCAGCGGCAGCAGCACAAAGGCACGCTGCCACATGCGCGGGTGGGGAAGGGTCAGCTCGGTAGCATCCGAGTGCCGGTCACCCCATAGCTCGATATCCAGATCCAGCGTGCGCGGTGCATTGCGGTAGGGACGCTCGCGTCCGGCCTGCAGCTCGATCGCCTGCAGCGCATGCAGCAGATCCAGCGGCTCCTGCCCGGTGCGCAGCAACGCCACCGCATTCAGATAGTCAGGCCCGGAAGAATCAATGGGTTTGCTGCTGTAGAGCGAGGACACGGCCAGCAGCTCGGTCCGGGCCAGCCCGGCCATCGCCGCCACGGCCCAGGACAGGGTCCGGCGTGCATCGCCGAGGTTTGCCCCAAGACCGACCGCAACCGTGTCGGCCGCCAACGCGGCCGGTTTATTCATTACCACCGGCTACAGGAGCAGCGCCAGCGGATGGTTTGCGGCGACGGCGGCGGCGCTTTTTGGGAGCGGCTGCATCGCCTTCTGCAGCCACCTGATCCAGCGGGCTCTCCTGATCGCCTTCGGCTTTCTTCTTGGCCACTCGGTGCACCTTGGGCGCCGTCTGTTGCTGGGCACGCTGGCGGGCGCGCTGCTCGTCGCGAGCCTGGGCAATCAGGTCATCTCGCTGGGCATCGTCGGCCTGCTGGAACTCCTGCCACCAGCTGGCCAGACTTTCCTCGACCTCGCCGATATCGGCACGCAGGCGCATGAAGTCAAAACCGGCTCGGAAGCGCGGCTGCGCCACCATGGAGTGCGGAGTGGCTCCGGTGCGCTTGTCAAAGCGCGGCTGCATGACCCAGATCTCGCGCATATCGGCAGCCAGCTTGCCCCGACCCGAGACATCGCCGATACGCTGATCGAACACCTCGTCGATCGACTCCTGCAGCGCAGGGAATGGGTGATAGCTCTTGGCCAGACGCTTTTCCCAGCCCTGCTTGACGTCCTGCCACAGCACGCAGGCCAGCAAGAAGCTGGGCGCCACGGGCTTGCCTTCGGCCACACGGCGGTCGGTATCCATCAGTGCGGCCTGCACGAAGGGATGGTCGGCACGCTCCATGACCACGTCCAGCAGCGGATAGATGCCGCGCGAGAGGCCCAGTTCCTTGAGCTGAGCCACCGAGGCCAGCGCGTGACCAGTCTGCAGCAGCTTGAGCATTTCGTCGAACAAGCGGCTTTGCGGTACTTCCTGCAGCAGCGGCTCGCACTCGACCAGGGGCTTGGCGGTCTTGGCTTCGAGCTTGAAGCCCTTGCCACTGAGCTTGGCGGCAAAGCGCACGGCACGAATGATGCGCACCGGGTCTTCGCGGTAGCGCGTGGCCGGATCGCCGATCATGCGCAGCACCTTCTTCTTGGCATCCGCAATGCCGCCGTGATAGTCGACCACGATCTGTGTCTCGGGGTCGTAGTACATGGCGTTGATGGTGAAGTCGCGGCGCGTGGCATCCTGGTCCTGCGGGCCCCAGACGTTGTCACGCAGCACGCGGCCGCTGGCATCCACGGCATGCTTCAGTCCTGCGAGCTGATTCTTGCTGGTACGTTCATTGCCGCTGACCTGCTCGGCCGCACTGTTGTCCAGAAAGGCCCGGAAGGTGGAAACCTCGATGACTTCGTTTTCCCGGCCGCGGCCATAGACCACATGCACGATGCGAAAACGCTTGCCGATGATGAAGGCGCGGCGAAACAGGTTCTTGACTTGCTCGGGCGTGGCATCGGTGGCCACGTCGAAGTCCTTGGGACGCAGGCCCAGCAGCAGGTCGCGCACGGCGCCGCCGACGATATAGGCCTCGTAGCCCGAGCGCTTGAGGGTCTGCACCACATCGATGGCGCGACGGTCCACCAGATTCGGGTCTATGCCATGCACCTGAACCGGCACTTCCTCACGCTTGCCGAACTTGGGCTTGCGCGAGCGGGGGGCTGCGGGCGCCTTGCCCAGCAGCTTGTCAATAATGGTCTTGATCATGGTGCTTCGCTAAATAGGTCCACGATGCGCCAGCCGCGTTCCTCGGCCAGGGCACGCAAGCGCGCATCGGGGTTGGTGGCCACCGGGTGATCCACTTTTTCAAGCAGGGGCACATCGTTCATGGAGTCGCTGTAGAAGGTCGCTTCCACATCCTCCCAGCGCAGGCCGCGCTGGGTCAGCCATTCGGTCATGCGCACGACCTTGCCCTCGCGCATATTGGGAATACCGTCAATCTCGCCCGTGAACCAGCCGCTGCCATCACGCACCAGCTCGGTCGCCAGC
This sequence comes from Comamonas sp. E6, assembly GCF_001010305.1. Taxonomy (NCBI): domain Bacteria; kingdom Pseudomonadati; phylum Pseudomonadota; class Betaproteobacteria; order Burkholderiales; family Comamonadaceae; genus Comamonas; species Comamonas sp. E6. Next base: position 44,385 of record NZ_BBXH01000017.1, read on the forward strand.
AGATGCTGCACGCCGAAGGCCTGGGCAATGGGGCGCGTCACAAACTCGTTGGTGGCCGAGGTGATGACCACGGTGTCGCCCGCATCCAGGTGCTGCTGCACCAGGGCCAGGGCGGCAGGCTTGATCGCCGGGCGAATCACCTCGTCCATGAAGCGCTGGTGCGCAGCCGTGGCTGCAGCCTCGCCGCGCTGGACCACGGCAGCCGTGGCAAAGCGCACATAGTCGGGAATGTTGAGACGGCCGGCCAGATAGTCGTCAAAAAAGGCGTCGTTCTGGCGCCCGAACTCCTCGCGGTCGCACCAGCCGATGGCAATGGAGAACTCGCCCCAGCCATGGTCGGAGTCCAGCGGCAGCAGCGTATGGTCCAGGTCAAACAGGGCCAGCCTGGGCTTGATAGCCAATTCAGAAGTCGACATGCAAATCCAACAAAAAGTGCTGTGGCATGGCCAAAGCAGAAAGCGTGAGCAGAGGCCTCACTCGGTTTCCAGCATGGTCTTGAGCAGCGGGATGGTGATGGCGCGCTTGTTGCGCAGGGCAAAACCGTCCAGCATGTCCAGCAGCTGCATCAGCGAGCCCAGATCGCGCGAAAAGCGCCTGAGCATGTAATCCATCACTTCGTCGCTCAGAAACACGCCACGGGCATCGGCTTCCTGACGCAGCACGGCACGCCGTGCCGACTCGTCGAGCAGATGCAGCTGATAGACATGACCCCAGCCAAGGCGGGTGCGCAAGTCCTCGCGCATCTTGAGATCGGCGACTGGCAGCTGGCCTGCAGCCAGCACCCAGCGCGGCAGGCCGGTGGCAGGGCTGGTGGCATTCACAAACCAGTTGAAGGCACGCGCCTGCTGGAACGGGGTGTAGATGTCCACATCGTCCATGAGCACGGCGGCCCAGCGTTCGTCGAACTCGGGCGGGAACGGCGTGGATGCATCCATCCAGCCCACCATGGCTCCTTGCTCGCGCAGGGCTTCACGCACCGCCTTGAGCAAATGACTCTTGCCGGACCCGGCCTCTCCCCAGAGATAGGTGGGCACCGGCGTGCGCGACTGCTGCAGCTGGCCATCGCCCACCCAGTGACGCAGGTGATCGATCAACGCAGCATTGGGGCCGACAAAGAAACGCGCGAGCGTCGGGCCGGGCGCCATGCTGATATCCAGAGCCAGCTGCTTCATCTGCGACATACGCGCAGCGCCCCCTTTCCTGGGCACTCAACAGCCCATGCGGCGAAATCTGGCAGGAGATTCATCAGCATCAATGGTGGAAGAAACAAAGGCCCGGACGCGCACTTAGATCAGGCCCTGCAATATGCCCTAGCGTGATCACTCGGTAACAAAAGCACCAATTTTAGTCTGCACTCGCAGCCCCCGAGCGGCTTCGGGCTGATTTTGCCTACTGCCGTTGTTGTAGTCAGGCCATGAATGCTCCAGCAAAACCCTTTGACGCATGTCCGGGCGCCCCCGCTGCACGGGCAAGCGCCGTAGAATCCCGGGGTTTCCGCCCAGCAGGGCGCCCCCGCACCGGATCCATCGATGAGCTCTTCCGCATCCTCCTCTACCCCCATTTCCTACAAAGACGCCGGTGTTGACATCGACGCAGGCGACGCCCTGGTCGAACGCATCAAGCCCCTGGCCAAGAAAACCATGCGCGAAGGCGTGATGGCCGGCATCGGCGGCTTCGGCGCCCTGTTCGAAGTGCCCAAGCGCTACAAGGAACCCGTTCTGGTGTCCGGCACCGACGGCGTGGGCACCAAGCTCAAGCTGGCCTTCGAGTGGAATATGCACGACACCGTGGGCATCGACCTGGTGGCCATGAGCGTGAACGATGTGCTGGTGCAGGGTGCCGAGCCTCTGTTCTTCCTCGACTACTTCGCCTGCGGCAAGCTGCATGTGGACACGGCAGCTGCCGTGGTGGGCGGTATTGCCAAGGGTTGCGAGCTGTCCGGCTGCGCGCTGATCGGCGGTGAAACCGCCGAGATGCCCGGCATGTACCCCGATGGCGAATACGATCTGGCCGGCTTTGCCGTCGGCGCGGTCGAAAAGTCCAAGATCCTCAGCGGTCAGAACGTCAAGCCCGGCGATGTGGTGCTGGGCCTGGCTTCCCACGGCGTGCACTCCAACGGTTTCTCGCTGGTACGCAAGTGCATCGAGCGCGCCGAAGCCCAGGGCAGCGTGCCCGAGACCCTGGACGGCAAGCCCTTCAAGGCCGCCATCATGGAGCCCACCCGTCTGTATGTGAAGAATGTGCTGGCCGCACTGGACAAGCACCCCATCAAGGCCCTGGCCCACATCACCGGCGGCGGCCTGCTGGAGAACATTCCCCGCGTGCTGCCCGAAGGCACCGCGGCCCATCTGAAGGCCGGCAGCTGGCCCCAGACCGAGCTGTTCGCCTGGCTGCAAAAGACTGCCGGCATTGACGATATCGAGATGAACCGCACGTTCAACAACGGTATCGGCATGGTGGTCGTGGTGGCCGCTGAAGACGCAGAAGCCACGGCAGCCACACTGGCCGAGCTGGGCGAGAAGGTCTACAGCATCGGCGCCATCACGGAAATCGGCTCCGGCAAGCCCGTTGAAGTTCGCTGAGCAGGTCTTCATCACAGCCCCTCTACCCCGAGCCTGAATGACGCAGCATTTGCCCGCCCCCATCACTACGCAACCGGGCCCTTCGCCCAAGGTCATACTGGCCAGTTACATATTGATGGGAGCAGCATTGCTGCTCGTCATGCATCAGGGAATACTCCCCGGCCTGCTGTGTGTGTGCGTAGGCTTCATGCTTACCCGCTCGCTTTCGCGCCTGCTGTCACGCGCCAACCCTCGCGCCTTTGCCAGCAACCAGCTGCCACGCTGGGCCCAGGTGGTTGCCACCACCATCGTGATTCTGGCGCCACTGGCCCTGCTCAGCGGCGCCCTCTCCCAGACCCGGACCTATATCACCGAAGCCCCCGCCCAGTACAAGGAACTACTGGACTATCTGGCGGCCACGGTGCTGGAGCTGCGAGAGAAACTGCCCTCGGACATTGCCGATCAGCTGCCTGACGGTGCCCAGGAAATTCAAAGCAAGCTGGCCGGCTATCTGGCCGCCAAGGCCGGTGTGCTGGCCACTGCAGGCAGGGCCTGGCTCACTGGCTTGCTCTATGCCTATGTGGGCCTGATCATCGGCGCGCTGGCAGCCGTTCGCCCCATCGCCACGCGTCACCCGCCGCTGGTGCAGGCCCTGCAGCAGCGCATCGGTCACTTTGCCCTGGCCTTCAAGCAGATCGTGGCCGCCCAGTTCTGGATTGCGGCCTTCAACACGCTGCTGACGTCCATCTTCCTGTTGGCCATATTGCCGATCTGGAAGCTGCAACTGCCTTACACCCCCGCGCTGATCACGCTGACTTTTATCGCCGGGCTGATCCCCATCGTCGGCAACTTGCTGTGCAATGCCGTGCTGACGCTGGTCGGCCTGTCCGTATCGCCCATAGCTGCTGCTGCCTGCCTGGGCTTCCTGATCCTGATTCACAAGGCTGAATACGTGATCAACGCCAAGGTGGTGGGAACACGCACGCATATGGGCGTATGGGAGCTGCTGGCCGTGATGTTTGTGGCCGAGTCCGTCTTCGGCCCAGCAGGCCTGGTGGCAGCGCCGCTGTTCTATGCCTATCTCAAGAAAGAGCTGGAAGCCGCACAACTGGTGTAAGCAAGCTGCTTGCCACCAAGGCGCTCAACCCGCGCGGCGCAGCCGGGCAATGGTTTTGGCGATGTAATCGGCCTCCTGCCCTTGTGCGGCAGGCGCATAACGCTCCAGATCCGATAGCGCTCTTTCAATCACTCCCCATTGGGCATACGCCATGCCGCGGTCCCGGAACAGCTCCTCGCGGCCAGGCTGCAGCAGGATCAGGCGATTGAGCACGGCCACCAGCATGGGCCAGTCTTTCTGGACCTGATGAATCTCCTGCAGATTGCGCAGCATGCGCGCCACGACATCTCGCGGATGAGCGGCCTGCAGATACAGCCCCAGCGGCGGCGCATCATCGGGTGAAATGCCGGCCTGATCGAGAAACGGCTGCAGGCGCTCCGCCAAGGCACTTGCGGAGTAGGAGTCGCCTGTCAACGGATCCTGCACCACCTGCCCCTGCGGCAGCATGACCTTGACCAGAAAATGCCCTGGAAAGCCTATGCCCTCCACCGTCAGACCGATGCCGGCAGCCAGCTCCAGCCAGACCAGTGCCACGCTGATGGGAATGCCGCGCCTTGTCTGCAGCACATGGTGGATATAGCTGTTGGCAGGGTCGTAATAGTTGTTGAGGTTGCCGGCAAAGCCCAGCTCGCCATAGAAGAACTTGTTGAGCGCACCGAGCTTGCGCAAACCGTCCTCCTCGCCGGCCAGACGCTGCACCAAACGCACTTGCAGCCTGTCCAGCTCGGCCAGCACGGCCTGCAGGTCAAGATCAGGTTCGGCATCCTGAGCAATGCTGATGGCGGCTTCCATCAAGGCAAAGTTTTCATCACTCTGCACCAAAGACGCAAAATACTGCAGGGCCGTGGGGTACTCGTCTATCGTCCAGCTCATAGGCTGATTTGTAAGCCGCCTTGGCAGGTCATGCAAGCGAAATCCCCTTGATACGCCTGTAAAACCTGCACTGACCGCTCACTTTTCCATGAGCAGCTCAAGCTTTAACGACGCAGCAATTGACGCAGATTCAGGCCCGACAGCATCAGCACGCCAAAGTAAAGCACGGCGGCACCAACCATCATGGCAGCCAGCAGACCTGCGCGCAGCAAGCCATTGCTGCGCAAGCCCACCCAGTCGAAGTGCTGACTGCCCCAGAGCAGCAGCACCGCCAGCAAGGCACTGGCCGCAATCACCTGCATGATGAACTTCAACCAGCCCGGCCTGGGCTTGTAGGTACCGCGACGCAACAAGCCCGTGAGCAGCCAGCTCGCGTTGACCAGTGCAGCCAGACCGATGGACAGGGCCAGCCCGGTGTGCTTGAGCCAGGGCACCAGCACCAGGTTGAGCAACTGCGTAATCACCAGCACCACGATCGCAATCTTCACCGGTGTGCGGATGTCCTGGCTGGCGTAGTAGCCGGGCGCCAGCACCTTGATGGCCACCAGGCCCAGCAGGCCGGCGCCGTAGCCCATCAGCGCCAGGGCAATCTGCCCCACATCGCTGTCATGCAAGGCACCGCGATGGAATAGCGTGGCCACCAGCGGCGTGGCAAAGGTCAGCAGGCCCACGGCGCAGGGCACGGCCAGCAGCACGACCAGGCGCAGACCCCAGTCCAGCATATTGGAATAGCGCTCGCCATCACCTGCCGCCTTGGCTGAAGCCAGCTGCGGCGTCAGCACCACTCCCAGAGCCACGCCCAGCAAGGCCGTGGGAAACTCCATCAGACGGTCGGCATAGAACAACCAGGTCACGCTTCCGGGCGCCATATAGGAAGCTATTTGGGTGTTGATCATCAATGAGACCTGGGCCACCCCTACCCCCAGCAGCGCCGGCCCCATCAGTGCCAGGATGCGACGCACACCCGCCTCGTCCCAGGCTGCGCGAATGGCTGCGTACGAGAAGCCGATGCGTGGCATCAGCCCCATGGAGCGCAACGCAGGAATCTGCACCGCCAGTTGCAGCACGCCGCCCAGCATCACGCCGCCAGCCATGGCATAGATGGGTTCTATGCCCTGCTTCTCGAACCAGGGGGCTCCCAGCAGAGCCGCCACAATCATGCTGATATTGAGCAGCACGGGCGTGGCTGCCGACACCGCGAACTTCTTCCAGGTATTGAGAATGCCTGCCGACAGAGCCACCAGCGACATAAAGCCGATATAGGGGAACATCCAGCGCGTCATCACCACGGCTGCGTGATAGCCGTCGGGTGACTGGCGCATGCCGCTGGCCAGCAGCCAGACCAGCAGCGGTGCGCCGATCACGCCCAAGACGCAGACCACCAGCAGAGCCCAGAACAGCATGGTCGCGACATGGCTGATCAGGTGGCGCGTGGCCTCCTCGCCATCCCGGGTCTTGCTCGCGGCCAGCACCGGCACAAAGGCCTGGCTAAAAGCCCCTTCGGCGAACAGGCGCCGGAACAGGTTGGGAATTCTGAAGGCGACATTGAACGCGTCTGTGAGGGCATTGGCTCCAAACATGGAGGCCATGAGCAGATCGCGAACCAGCCCCGAAACACGGGAGGCCAGCGTCATCAGGGATACGGTGGAGGCGGCTTTGAACAGTGACACGCAGCGAAGTGTATGCGTTCATGCCAAGCGCTGCAGGCTGATTTGCGGCGCTTTTCACTCTGTAGCAATCCAGCGATCTCAAACCAGACACGGCCCAACACAGAGACATCGAGCAAGGGCCGCCCCGCCGCGAGGATGTCGTCCCCCTTAAAGGGGGAAGCGGCAAAGCCGCACAGGGGGTGATACAATCCAGGGTTTTGCTGACATCATCCTCAGACACACAAGGAAATAAATCATGGCAACTAAAGCCAAAAAGAACCCCCGCCTGGCTTCTGGCCGCAAGCGCGCCCGCCAGAACGTCAAGCTGAACGCTGCGAACACTTCGCTGCGTTCCAAGTACCGTACTGCTGTCAAGAATGTCGAGAAGGCTGTTGTGGCCGGCGACAAGACCAAGGCAGCCGAACTGTTTGCCAAGGCTCAGTCCGTGATCGACGCGATCGCTGACAAGGGCATCTTCCACAAGAACAAGGCAGCTCGCGACAAGAGCCGCCTGTCCGCCAAGGTCAAGACCCTGGCTCTGGCTGCTTAATACCAGCCTCCCTCAAGCACGGATGACTTCGGTCGTCTGCCGTTTGTAACGGGTGCGCTGTCAGCAAAAACATCAAAACCGCCTCAAGGCGGTTTTTTTGTTGCCTGTGCCCGACAGACTGCCTCATCAAGGCATCCACAGACGCGCCTCACGCCTAGCACAAAGCGTCCTAATACGAATTGATTAGCGTCAGATTTTGACTTCCCTAGGACAATCCCCAGGTCGGGGAGTCTCATGTCTTTTATAGGACTTGCCCCGTATCTTCGCAAAAAGCCTGCCGCCTGCCCGCAGGCTTTTTTGATAGTCAAGTCTAGAAAAAGTCATGAAAAAGTCGATCAAAGCAGGACTGGGAGCCGTTGCGGCCCTGGTCCTGGCCGCGCTGTTATTTTTGTTTTGGCCAATATTCCCTCGCTCCGTGCCCAAGGCCGAGAACGAGCAGCCCGTCGATGTGGTGATGGTAGGCGCCGGCGTGATGAGCACGACGCTGGCCACCTACCTGCAGGAACTGCAGCCCGACTGGAAGATCGAGGTCTTCGAACGCCTGGACGGCGTGGCCCTGGAAAGCTCCAACGGCTGGAACAACGCCGGCACCGGCCACTCCGGCTTTGCCGAGCTCAACTACACGCCCCAGCTGCCCGACGGCAGCGTGGAAACCAAGCGTGCCGTGAGCATTGCCGAGCAGTTCGAGGTGACGCGCCAGTTCTGGGCCCACCAGGTCGGCCGCGGCCACCTGCAGTCGCCCGAGACTTTCGTGAACGCCACGCCCCATATGAGCTTCGTCTGGGGTGACGACAACATCGCCTTCCTCAAGAAGCGCCAGCAGGCCCTGGTCCAGAACCCGCTGTTCTACGGCATGGAGTACTCCGAAGACCAGGCACAGATCAAGAAGTGGGCCCCGCTGATGATCGAAGGCCGTGACCCGGCCCAGAAGATCGCCGCCACCTATATGCCCCTGGGCACCGACGTGAACCATGGCGTCTGGACCGAGCAGCTGATGGCCTCGCTCCAGAAGAGCCCCAACTTCCAGCTGCACCTGCAAAGCGAAGTCACGGCCCTGCGCCAGAACACCGACAAGACCTGGAACGTGACCGTGGCCGATCTGGCCAAGGGCGGCCAGGAAAAGACCGTCAAGGCCAAGTTCGTCTTCGTCGGTGCCGGCGGTGCCGCACTCAAGCTGCTGCAGGCCTCGGGCATCCCCGAATCCAAGAACTACGCCGGCTTCCCCGTGGGCGGCCAGTTCCTGGCCATCGAGAACCCCGAGCTGGCCAAGCGCCACGACGTCAAGGCCTACGGCATTGCCTCCACCGGCTCGCCTCCCATGTCCGTACCCCATCTGGACGCCCGCCAGCTCGACGGCAAGCCCGTGGTGCTGTTTGGCCCCTTTGCACTGGCCACCACCAAGTTCCTCAAGAACGGCTCCTGGTGGGACCTGTTCTCCTCGGTCACCCATGACAATCTGATGGGCATGCTGCGCGTGGGCATCCACAACCTGGACCTGGTCCAGTACCTGATGCAGCAGGCCGAGCTGACCGACGCAGACCGTCAGGCCGTACTGGCCCAGTACTTCCCCGAAGCCAAGCGCGAGGACTGGAAGCTGGTCACCGCCGGCCAGCGTGTGCAGATCATCAAGCGCGACCCTGAAAAAGGCGCCGTGCTGCAGTTCGGCACCGAAATCGTTGGCTCGGAAGACGGCAGCATCGCCGCCCTGCTGGGTGCCTCGCCCGGCGCCTCGACCGCTCCCCACATCATGCTGAACCTGCTCAAGAAGTCCTTCCCCGAGCAGATGACCAGCGCCGGGTGGAAGGCCCAGATCCAGCAGATCGTGCCCTCCTACGGCCGCAAGATCAACGAGGATGCCGCCTATACCAACGAGATCCGCCGCATGACCAGCTCGGCCCTGAAGCTGCCCTATGTGGACGTCCCTGCCGATCTGGGCAAGAAGGCCGAAGCGGCTCCCGCGCCTGCCGCAGCTCCTCAGAACCCCACCCAGCTGAACAAGGAAATGCAGGCGCTCTAAGCCTGGCTCTCCCCGCACCGGCCCGCCGGTGCCCACCCCGCCGGCCTGTGCCGCGCGGGGTTTTTTCTTGCACAGCCCGCCGCTTGGGGCTCTGCAGCCTCCTTCACCCCATGCACCAGCCACTGACTCACGCACCGATAGGCCGCGCCCTGCTGCGGTTTTCCCTGCCTCTGTGGGGCGGCTATGTGCTGCAGTCGCTCAATACCTCGGTCAATGCCTTCTGGATCGGACGCCATCTGGGCGAGAGTGCGCTGTCTGCAGCCGTGCATGCCAACAATCTGCTGTTTGCGCTGATTGCTCTGGTCTTCGGCATCAGCCAGGCCGCCAATCTGCTGGTGGCTCAGGCCGTGGGTGCGGGCCGCTGGGCCCTGGCCCGCCGCATCACAGGCACCAGTGCCAGCCTGTTTCTGGGCATGTCCCTGCTGATGGCCGCCCTGGGCTGGCCGCTGGCCGTCCCCATGCTGGGTGCAATGGGGGCCGAGCCTGCCACCGCCGCACTGGCCGTGGACTATCTGCGCGTGCTCTTTCTCGCGCTGCCGCCCATGCTGCTGCTGATCTTCGTGGCCGCCGTGCTGCGCGGCACAGGCGACAGTCGCACGCCTTTCGTGGCCCTGCTGGGCGTGGCCCTGGGCGATGCCCTGCTCAACCCCTTGTTCATTTTCGGCGCCGGCCCCCTGCCAGGCCTTGGCATGGCGGGCTCGGCCCTGGCCACCCTGGTGGCCAACAGCCTCGGCCTTGCGGGCCTGCTGGCCTGGCTGCGCTGGCAGCGCCTGCCGCTGTGGATAGGCTGGCGCCAGCGCCGCCATTGGCGGCCTGTGCCTGAGCTGCTGCGCTGCCTGGTCATCAAGGGCCTGCCCATGGGCCTGCAGATGCTGCTGGTCTCACTCTCCCTGGTGCTGATGCTGACCCTGATCAACGCCCATGGCGCCCAGGTTTCGGCCGCCTACGGCGCGGCCCTGCAGCTGTGGGCCTATGTTCAGATGCCGGCCATTGCCGTGGCCTCGGCCTGCACCACCATCGCCGCCCAGAACGTGGGCGCCGGCCACTGGTCGCGTGTGGCGCGCACGGCGCGTGCCGGCGTGGCCTGCCACCTGTTGCTGACCGGCGCCTGCGTGGCCCTGATTCTGGCCTGCGACCGCTCCATGCTGGCCCTGTTCCTGCCAGAGGACAGTACGGCCCTGGAGCCTGCACGCCACCTCAACCGCATCGTGCTGGGCTCGTTCATGCTGCTGGGCGTGAGCAGCGTGCTGGCCGGTGTGGTGCGCTCCACGGGTGCGGTGCTGGCGCCCCTGGCCATCCTGGCCCTGACGCTCTGGGGCCTGCGCCTGCCCCTGGCCTGGGGGCTGCAGCCGCTGTGGGGGCAGGATGCGCTGTGGTGGAGTTTTCCGCTCAGCGCGCTGGCATCCATGCTGCTATCCATCGCCCACTACCGCTGGGGCCCATGGCGCCGGTCACGGCTGCTGGACAGCACGACCGCGCAGAGCTAGACCCGCTGCGCACAGATACAAAAAAAGCTTCCCGTGGAAGCCTTTGTCGTTTGCGCGGCGCCTCTTGGCACCTAAAAATCACTTCTTGCCGGCTGGCAGCTTGTCTGGCAACAGGCAGGCCTCGGCCACTTGCAGATCGTTGTCCTTGGCGAAGTTCAGGCAGAAGTCCCAGGCCATGGGCTCGTAGTCGCGCAGATCCCGGTTGATGACCACGCATTTGGTGCCGTTCATCACCGTAGGCACGCACCAGGGAGAGTAGCTCAGATGGCTTCCGGCGCAGGCACCACCAGGGCGAAACTGACTCATGACCCCGGCCAAGCGCTCGGCCCAGTCGCTGGGTCGAAAGGTTTTTCCGGCATGGGTCATACCCATGATGAACAGTTCTTTGCTGGAAGGGGTAACCATCAAATATTCGCCAAAAAGATCCGGCAACCAGGCGGGATCCCCGCCAACATGCCTAAACATGCATTCTAACTCTTGTATAAGAGCCATGCTGTCAACCCCACAATGGCGTAGGTTGATTGCATGGCAGCGATGCGCAATCCGCAATGTTGGGGTTATCCGGGCACTCTAGAATCAAAGCTCTCATTTTTCAGGCGCCACCGTGCGCCGTTGACCTTCCTTCTCAGGAGATTCTTGCAATGACCGCTTTCATCGAGGCAGCTTCGCCCCACGTTATGCCCACTTACGGCCGCGTCCCCATCGCGCTGGAGCGCGGCCAGGGCTGCCGCGTTTGGGACGTGAACGGCAAGGAATACCTGGACGCACTGGGCGGCATTGCCGTCAACACCCTGGGGCACAACCACCCCAAGCTGGTGCCGGCCCTGCAAGAGCAGGTGGCCAAGCTGATCCACACCAGCAACTACTACCATGTGCCCGGCCAGGAAACCCTGGCCAAGCTGCTTACCGAGCGCTCGGGCATGACCAATGTGTTCTTCTGCAACACCGGCCTGGAAGCCAACGAAGCCGCCATCAAGATCGCCCGCAAATACGGCGTGGACAAGGGCATTGCCAAGCCCGAAATCGTGGTCTATGACCATGCTTTCCACGGCCGCTCCATCGCCACCATGAGCGCCACGGCCAACCCCAAGGTACGCAACGGCTTTGGCGATCTGCTCGCTGGCTTCACCCGCATCGCACCCAATGATTACGAAGCCCTGATCGACGCGACCGAAGGCAATCCCAACATCGTCGCCATCATGATGGAGCCCATCCAGGGCGAAGGCGGTCTGCACCCCATGCGCGCCGACTATCTGAAGAAGGTGCGCGAGCTGTGCGATGCCAAGGGCTGGCTGCTGATCATGGACGAGGTGCAGGCCGGCATGGGCCGCACCGGCAAATGGTTTGCCCACCAGTGGGCCGGCATTACGCCCGATGTGATGACCCTGGCCAAGGGACTGGGCTCTGGCGTGCCCGTGGGCGCCGTAGTGGCGCACAAGGCAGCTGCCGAAGTGCTCAAGGCAGGCAACCATGGCTCCACCTTTGGCGGCAACCCTCTGTCCATGCGCGCCGGGGTGGAAACCATCCGCATCATGGAGGAAGACGGCCTGCTGGCTCATACCACTGAAGTGGGTGAATATCTGAAAGCTAAACTGCAGGCTGAACTGGGCAGCCTCGAAGGCTTCGTCGAAGTGCGCGGCCAGGGCCTGATGATTGGCGTGGAGCTGACCAAGCCCTGTGGCGAGCTGATTGGCCAGGCCGCAGAAGCCGGCCTGCTGCTGAGCGTGACCGCCGACACCGTGATTCGCCTGGTGCCGCCGCTGATCCTGAGCAAGGCCGAAGCCGACGAAATCGTCGCCAGGCTCAAGCCCCTGGTTCAAGCTATTCTGGCTGCCTGATCCTCCAAGGAATTCCGCATGAAGCATTACCTGCAATTTAGCGACTTCACGGCAGATGAATACGACTACCTGCTGGAACGTGCCGCCCTGATCAAGAAAAAGTTCAAGGGCTACGAAAAGCACCACACGCTGATCGACCGCACCATGGCCATGATCTTCGAGAAGGCCAGCACGCGCACCCGCGTCAGCTTCGAAGCCGGTATGTATCAGCTCGGCGGCTCCGTGGTCCACCTGACCACGGGCGACAGCCAGCTGGGCCGCTCCGAGCCGATTGAAGATAGCGCACGCGTCATCAGCCGCATGACCGACCTGGTCATGATCCGCACCTTCGGTCAGGACAAGATAGAGCGCTTTGCCCAGTACTCGCGCGTGCCCGTCATCAACGGACTGACCAACGAGTTCCACCCCTGCCAGATCCTGGCCGACATCTTCACCTTCATCGAGCACCGCGGCTCGATCAAGGGCAAGGTGGTGGCCTGGGTGGGCGACGGCAACAACATGGCCAACACCTGGCTGCAGGCCGCCGATCTACTGGGCTTCACGGTCCATGTCAGCACGCCCGGCGGCTACGAGGTGGACGAACAGCTGGCCTTCAACGGCAAGCCCGTCAACCCCGGCTGCTACAAGGTGTTCAAGAACCCTCTCGAAGCCTGCAAGGGTGCCGATCTGGTCACCACCGATGTCTGGACCAGCATGGGCTACGAGGCCGAGAACGAAGCGCGCAAGAAGGCTTTTGCCGACTGGTGCGTGGACGCCGAGATGATGGCCTCGGCCAAGGCCGATGCCCTGTTCATGCACTGCCTGCCCGCCCACCGCGGCGAGGAAGTGGAAGCCGAAGTCATAGACGGACCCCAATCCGTGGTCTGGGACGAGGCTGAGAATCGCATGCATGTGCAAAAGGCGCTCATGGAGTACCTTTTGCTGGGTCGCGTGGACTGATGGCGAAGACATCGGTGCACGCGACGGCTCGCCAGAGCCAGCATGCGATTCGGGCGCAGGCTCATGCCCGCTTCGCGGGTGTGAAGCGGCAGCATGCCGCGTGCCAAAGCCAAAATCGCATGCATGTGCAAAAGGCGCTCATGGAGTACCTGCTGCTGGGCCGCCAGCCAGGCTGATTCGGCACGTCCGGGCTCATCTGCATACCACCACACCCATGCACCTGAGCCACATCACATCCCCACACCGCCAGCGGGCCCTGCGCCAGCTGGCGGTGTTTCTGTTTCCGCTGCGCCCCATCCACGGGGATGTCCGCTACGGCCAGCGCGGCGGCCTGCTGGCGCTGCGCCAGCCCCATATGGCACGCCACACGCGCGTGCCCTCCTTCTTCGGCCCGCGCAAATCCTTTGCCGCGCGCGTGCGTGCACTTTATGTACGCATCCACACCTTCTATCTGAAGTTTCTTCAAGGCCATACCTAGTGGCCCAGGCACCGGAAGCCGCAGGCAGCCCTGCGTGCCGGCTTCTCCTCCAGACCTCAAAAAGCCGTCCTTGCCCAAGGAGGACGGCGCGACCCCGATGCCTGAACCCTTGAAGAAACACGATGTCCGAATCCGTCCACCCCTGCCTGAGCTGTGGCGCCTGCTGCCAGAACTACCGCGTTGAGTTTTCCATTTACGAGCTGCAATCCATGGGCGGCACCGTCCCCGATGAGCTGGCCCATGAAGTGCCCGGCAAGGGCAATCGCGCGCGCATGAACGGCACGGAGCGCCACCCGGTGCGCTGCGTGGCGCTGCGCGAGCTGCCCGAGGTCGGCGCGGGCTGCATAGGCTGCGGCATCTACGAGCAGCGCTCGCGCCCCTGCCGCGACTTTCCGTTTGCCTCCTACGGCTGCCACGACACGCGCGAGAAGTTCGGCCTGTCGGCACTGAGCGATGAGGAAGTCCAGCCCTGGCTGGAAGCCGCCTGAGCTTTCGGCAAGCCCGCAAGCACTATCGCTACCAAATAAAAAGCTGCCTGCGCTTGCCAATCAATCATTTCAGATACAAAAGTATCTGAAATGTATAGATAGCAAGCGCAGGCAGCTATGTTTTTACAAGGAGGACTGTGTCCGCTTCAGGCCTTGCGCGTATCCGAGCAGCTGTCGCCGCCACAGGCGCTGCAACCGCCGCAGCTGCCGCTCTTGCCCGCAGGCGCCAGCGAAGGATGAACCCGCGTCAGCTTGCTGCGCAGACCGGCGGGCATGAAACGCCAGGCCAGCGACACGGCGGCCACCAGCACGATGGCGCCCACTATCAGTTCCTGCCACATAGACAATCCTTTCTCAGCCCCAGCCCAGGGCCACGGCGACGCGATAGGTCACAAAGCTGGCCAGATAGGCCAGAGCAAACAGATAGCCGGCCATCAGCAGCGGATAGCGCCAGCCATTGGTCTCGCGCTTGACCATGGCCAGCGTGGAGATGCACTGGGGGGCAAACACAAACCAGACCAGCAGCGACAGCGCGGTCGCCATCGACCAGCTGCTGGCGATCAGCGGGCTCAGCTGCTGGGCCATGGCGTCATCGCCCACGGCCGACAGCGCATACACCGTACCGAGCGCACCCACGGCCACCTCGCGTGCGGCCATGCCGGGCACCAGCGCAATGGCGATCTGCCAGTTGAAGCCGATGGGCGCCAGCACCACTTCCAGCGCACGGCCGATCTGGCCCGCGAAGCTGTAGCGAATCGCGCCTTCGGTCACACCCTCGGGAGCACCTGGGTAGCTGGAGAGGAACCACAGCACGATGCTGACGGTCAGGATGATGCCGCCGACGCGGCGCAGGAAGATCATGGCCCGCTCATACAGACCCAGCACCAGACTGCGCAGGCTGGGGATGCGGTAGGAAGGCAGTTCCATCAGCAGCGGCGTGCGGGTCTTGACCTTGGTGGCCAGCTTGCCCACCCAGGCCACGGCCATGGCACTGACGATGCCGCCCACATAGAGGGCAAACAGCACCAGGCCCTGCAGATTGAAGAAGCCGGCCACGGTCTGCTCAGGGATGAAGGCTCCGATCAGCAACGTGTAGACGGGCAGGCGTGCCGAGCAGGTCATCAGCGGCGCGATCATGATGGTCAGCAGACGGTCGCGCCAGCTGGAGATCGAACGCGTGGCCATGATGCCGGGCACGGCACAGGCAAAGCTGGACAGCAGCGGGATGAAGGAGCGTCCGGACAGGCCCACGCTGCCCATGATGCGGTCCAGCAAAAAGGCGGCGCGCGGCAGATAGCCCGAGTCTTCCAGCACCAGGATGAAGAAGAACAGAATCAGAATCTGCGGCAAAAAGACCACCACCGAGCCGGTGCCGGCAATCACGCCGTCCACCAGCAGGCTGCGCAGCACGCCATCGGGCATCACGCCATGCACCCACTGGCCGAAGTCGCTGACCAGGCCTTCGATACCGTCCATCAGGGGCTCGGCCCAGCTGAACACTGCCTGGAACATCAGGAACAGCGTCACCACCAGCAGCAGCGTGCCCCACAGCGGGTGCAGCACCACGGAGTCGATGCGATCGTCACGCTGCGTGGGAGCCGCGGGCTCCTGCACGGTCTGGCGCATGATCTCGGCCACCTGCTGGTGCAGGGCCAGCAGCTGGGCGCGCGAATTGCTGCCCGTCACGGGCTTGAACTGGCCTTCGAGCGTCGGCGCCTTGAGCTGCCTGGCCTGATCGCTGTCCAGCCAGGCCAGCAAATCCTTGGCGCCGGACAGATGCACGCCCACGCTCTCCACCACGGGCACGCCCAGCAGCTCGCTGAGCTTGGCCTTGTCGATGACCAGTCCCTGACGGCGTGCCATATCGCTCATATTGAGCACCACCACCATGGGCAGGCCCAGGGCGCGTGCCTCCAGCACCAGACGCAGGTTCAGACGCAGATGGGTGGCATCGGTCACGCAGACCAGCAACTCGGGCGGCGCTTCGCGCGGGTGCTGGCCCTTGACGATGTCGCGCGTGATGCGCTCGTCCTCGCTGTGCGCATCGAGGCTGTAGGTGCCGGGCAGGTCCAGCACGCGCACGCGGCGCTTGCCGGGCGTGCTCAGCCAGCCTTCCTTGCGCTCCACGGTCACGCCCGCGTAGTTGGCCACCTTCTGGCGGGCGCCGGTCAGCAGATTGAACAGCGCCGTCTTGCCGCAATTCGGGTTGCCCAGCAGCGCGGCACGCAGGGGCGCCTGCTCCGCAGCTTGAGGGCTCATCATGGTGATCTGGGATTCGCGCGCGTTCATGCTGCGGCCTCCAGCTGCACCAGCACCTGGGACGCCTCGTGGCGGCGCAGCGCAAACGTCGCCTGGCCTATGCGCACGGCCAGCGGGTCGGGGCCGGGAAAGCCGGTGGCGACGACGCGCACGGACTCGCCGGGCAGAAAGCCGATTTCCATGAGTCTGAGCAGCAGGTTTTCATCCTCGCCTTCGGAGGAAGCCAGATCCACCACCCGGGCTGGCTGATTCACCACCAGCTGATCCAGACCCATGATGGGCCCGGTTGCGGCGGCCGTGGCTGCAGCGCTGGAAGATGGCACGCCGGATTCAGACGCTTGAACAGAAAGAGCATTCATGGACGAAGTAACTGACACTGCCTCAGACCTCGCCGAGGGGGACTGCAAAGAACTCATAGCGCATTATTAATTGATTTTGATTCTCATTTTCCATTTACTGTAGGCGATTGGTGCACAACGGTGGCGAATTGGCACCAGCAGCATGGACTTTTGGGCGGGTATTGAGCGGCGCGGTTGACAAATCTACGGCCCGGCACAACCAAAGGATTTGCACAGCTGCGAAAATCGCCGCCCCACCGGAAAAATTCCGCCTCTCCAATGACCCACCCCTGCCTTAGCTGCGGCGCCTGCTGTGCGTCCTTTCGTGTCGATTTTTCCGTGCACGAGTCCCAGGAGCATGGGGGCAGTGTCCCCGCAGGGCTGGTTGAGGAAGTCACCGACTACACCTGCCGCATGCGCGGCACGGACTGGGCCAGGCCACGCTGTGCAGCTCTGGTGGGCAAGGTGGGAGAGAAGGCGTACTGCGGCATTTATGAATGGCGCCCCTCCCCTTGCCGGGAGTTCGCCGCGGGCTCGGACGCCTGCAACCGCGTGCGCCAGCGCCATCAGCTGCCTCCGCTGGAAAGCGGTCTGATCTAAGAGTCCCGGTCAGATCCGGGGATCAGGCGCCCTGCTCAATCAGCACCACGCCTATATTGTCCTTGCCTCCCGCGGCATTGGCCGCCTCGATCAAGGCCTCCTGCAACCGCGCCAGCGGCAGGTTTTCATCGAACAGGGAGGCAAGGCTGGCGTCACTCAGCATATCGGTCAGGCCGTCCGAGCACAGCAGGATGCGGTCACCCTGCTGCAGCGGCCAGTGGTTCAGCTCCGGCTCCACCTGGGGCATCACACCCAGCGCTCTGGTCACCAGATGGCCGTAGCGCGAGGTCCTGGCATCGGCCTCGCTGATCAGGCCGGCATCGATATCCTGCTGCACCAGCGAATGGTCGCGCGTCAGGCGCTGCAGCCGGCCGGCACGCCAGGCATAGGCCCTGGAGTCGCCCAGATGGGCAATCAGCACTTCGCTCGCCAGCACCAGGGCGGCCACCACCGTGGTGCCCATGCCGCTGCAGCCGGGCGTGGACTGCGCGGCGGCATAGATGGCCGTATTGGCCATGTGCAGGGCGTCCGTCAGCTCGCACTGTGCTGCCAGCATGGATTCATCGGCTGCCGGACCGTGCTGCACGCTGGTCGTGATCAGCTCCACGGCCATGACGCTGGCCACCTCGCCCGCGTTATAGCCGCCCATGCCGTCGGCCAGCACGGCAACCGGCCAGGGCCTGGCCTGCGGCTCCAGCCCCACCGAGTCTTCGTTATTGCTGCGCTGTCGACCCATGTCTGCACGCCCCACCATGCGTACGGCCGGCCAGACTCGGGATGGGCTAGAAGCTGCTGCGGATGACATGGAAGATGGGACGGGGGTCAGGTTCGCGAAAGCATTCAAGCGTAACGCAAGTCACCTTCTTGTGTCGGTCGAAAAGAGCCGTTTTGCACTTGTTAACCAAGCAAAGGCGCAATTTTGTTCAATACCTGGAAAAGCCAAGGACTCAGACTGGCGACCTCTTGTTTCAGGTTTGTCCATGCTTTCTTCTGTTCTGGCCATGGCCGGATTTGCACTGGCCGGCGCCATCACGCCAGGGCCGGTGAACGTGCTGGCCCTGCGCCATGGCAACGGCCGCGCTGGCGCCGCCTTCTGCTATGTACTGGGAGCCAGCCTCAGCTACGCCGTCATCGTCTGGCTGATGGGCCAGAGCGGGCAATGGCTGCTCAAGCAGCCAGAGCTGCTGCGCTGGGCGCCGCGCGTCTGTGCTCTCTATCTGCTCTGGCTGGCCTGGCAGCTGGCCAATGCCCCCGGGACCCATGGCCGGGCGGCCAGGGAGAGCGCCCCCGCATCACTGCCGGCCGGTCCAGGCGGAGCGTTCGTGCAAGGCATTGCCATTCAGAGCCTCAACCCCAAGGCCTGGCTGGTGGCGCTTTCGGGCATCGGCATGTTTGTCGCCCCGCTGGCCGCGCAGCAGGTCTCGCTGCCAACCGCCTTGCTGCTGTTTTGCAGCGTCTCCTTGCTGGCCTGCCTGCTCGGCGTTGGCTGCTGGGCCGCGCTGGGCCACGCACTGACCCGGTGGCTGAGCACCCCATTGCGCCAGCAGCGACTGAACCAGGCCCTGGCCATGGTGCTGGTGGCAAGCGTGGTCAGCATGCTGGCATGATGACGCTGCCATGCCAGCCCCCAGCCACCGCTTCCACCGCCACCCGGCCCTGCCCTGGGCCGAGCTGCGCATCAGCCGCCAGTCCTGCTTCAGCTACCGGCTGCATGCACATGCGCAGTACTCCATAGGCATTGTGGATGAGGGCGAGACCCTGTTTCTTCACGATGATGGCCCCGAAACATTGAGCGCGGGCAGCGTGGTGCTGATCGAGCCCGGCCACTGGCATGCCTGCAACCCCGAGACATTGCAGCCCTGGTCCTACCGCATGCTGTTCGTACAGGCCGACTGGGTGCATGAGCGGCTCGGCGTCGGCGCCCTGCGCTTTGCCCAACGCGCGCTGCACGAGCCGGCCATTTCGCGCTGGGCTGACAGTCTCTGCCAGCCGCTTGCCGGCAGCGCCACGGACTCGGACCTGCAGCAGCACGGGCAATCGCTGGTGGATTTCCTGCTGCTGCTGGGCCGCGCCGCCGACTCCGCTGCCCCAGTGCCCCAGCCCGCCGATGCCGTGCTACCCGCGCTGCAGCATATGCACCGCAGCCCCGAAGACGAAACCAGCGTCCAGGCCCTGGCCCTGCGCTGCGGCATGAGCCCCAGCCGTTTCATCCGCCGCTTCAGGGCCGTCACCGGCGTCACGCCCGGGGCCTACCGCCTCAACCTGCGCCTCAATGGCGTGCGCCACCTGCTGGCCCAGGGCGAGCCCCTGGCCTCGGTCGCTCATCAGATGGGCTTTGCCGACCAGGCCCACATGCAGCGCGCCTTCAAGGCCCATCATGCGCTGACGCCCGGCAACTACGCCGGCACGCAGCGCTGAGCCGGCCGGGTCAGGGGCATTCGCCGCCACGCCGCCGCAGCCGGTCATTCGCGGGATACTTGCCGCTTCGATTTTTCGCACGCGCAAGTCAGCAATGGCCAACTTTGACAGTATTCAGCAACGCGAGACAGGCCTGCAGCAGCACCTGAACTCGGCCCAGATGACCATGATCGCCATCGGTGGCGCCATCGGTACCGGTCTCTTCATGGGCAGCGCCTTTGCCATCGGCTTTGCCGGCCCCAGCGTGCTCATCAGCTACGCCATCGGCGCCTTCATCGGCCTGCTGCTCATGGGATGCCTGGCCGAGATGACCGTGGCCCACCCCACCTCGGGCTCCTTCGGCGCCTACGCCGAGCACTACATCAGCCCTCTGGCCGGCTTTGTGGTGCGCTATGCCTACTGGGGTGCCGTGGTGCTGGCCGTGGGCATGGAGGTCACGGCCGTGGGCAAGTACATGGCCTACTGGTTCCCGGCCGTGGAGCAATGGGTATGGGTGGCGCTGTTCTCGGCCCTGCTGGCCGCCGTCAATGCCACCAGCGTCAAGGCCTTCGGCCAGGTCGAGTACTGGTTCTCCATGGTCAAGGTCATCGCCATCGTGGCCTTCATCCTGATTGCTGCCTATGTGGTCTTCGGCACCCGACCCGAGGGCGTGGGCTTCGACAACTACTTTGTTGATGGCGGCTTCTTCCCCAACGGCTGGTGGGGCACCTGGGTCGGCGTGATCGTGGCCATCTTCAGCTATCTGAGCCTGGAATCCATTGCCATTGCTGCCGGCGAAGCCCAGAACCCCAAGCAGGCCGTGACCCGCGCCTTCCGTACCACGGTGCTGCGCCTGGTGCTGTTCTATCTGCTATCGCTGGCACTGATGCTGGCCGTCGTGCCCTGGAGCCATGCGGGCACGGACAAGAGCCCGTTCGTCAAGGTGATGGAGATTTTGCAGATCCCCGGCGCGGCCGCGGCCCTCAACTTCGTGGTGCTGCTGGCCTCGCTGTCGGCCATGAACAGCCAGCTCTACGTCACCTCGCGCATGATGTTCAGCCTCTCGCGCGGCGGCTATGCCCCCAAGGGTCTGAGCAAGCTCAGCAAAAGCGGAGTGCCGCTGGGCGCGATTGCCGTCTCCTGTCTGGGCATGGCCGTGGCCATGGTGCTCAACGTGCTCAAGCCCGAGCAGTCGCTGGAGCTGATGATGTCGATTGCCATGTTCGGCGCCATGTTTGCCTGGTTCATGGTGTTCGTGACCCATCTGTTCTTCCGCCCGCGCTGGCAGCGCGAGCATCCTGGCCAGAAGCTGGAGTTCCGCATGTGGGGCTTTCCCGTGCTGACCCTGGTAGGCGCCTTGCTGATGGCGGGCGTGATCGTCACCACGCTGTTTACCAAGGAGTTCCACACCACCGTGCTGGTGGGCGTGCCGTTTCTGATCGTGCTGGTGCTGGTCTATGCTCTTTGGTATAGGAAAAAGAAGGTCACCCCCTGAGCGGCGGCCCCGCCGCTTCCCCCTCTCTCTACGCGCTGCGCGCTACGGGAGGAGGACGACACCATCGCTGCGGGGCGGCCCTTGCTCGGTGTCCCTGCCCACACATGCCAGCCTGTAGTAACTATGCTTGCCTCCACCATGACACGCCAGATCTGGGATATTTCTCCTGCCATTCATCCTGCCGCACCGGTGTTCCCGGGCGACACGCCCTATAGCCAGGAATGGGTGGCCAGCATTGGCCCGGGCTGCCCGGTCAATGTCAGCGCCATTCATCTCTCGCCCCATGTGGGCGCGCATGCCGATGCGCCGCTGCACTACGATGCGCAGGGCGCGGCCATTGGCGCCGTCGATCTGGATGCCTTTCTCGGCCCCTGCCGCGTGATCCACGCCATGGGCTGCGGGCCGCTGATCGAATGGCGTCACATAGCGCACGCCATCGATGCCGGCCTGCCCGCGCGCGTGCTGGTGCGCACCTACGAGAAAGCGCCCACCGGCTGGGATGCCGACCTCGCCGCCTATGCCCCCGAAACCGTGCGAAAGCTGGCCGACCTGGGTGTCAAGCTGATCGGCATAGACACTGCCAGCATTGACCCCGCCAGCAGCAAGAGCCTGGACAGCCATATGGTGATCCGCCAGCGCGGCCTGCGCGTGCTGGAGAACCTGGTGCTCGATGCAGTGAGCGAAGGCGACTATGAGCTGATCGCCTTGCCACTCAAACTCACCGAAGCCGATGCCTCGCCGGTGCGTGCCGTGTTGCGCAGCCTGCTCTGATGCGCTTGGTGCGAGGCAGCGGGGCCGCCCCGGTCTCGGACACAATGGGCGAATTCGAGTCCAGCCATATTTGAATCAGAACCGGCTCTGGCGTAGACACAATCATCGTCAGTAGCTATCAAAATGAGAGAAGGAAGACAATGACCACTTTGCAAGACTGCCAGGCTCTGGACGCCCAGGACCCGCTGCGCGCGCTGCGCGAACGCTTTGCCCTGCCCCAGGGCATGATCTACCTGGACGGCAATTCCCTGGGCGCCCAGCCCAAGGCCGCCGCCGCGCGCGCGGCCGAAGTGGTGACACAGGAATGGGGCCAGGACCTCATCACCTCCTGGAACAAGGCGGGCTGGATCACGCTGCCCGAGCGCCTTGGCAACCAGTTCGCACCCTGGCTGGGCGTGGGCCAGGGCGAGCTGGTGTTCACCGACACCACCTCCATCAATCTCTACAAGGTGCTGAGCGCTGCTGCACGCATCGCCCGCGAAGATGCGCCCGGCCGCAAAAAGCTGATCAGCGAGCGCAGCAACTTCCCGACCGATCTCTATATCGCCCAGTCCGTCTGCCAGGAATACGGCCTGGAACTG
This sequence comes from Comamonas sp. E6, assembly GCF_001010305.1. Lineage (NCBI taxonomy): Bacteria > Pseudomonadati > Pseudomonadota > Betaproteobacteria > Burkholderiales > Comamonadaceae > Comamonas > Comamonas sp. E6. Next base: position 66,823 of record NZ_BBXH01000017.1, read on the forward strand.
GTGCTGCTCGAACCCGAGGAAATCGCCGGCGCGCTGCAGACCGATGTGGCGATCTCCATGCTCACCCATGTCAACTACCGCACGGGCGCCATGCACGATATGGCAGCCGTCACGGCCGCCGCCCATGCCAAAGGCATTCTCTGCGTCTGGGATCTGTGCCACAGCGCAGGTGCCGTGCCCGTGGACCTCAAGGGCGCCGATGCCGACTTTGCCGTGGGCTGCAGCTACAAATACCTCAACGGCGGCCCCGGCGCGCCGGCCTTTGTCTGGGCGCATCCGCGCCTGATCAACCGTTTCTGGCAACCGCTGTCGGGCTGGTTCGGCCACGCCGAGCCCTTCAAGTTCGTGCCCGACTACCACCCCGCCCAGGGCATACAGCGCTATCTCTGCGGCACCCAGCCCATGATCAGCATGAGCGTGCTGCAGTGCGGTATCGACATCTACACCGAAGCCGAGGCTTTCGGCGGCATGGCCGCGCTGCGCAAGAAATCGCTGGCGCTGACCGATCTGTTCATCCAGCTCGTGGAAGAGCGCTGCCAGGACCATGGCCTGGGTCTGGCGACACCGCGCGAACATGCGGCACGCGGCTCCCAGGTCTGCCTGACCCGGGAAGAAGGCCTGGGCGTGAATGGCCAGGGCAGCGGCGCCTACGCCATTGTCCAGGCACTGATTGCACGCGGCGTGATCGGTGATTTCCGCAAGGGCGACGGCGGCACGGGCAGGCACAAGGACATTCTGCGCTTCGGCTTCACGCCGCTGTATGTGGGCTTTGCCGATGTCTGGAATGCCGTCGAGCATCTGCGCCAGGTGCTGGAATCGGGCGAATGGCAACGACCCGAGTTCAATACCGTACACGCCGTGACCTGAAGCAGGCACCGGGGGCGGGCCGGGCGACCTCCGATCAGGCCCGCGCCCAGCTCCAATTGAGCACGCCCATCAGAGCCACGGCGGCCAGGTCCAGCATCAGCACGCTTTGCTGCACCCAGCGCCGCTGGGCAGCGCCTTGCGCCAGTAGTTGCACCGCCATCTCCACCTTGCCGGGCGAAGCCATGAGCAGCAGCGAGGCACTGACGTTGTGCACGGCCATGAATGGCAGCAGCGGCGCGCCCAGCGCCTGGGCGATCTCGGCCTGCGTGGCCGCGAACATGGCATTGGCCCCGGTATTGGAGCCGGTCACGAAGCCACCCAGCGCTCCCACAAAGGGTGCAGCCAGCAGATACAGCGGCCCGCTGCGGGCCAGCGCTTGCGCCAGTTGCGCGGCCATGCCCGAAACCGCCATCAGCACGCCCAGCACAATGAACAGCGCCGTGACCGGCGCCACCTGCAGCCAGGAGCGCCAGACCTTTGCCAGCGATGGGCGCGCCGGCCGGCCTCGCGTGAAAAAAACCGCTGCCACCAGCAGCCACAGCCCCGGCGAGGCCAGCCCATGCCAGGTAGCGGGCAGTTCCAGGGTGCGCAGCAGCGCTGCGGCCGCCAGCACACCGCCCAGCAGCAGCGCATAGGCGGCCAGCGCACGCCGCCCCGGCGCGCTCAGAGGCGGCTTGTCCGCGTCCGCCCGCGACACGCGCAGGCGCAGCAGATGCCAGCCCACCACCAGCAAGGCACCGAGCGCTCCCGCAGGCGCCGTGCCGGCCAGGGTATTCACCAGAGCCACGGCTGCCGTCAGCAACAGACCCGACAGCAGGCCCTGCAGCAGAGCCGGCCAGCGACGGCCCGGCGCACTCGCCAGAGCCGCCGCCGCCATGCCGGTGATGACAAACGGAATCACGCTGACCAGGGCCGAAGCCTGACCCAGCTCCTTGAACGGCAGACCCGCCATGGTGGCCGCCACCAGCGTCCCAGGCCCCATGGAGCCCCAGGGCACGGCGCAAAGGCCCAGCAGGCCGATGAGCACCACCTTGCGCGGCGACAGCCCGAAGTGCGCGAGCAGCGGTATGCCTATGGTCACGCCCACGCCAAAGCCGGTGACCGACTCGGCAAACGGCGTGATGCCATGCACCACCAGCAGCACGGCGCCCGTGCCGCTGCCGGCCCTGGCCAGCAGCCAGTCGGCCAGGGCCTTCTGCGCCCCTGACTCGCGCAGCACCTCGGACAGCAGCAGCCCGCCGGCCACGATCAACAGCACTTCCAGCAACACTGGCGCCCAGTGCATGCCGGCGGCCAGCCATGTTGAAGCGGGCTGCGCAAACGCCAGGGCAATCACCAGCAGCGCCACCGCCACGCCCAGCGCTGCGGCATGCAGCGAGCGCCAGCCCGCCAGCAGGACGGCGATGACGGTGGCCACGGGCAAGGCACTGATAAACATGTACATTGCATTTATCCTCGAAAAATAATTTCCTATACGCAAAATTATTTTCTCATGGGAAAATTTTCAACACAAGAACAGACGCCATGACAAGGAGCCAGACTTGAACTCCACCACCGCATCGCAGGCATCGGAGCAGGATGCGCTTTTCGGCGCCGCCGTCCGCGCGCGCCGCGCCCAGCTGGGCATCACACTGGATCAGCTGGCCCAGGCCAGCGGTGTTTCGCCGGGTGCGCTGTCGCGCGTGGAGCGCGGCCTGCTGGCCACCAGCCTGCGCAATGCCATGGCGATTGCGCAGGGCCTGGGCTGCGAGCTGGGCGAGCTGGTGCAAAGCGCGCCCAGCGCTCAAATCACGCGCGCCGGCGAGAATCTGCGCTTTGTCGACGAGGCCAGCGGCGTGGAGCGCCTGGCCCTGGCCAGCCCCAGCGCGGGTGTGAACCTCGTGCATTACCGCTTTCCGCCACATGCGGTCTCCAGCCATTTCGCGGCCCATCGCGCAGGCACACGCGAGGTCTTTCACGTGCTCGAAGGCAGCATCGAAGTCTTCACCGCCCAGGAGCAGGTGCTGCTGCATGCGGGCGACACGGCCACGCTGGTGGTGGACAGCGAGCACCGGCTGGCCAACGCCTCGGGCCAGCCCGCACGCCTGCTGCTGCTGGTGCTGTCGCCGCCGCTCTGAAGCGCTGCCGCCTGTCGCCTCTCAATAGGCGCTGTCGGCCAGCGAGGCCCAGAGGTGCGCGGCCACCAGCGCGCGCCAGGGCTTGAACTGTTCCAGCCAGTCGCTGGCGGCACGCGCATCGGGTTTGTCGCCACCCGTGAGCAAGCCTATGGCCCGGCGCACCGCCACATCGCCGTGCAAGCTGCCGTCGGGCCAGCCATAGCCGCGCAGCAAGGTGTAGTTCACCGTCCACGGCCCGATGCCCTTGACCTCCAACAATTGCGCCGAGGCAGCGGCCACATCCTCCTCGCTCCAGCGCCCGGCGGCGCTGCGGGCGGCCCAGTCGTCCAGCGGCAGCCGGCCTTCGGCAACGGCCTGGGCCACGGCCAGCAGGGTCTGGGCCTTGGCCTGGGAAAAGCCAGCGCCGCGCAGCGCATCCAGCCCCAAGGCCGCCACGCGCTGTGCATCGGGATAGGCGTGCAGGGCCGGCATGTCCCCGCCTTGCGCCAGCAGCTCGCCCGCCAGCGCGATCAGCTTGCGCCGCAGCGAAACGGCCACGGCCACCGTGATCTGCTGGCCGGTGATGGCCCAGGTCAGCGCCTCGAAGGGTGTGGGCGAGCCGGGCACATGCAGGCCGGCCTGGCGCGACAGCAGCGCGCCCAGCTCGGGGTGGTCGCCATGCGCCAACTCCAACTGGTCGGGCGCGTAGATCAGCCCCAGCATGCGTTTCACCATGGCCTGCAACGCGGCCAGGTCTGCCTCGGCCGGCTCTGCGTGCGGCGCATGCAGGTTGGCCTGCACCTGTCCGGTCTGCCATTGCAGCTGCAGCAAGGCGGGACTGCGCTTCCACATGATGGCCTTGTGCAGGCTGTGCGCACCGGCATCGACCCGCTCAGCCAGTTGCTGCTCGTCGCGATCATGGAAATGCACGAATTCATCGAAGCGGTAACGCGCGGGCAGGACAATGGAGACTTCAAGCAGCATGCGGTTTTCTATCACAGGGGCAACGTCGGAGCGTGCCCGCGCTTCATTCATTAAATTCATAGCTGCTATCGCCCATCAATCAACGATTTCAGATAAATATCCATCCAAAAACGCTGATTAGCATGCGATAGCAGCTCTCTTTAAGAGAGCTTGAGTTGGGCCTGCTGGGCCTCGCGCAACAGCAGCGCACGCTTGCGCTCCACACCCCAGCGATAGCCCGAGATGCTGCCATCGTTGCGCAGCACACGGTGACAGGGCACTGCCACTGCAATCGGATTGGCCGCCACCGCGCTGGCCACGGCCCGCGTTGCGCTGGGCTGGCCCAGCTGCCGGGCCAGTTCGCTGTAGCTCACGGTCTGGCCGGCCGGAATGCTCTGCAGCGCCTGCCAGACGCGCTGCTGAAACGCCGTGCCCTGAATATCCAGCGGCAGGGCCAGCCCCAGCCTGGGCTGCTCCATCAGGGCCACCACCTGGGCCACGGTCTGTTCATACTGGGCGTCGGCCCCGATCAGTTGCGCCGCCGCAAAACGCTGCTGCAGATCGTCCACCAGCGCATGGGGATCATCGCCCAGCAGCACGCAGCACACGCCCTTGTCGGTGCTGGCCACCAGCAGGCTGCCCAGCGAGCATTCGGCCAGGGCAAAGCGGATACGCTGGTCCTGGCCGCGCCTGCGATAGGACTGCGGCGCCATGCCCAGCATGGCCGGGGCGTCCTTGTAGAAGCTGCTGCTGGCTTCATAGCCGCTCAGATAGGCCGCATCGGTGACCGACTCGCTGGCCTCCTGCGCCAGCGCGGCACGCACATGCCTGCCGCGATGGGCCTTGGCATAGGCCTTGGGCGTGAGCCCCGTGGCGCGCTTGAAGTTGCGGTGCAACTGCCAGGGACTGAGCCCGAGGCGCTGAGCCAGCTCCTCCAGCCCAGGCATGGGCTCTTCGCTCTCCAGCCAGCGGCAGCACTGGATCATGCGCTCATCTGTTTGCGAATTTGCAGTGGCGGCGAAAGGCAGAGGACTGGGCATGGCGTGAATCTCGGCTGAGTGCGTTTTCTGTCATCGGTCTGTGACTGTCCCGACTTTACGCAAAGCTATGGCAGCTTGCATCCACGTTCTTGCAGGCTTTGTGTGCCCGGATTCGGTTACGCTGCGCGCACTGACCTATCAAAGATGATTTGACCATGACGAATGAATCCTCCGGTTGCCCCCTGCATGGCGGCGCAGCCATCGTCCGCGACGAGAAAGCACAGCTCGACTTCAGCCGTGACATGAGCTATGGCGACTATCTGCATCTGGACCAGATTCTCACGGCCCAGCATCCGCTGTCGCCCGCCCATGACGAGATGCTGTTCATCGTGCAGCACCAGACCAGCGAGCTGTGGATGAAGCTGATGCTGCACGAGGTGCGCGCGGCTACGGCAGCCATTGCCAATGCATCGGGCGAGACCAAGCCCGATGCCTTCAAGATGCTGGCGCGCGTCTCGCGCATCATGGAGCAGCTGGTCAGCGCCTGGACCGTGCTGTCCACCATGACACCGCCTGAGTACTCGGCCATGCGCCCCTATCTGGCCAACTCCAGCGGCTTCCAGAGCTACCAGTACCGCTGCATCGAGTTCGCACTGGGCAACAAGAACGCGGCCATGCTCCAGCCCCACGCCCACCGCAGCGATCTGCTGGCCCAGGTGCAGGCCGCCTACGAATCGCCATCGTTGTACGACGTGGCCCTGCAGCTGCTGGCCCGCGAAGGCATCGCCGTGCCTGCCGACCGCCTGCAGCGCGACTGGACCCAGCCCTATGAGGCCAGCGAGGGCGTGAAACAGGCCTGGATCACCGTCTACCGCGATCCGCACAAGTATTGGGATCTGTACCAGCTGGGAGAAAAGCTGGCCGATATCGAGGATGCCTTCCGCCTCTGGCGCTTCCGCCACCTGACCACGGTGGAGCGCGTCATCGGCTTCAAGCGCGGCACGGGCGGCACCGGCGGCGTGAGCTATCTCAAGAAGATGCTGGACGTGGTGCTGTTCCCCGAGATCTGGAGCCTGCGCACCGAGCTGTAGGCCGGTCATCAAGGCCATCGCCATTCAGGCTGCCCCTGCTGCTCTTTCGTGACAGCGCGGGCAGCCTGAATTCTTTAGGCTCCGTGCAAAACCTAACATCGCAACAAACTGCCCATGCCCTCCGATCACAGCGCCGCCGAGGCTGCGCCGAACACCAGCCCCAAGCCCGACTCTTCCGCCTGGGCCATGCTGGTCTGCCTGCTCACTGGCTTTGCTCTGAGCCAGGCCTTCAGAACCGTCACCTCCATCATCGCCGACGGTCTGCGCACGGACTTCGGCCTGTCCGCGCAGTCGCTGGGATCGTTTGCCGGGCTGTTTGCGCTGTCCTTCGGCGTGGCCCAGCTGCTCATGGGCATAGGCATGGATATCTATGGGCTGCGCCGCACCGTGCTGCTGGCCTTTCCGCTGTCGATTGCGGGCGCCGCGCTGTCCGCACTCGCACCCAGCTATTCCTGGCTGATGCTGGGTCAGCTGCTGATCGGCGTGGGCTGCTCGCCCGCCTTTCTGGCCAGCACCATGTTCATCGCGCGCCACTTTCCGGCCGATAAATTTGCCTACCTCTCGGGCATAGGCCTTGGCCTGGGCGGGCTGGGCCTGCTGTTTACCGGCACACCCATGGCCTGGCTGGTGCAGCACATGGGCTGGCGCGCCGGCTTTGCGCTGCTGGCGGTGCTGAGTGCGCTGTCCTGGCTGCTGATTTTCTTCAAGGTGCACGAGCCCGAGCTTCCTGCGGACTCCCAGCCCAAGCCCGGCTTCATGCAGGCGCTGCAGGGTTTTGGCAGCCTGCTGCTGCTGCCCCATACCTGGGGCATTGTGCTGCTGGGCATGGTCAGCTATGCCTCGTTTCTCACCGTGCGCGGCCTCTGGCTCAGTCCCATGCTGATGGATCGCTACCAGTTTTCATTGGTCACGACCGGCAATGTGGCCCTGGCCTGCTCCGTCATTTCGCTGTTTGTGCCTTCCATGTTCGGCCGGCTGGACCCCGGTCCGGCCAGGCGTCGCCAGCGCATTGCACGCTTTGCGCTGCTCATGGCAGCCGTTTTTGTAGCACTGGCCCTGCTCCACCAATCCGTAGGCAGCGTGCTGCTGCTGCTGGTCATGAGCGTGCTGTCGGGCTACGGCACGCTGATCTATGCCGATGTGCGCTCCTCCTACCCACCGGCCGCGACGGGACGCGCACTGTCCATCTTCACCATGGCCATGTTTCTCGGAGCCGCGCTCATGCAGTGGCTGTCCGGTCTGGTCGCAGGCGTTGCGGAACGCCAGAATGCCGACATCTATCAAGCCGTGATGCTGATGATTGCCGCCATGCTGGGCAGCGGCGTGCTGGCTTACCAGCTCATCAAACCTTCGCCGCTGCTGCACAAGGCCAGCAATTGAAGCTGTCTATCTGCCAGGCAGGCAGCGGCGCAAAAACCATTCCGGTTATGGCAACCGGTTGCTAGAGCGCGCCCTCATAGAGCCAGGGCACATCCATGATGCGCCCGCCCAGGGCGCGCAGCGACAGATCGCGCCCCCAGCGAACAGGCCCTGTCGCATGGAAGATCCGGCCATTGCGCAGCGAGCGTTCCTGCACCCTGGCATTGCGCTGCCAGCGATTCAGCGCATAGCGGCGCAGCCGCAGACTGACATCCAGATCATGCATGGACAGAGCACTCTGCAACTCGGCTGCATCCTCGATGGCCATGCCCGCACCCTGCGCCAGATAGGGACGCATGGGATGGGCCGCATCGCCCAGCAGAGCTACAAGGCCCTGCGCCATCTGGGCCTCTGACGACACCGGCTGCCGGTCGGCCACCGGCCACAAACGCCATTCACCGCCCACATCGGGAACATGTTGAACCAGATCCTGCAGGTAAGCGCATGCGCCCTGAAGATGCTGGAGCAGATCGGGCAGATTGGCCGAGTGATTCCAGCTGTCCAGATCCTCGGGGGCCGGCCCCTGCACAATGACCACCAGATTCTGCAGCTCGCCCCGGCGCACGGGATACTGAATGGCGTGCAATTGCGGCCCCAGCCAGGCCGTGACCTCGCTGGTGCGCAAGCGCTTGGGCAGATTGGCCTGATGCACCAGGGCACGGTAGGCCAGGTGCCCGGTCACACGCGGCGGGCCATCACCCAGCATCTGTGCACGCACGGCACTGCGCACGCCATCAGCGCCGATCAGGGCATCGCCCTCGATGAGCTTGCCGGTACTGGTGCGAATGGTGACCACGCCGTCCTGCTGGCTATAGCTGCTGACGAACTGGTCGAGGTTGAGGTGAGCCTCTGGCAGAGCCTGCAAGGCCTCCAGCAGAATCTGGTGCAGGTCGGCGCGATGAATGGTGAGGTAGCTGGCTCCATAGCGCTGCACCATATCTGCGCCCAGGGGCAATCGCCCCAGCTCTTGTCCCGTCACGGCACTGCAGGCTCGCAAGGACAAAGGACAGGCCACGACCTGCTGCAACGATCGCTGCAGCCCCCATGCCTGAAGACAGCGCACCACATTGGGTCCCAGCTGAATACCGGCTCCGACTTCGGAAAACTGCGCTGCACGCTCGAACAGGCGCACATCCCAGTCAGCCCGCACCGCCGCAATGGCTGCTGCCAGACCGCCAATACCGCCCCCCGCAATCAACACCTGCTTGTTCATGGACTCTTATTGTGCCGCTTAGTCATCAGCATCGAAGAGAACTCTTGTTTGCGCTGCCGCAAACCTTGCAGCCATGAAAAAAGCCCGCCAAGGCGGGCTCTTTCAACGTGCGCAAAAGCAGATCAAATGGCGAACTTTTCGCGATCCTGGTCTGCAATCCACTTTGGTGGCTTGCCGCGGCCGGTCCAGGTCTGACCCGTTGCAGGATCACGATACTTGGGAGCCACCTTGGCGCCAGCATTGGCGGAAGAGCGCGCGCGAGCGGGAGGGAAAACATCTTCAGCAGTCAAGCCGTACTCGGCAATCAGGCCGCGAACCTTGCTCACGGCTTCGGCCAGTTCACGCGAACGGGCTTCGTTGATTTGCTGTTCCAGCTCTTCTCTCTGCTTCAGGAGTTCCTTGTAAGTGCTCATGATTTGCGCTTCTTGGTTGATTAAAGTGGATTCATTATAAATGCCGGAATTTCAAATTCATAATTTTCTGAGTAAGCAAAAACCACAATTCAGAATATTTATAAAATGCAACTACGTGTTAATAAATAGCTATTCAGCCTCCGGAGCTGCCAATATCTTGTCGATACGCTTTCATCCAAATCACTCCAGACCGGGCAAATGGCTGCTGTGGCAGGGAATAACCCGGCCGGCGCTTTATGGTGCCCCCAGCCTTCGCCTGGCAATACTCAAATAGTCAGCCCGGCCTTCAATTCTGAATAGGCACCAGCACCTTGAGCAGTCAGAATCCGTCTTCTCTGCGAGTTGCCCAGGCCTCAGCCTCCTCCAAGGAGCAAAGCTCTCTGGCACTGACTTAGAGCCAACCATGCGATGTCGTGATGCTCTGCTCCGCCCCATATTCCTCGACGACAAACACCCCGCTCCCTGCATTGGCACGCAGTTGATCCAGCCACCTCATCTCGCACCAAGTCTTAGGCAAAAATTTCAAAGCCAGCGCCTGCTCTCCTTGCAAGTCTTGTGATTTCTCAGCGACTACCGGCCTATTGGGCACGCCGATGATGCCTTGCATCTCATCCAGCGGGCTGCGGCATGCAGTAACCAGGATGTCTTCCCAGCTCTCCATCCGGGCAACAACCAGGCACAGGCCTGCAGAACCTGAAGCATCGCCATTTCGCCACCCAGACAATACATATCGGCGCAAAAAAACATTAAATACGTCAAATAAATATCGTCTAAATGAAATACGCTTACGCCGCCTGATGTTCATGCACCTCCATCAAACCCGGCTGACGCCCCTGCTCCAAACCAGCTGCGATTTCTTCCTCGGTCATTGCTGCACAGGCGAACTCACTAATCCGCAGCAAAGTCAATATGACATGCGTTGAAAATGACAACAAACGCACAAAGGACTTTGCGATAGATGCAACCCAGGCCATGGAGCGCCTTGCCATGCCGAAACCAGCTCTGAATAGGGCTGCCCGATACGCTTTTGAGCCAGCTCTCCAAAGATAATCGTTATAAATGTAATAGCAGTTACGACGATAGTCGTTGCCGAAATGGTTGCTCTCTTTTCCGATATTCCCGGAGATATCAGCCAAACGGCCAATCCATCGCTGACCGCAACCCCACCCCAATACCGCTGAGCGTCCGATGGAGGTAATTCCAAGCTGCACGAAAGACAGAAACTGCGTGGACTCTCAAGCAACTCCAGCACAGCTTGGGCGTCCTGCTCACGAACTTTGCCAAAGCTGGCAATCCTGCCCTGCAATCGGAAGGCCAATGCCAGTTTCGACATTACAAACACCCCGTTAAGCAGTGTCAGCAATGCAAACAGCAGAAAATCCCTGACTCGTCCACCAGAAAGAAGACCATGGCACTTTACTGTATCGGGGACATCCAGGGCTGCGATGACGCTTTCGAGCGCTTATTGCAAACCGTGGATTTTTCCGCAAGTCGGGACACACTTTACGTGCTCGGCGACCTTGTCAATCGCGGCCCCAAATCCGCCGAGGTATTGCGCCGCTGCATGCAGGGCGGCGATGCCATTCGCCCTCTGCTCGGCAATCACGACCTGCACCTGCTGGCCGCAGCCCGGGGGCTTCGCCGTCAAAGCAAGCGCGACACTCTGGCCCAGGTTCTGAGCGCACCCGATTGCGATGCCCTGCTGCACTGGCTGCGCCAGCAGCCTCTGGCTCGCCTGCACACCAATGCGCTGGGTGAGAACCTTCTCATGGTGCATGCCGGCGTGCTTCCTCAATGGAATGTGCAGGATGCCGTGGCCTTGAGCACCGAAGTTCAGGCCGTGCTCCAGCATGCCGACCATGGGCGTTTTTTGCAGAATATGTATGGCAACCAGCCCGATCGCTGGTCCACCGACCTGCAAGGCGATGACCGGCTGCGCTGCATCGTCAACGCCTTTACCCGCCTGCGTTTTTGCAGTGCCGACGGCGTCATGGATTTTGAGAGCGCGGAATCCGCCGATCACGCACCCGAAGGACTGATGCCCTGGTTCGATGTGCCGGGCCGGCTCACTGCCGATACACCCATGGCTGTTGGGCACTGGTCCACGCTGGGCCATGTCAACCGGACCGATCTGATGGCCATGGACACCGGTTGCGTCTGGGGAGGCTGCCTCAGCATGATGAGAATCGGGGAGCGCATGAACGAACGAGAGCTGATACAGCTGCAGTGCCCACAGGCTCAGGTGCCTGGCAGCAAGGGCTGATGCTTCAAAAAAGAAACGCCTGCATCCGCAGGCGTTTCTTGTGGCGCGATGACCCCGTGTTCAGGAAGCCACGACGGGAGCCTTGAACAAAGCGGCAATCTTGCGCTTGGGCTTGATGCTTGTGCTCTTGACCGGGGCTGCATGCTTGCTGTCCCAGGATGCGGTCTCGCTGACGCTGCTGGCCTCATAGGGCTTGTCAAAGAACGGATCCAGATTGACAGGACGCTGGGCCATGCGCGATGGACGATGCGCATGACCACCACGCGATGCTGCATCGAATTCGCGCTCGCGACGCGGACGATACTCCTCGTCGCTGCGGCTGCGGCGTGCGGGACGGAAATCCAGCATGGGCGCGGGCTCGACTTCGATCTTCTTCTTGGTGAGCTTTTCGATGTCGGCCACATTGCGGCTGTCATGATCGGTCACCAGAGTCACTGCCAGGCCCGATGCGCCGGCTCGGCCGGTACGGCCGATGCGGTGCACATAGTCTTCCGCATTGAAAGGCACGTCGTAGTTGAAGACTGCGGGCACGTCCTTGATGTCCAGACCTCGCGCGGCCACATCGGTACAGACCAGCAGATCCACCTCGCCGGCTTTGAAGGCTTCCAGCGCCTTCAGGCGCTCGTCCTGGCTCTTGTCTCCATGCAGTGCGGCGGCACGCAGACCGTCACGCTCCAGGGCACGCGTCAGACGCGCACAACCCAGCTTGCTGTTGGAGAAGATGAAGGCCTGGCGAATGTCGCGCTCCTTGAGCACGGAACGAATCGCGTAACGCTTGTCGTCATCCGTGACCTTGTAGAAGCGCTGCTCCACGGTGGATGCAGTCTCGTTGGGACGAGCCACCTCGATGGTCACAGGATCCTGCAGATAGCTGCCGGCCAGACGCTTGATCTCGGGCGAGAACGTGGCCGAGAACAGCAGCGTGGTGCGGCTCTTGGGCAGATAGGAGAGGATGCGCTGCAAATCGGGCAGAAAGCCGATATCCAGCATGCGGTCGGCCTCGTCCAGCACCACATACTCCACCTGATTGAGCACCACATTCTTGGCCTCGATGTGGTCCAGCAGACGACCGGGCGTGGCCACCAGCACCTCGACGCCTTTTTTCAGCTCGATGGTCTGGGGCTTCATATCCATGCCACCAAACACCACGGTGCTGCGCAGCTTGGTGTACTTGGCGTACAGGGCAATCTGTTGTGCCACCTGGTCGGCCAGCTCACGCGTGGGCAGCAGCACCAGGGCACGCACCGGATGGCGGGCAGGCGATGCCGAGGCGTTTTCATGGCGCATCAGGCGCTGCAGCAGGGGCAGGGAGAAAGCCGCCGTCTTGCCTGTGCCGGTCTGGGCTGCGCCCATGACGTCCTTGCCGGTCAATACCACCGGAATGGCCTGCGCCTGAATCGGAGTCATGGACTCATAGCCCATGTCGGCCACTGCGCGTGCCAGGGGCTCAGCCAAGTGAAGATTGGAGAAAGAGCTTGTCATTGAGGGCGTTATTGTCGCACCGAGTGGGTTTTTCGCGTTGGCTTTGTGATTTTCTGCAGATGAAAAGCCTTCGCCCCCTCTGTTTTCACGCGTAAAAAGCCTTGCCAATATCCCGTGCAATCTATCGGGATAACCCGGATTTTCACATTCTGCCGCCCCAAAAACAAAGGCGTGTGACAGTGCACACGCCTGGTTCAGGCCAGCTTGTGGCTCAAAGCGACTGAGCTGCGAAGGTATCGCAGGCCTTGACGCTGCCGCTCTTGTAGCCCTGGGTGAACCAGCGCACACGCTGGGCGCTGGAGCCATGGGTAAAGCTGTCGGGACGCACCGTGCCCGTGGCTTCGCGCTGCAGCTTGTCGTCGCCGATCTGCTGTGCGGCATTCATCGCCGACTCGATATCGCCCTGCTCCAGCCAGCTCTTGGCCTGCTGCGACTTGTTGGCCCAGATGCCGGCCAGGCAGTCGGCCTGCAGCTCCAGGCGCACGGACATGGCATTTTGCTCCCGTTCGCTGACACGGCCACGCATGCTGTCCACCTTGCCCGAGATGCCGAGCAGGTTCTGCACATGGTGGCCCACTTCATGGGCAACCACATAAGCGCGCGCAAATTCGCCGGGAGCACCAAGCTGGCGGCTCATGGTGTTGAAGAAGTCCATGTCCAGATAGACCTTGTAGTCACCCGGGCAGTAAAACGGCCCCATGGCTGACTGTCCCGTGCCGCAAGCCGTGCGCGTCACGCCGGTGAACAGCACCAGCTTGGGGTTCTGATACTGAGCACCGCCCTCACGGAAGATCTGGGTCCAGACATCCTCGGTTGAAGCCAGCACCGTGGAGACAAACTTGGCCCCCTGGTCATCGCCAGCCGGGCGATGCGCTGGAGCCTGCTGCACCTGGGGCGAGCCACCACCGGAGAGAACGCCAATCGTGGTCAGCGGGTTGATGCCGAACACGCCCCAGCCAATCAGCGCCAGCACCACGGTGCCGATGCCGATGCTGCGACCACCAATGGGAAAACCACCGCCACCACCACCACCGTCTCCACGGCGATCCTCGACGTTGTCCGACTCGCGGTTACCTTCCCATCTCATGGTGCTTACTCCTTAGCTGTGTTGCACGCGGCCTGCGCCGGGTGGCGATATTAAGGGCTGCGGCTCCGAATGCAGGTATCAAGCTGTGCTTTTGCCACCTCAGTCAAGCTGCAGCGCAGCATTGTTGACGTTTGGCCTGGTGTTCAGCGGCCGGCAGTCAAGGGCACGCCCGGCGCGCCAGGCATCGACTGAGGCTGGTTGCGGGCTACCTGTTCCTCCACCACATCGACCATACTCAGAAACAGAAAGGCCACTGCCAGCAGGCCCACCACCGCCAGGGCCGCCGATACCCAGAGCTTGGCCGAAGAGGATTTGCGCGGTGCTGCCGCCTGCTGCTGGGTCGGCTCATAGCTTGCAGCCGAGCCGCCATCCCGCCAGACAGGCTCTACATGACCACGGCTGGAAGGCGCTTGTGTCCAGGTAGGGTCCTTGCGTTGCCCGGAGCGGGGAGAAAAGCCAAACATGTGTACGACAGAATCGATGGATAAGACAGTGGCTATTGTGCGCGCTGGCAGCCTTCGCCAGAAGCGTTCGTGCAGCGAGATTCTGTCGGTCAACACCGGGCCGGGCTTGCAATTCTGTAAGCTCAGAAGCTTGTCCGCTGCCCCCATACGACTGCCCATGAATGCCCAGACCCAGCCCTCGACAGCGTCTCTGGACGCCCGCGCCACTGCCGCACTGCTGCCATGGTCCGCCCTGGCCGATGAGATCGAAGCACTTTTGCGCCAGCTGCAAAACAGTTGTAGTGTCTCGGTTCCGCCACGCATCGTCATGCCGACGGCTGCGGGCAATTGCCTGTTCTGCATGCCGGCCACCGATGGCCAGGTGGTCATGACCAAGCTCATCAGTTTCACGCCAGGCAATGCCCGGATGGGCAGACCTACCATTCAGGGCGATATCGTGGTTTTTGATGCAGCGACCGGAGTGCGTCAACTGATTCTGGACGGCCCCACCGTCACGGCCAGACGCACCGCAGCCGTATCGCTGCTGGCAGCGCGCCGCCTGGCCCCCAGGCCTCAAGGCGCCCTGCTCATCGTCGGCGCCGGCGTGCAGGGCAGCGCCCATCTGCAGGCTTTTGCCCAGGGCCTTGGCACGCAGGAGGTCTGGATTCACTCGCGCAGTGCCAGCAGCGCGCAGCGGCTTGCAGACGAGGCCCGCGACCTGGGTCTGCATGCGCGCATCACCGACGACCTGGAGGAAGCCGCCCGGCACTGCCCGCTGATCGTGACCTGCACGCCCGCGCAGGCCGTGGTGCTGCATGAGGCGGCAAGACCCGATGCCTTTGTCTGCGCTGTCGGCGCCTTCACGCCGCAAATGGTGGAACTGGATCCCGAGTTGTGCCGGCGCTTTCTGCACCAGGGCCAGATCGTCGTAGACACCGCCGATGCTGCGCACGAGGCCGGCGACCTGCTGCAGGCCGGCATCGAGGTCGACACCCTGCCCACGCTGGCCGCCGTGGTGCATCAGGACTGGTCGCGCTCCACGAAGCCTGTACTCTTCAAATCCTGCGGCTGGGGCGGCTGGGATCTGGCCGCCACCCGCCTGGCCCTGCGCCAGCACCTGCTCAGGCAACCCACCTGAGCATCTTCCATTTGCTCATTTTTCAGAAGCATCAAGTCATTGCTGAATAAGCGATCCATCCATACTCTGGATTGTCTTCCCAAGCACTGACTGCGCTGAAAAGCAACGCCATCCAGCCTAATTTGTCTCCCTGATGACAAATTCAAAAAAAGCGGTTTTAATAATACTCAGATTGAGTATAAATATTTAACAGCGCAACTCAGGATGGAGACGATGACGATCAGAACCGTGGAATTCGACCAGCCCGCACCGGGCAGCAGCAGCCAGTGCAGCACAGGCCAGGCCTGGGCCAGGGTGCTGCCGCAGCAAGACCGCCAGCAGCAGCGCGAGACGGCGCAGCGCATCAAGGCTCTTCTCAAGGAACGCAATGCCGTCATGGTCGCCCACTACTATGTGGACGGTGCATTGCAGGACCTCGCACGCGATACCGGCGGCTGCGTGGGCGACTCCCTGGAGATGGCGCGCTTTGGTGCCAACCATCCCGCCAAGACCCTGATCGTGGCCGGCGTGCGCTTCATGGGCGAGACCGCAAAAATCCTCAGCCCCGAGAAGACCGTGCTCATGCCCGACGGCGATGCCACCTGCTCTCTGGACCTGGGCTGCCCGGCCGACGAGTTCAGCCGCTTCTGCGACGCCCACCCCGACCGCACCGTGGTCGTCTATGCCAACACCAGCGCTGCCGTCAAAGCCCGGGCCGACTGGGTGGTCACCTCGTCGGTAGGACAGGACATCGTAGCCGCCCTGCACGCGCGCGGCGAGAAAATCCTCTGGGCACCCGACCGCCACCTGGGCAGCCACATCCAGCAACAGACCGGTGCCGACATGCTGCTGTGGCAGGGCAGTTGCGTGGTCCATGACGAATTCAAGGCCGACGAGTTGCAGGCCCTGGCCAATACCCACCCCGAGGCCGCGATTCTGGTTCACCCCGAATCGCCGGCCGCCGTCACTGCGCTGGCCGATGTGGTGGGCTCCACCACCCAGCTGATCGCCGCCGTGGGCAGGCTGCCCACCGACACCTTTATCGTCGCCACCGACCAGGGCATTCTTCACGACATGCGCCAGCGCTATCCGGGCAAGCGCTTTCTGCCTGCCCCGACGGCGGGCACGGGCGGCAGCTGCAAAAGCTGCGCCTTCTGCCCCTGGATGGCCATGAACAGCCTGCCGGGCGTGGAGCGGACCCTGCTGCAAGGCAGCGGTGCCATCGAGCTTGATGCGACGCTGGGCCTGGCCGCCCGCAGGCCCATACAGCGCATGCTGGATTTTGCCGCTGCCCAGCGCCAGCCGGTACGCGCCAGTGGCGAGCTGGAACGCGATGCAGCCCTGTTCCAGAACTTCGGTCCGGCCTGAGAGAGGACAAGCACCATGCCCCAATCTCAGACTTGCAGCGATGTACTCATCATCGGCTCTGGACTTGCCGGCCTGACGCTGGCACTCAGTCTGCCCAACACACTGCGCATCACCGTGCTCAGCAAAAGCAGTGCCGACGAATGCGCCAGCGCCTGGGCCCAAGGCGGCGTTGCCGCTGTGCTGGACCCCGTCGACAGCCTGGAAGCCCATGTTCAGGACACGCTGGTCGCCGGCGCCGGCCTCTGCGACGAAGGCGCCGTGCGCCGCATCCTGGAGCAAGGCCCCCAGGCTATCGCCTGGCTGCAGGCCCTGGGTGTGCCCTTCAGCACCGATGCAGACGGCCGCCTGCACCTGACGCGCGAAGGCGGCCACAGCGCCCGGCGCATTGTGCATGCGGCCGACCGCACCGGGCAGGCCGTGCACCAGACCTTGCTGCAGGCCTGCCGGCATCTGAAGCACATCACCTTGCTGCAGCATTGCACCGCCATGGAACTGCTGCTGGACGTGCAGCAGCGCTGCGTGGGTGCCAACGTGCGCAATGCCGATGGCCAGCAGCAGCCTATGCTGGCCAGCCATACCGTGCTGGCCACGGGCGGCATGGGCCAGATCTACCCCAGCACCACCAACCCGGCCACGGCGACCGGCGACGGCATTGCCATGGCCTGGCGCGCGGGCTGTGTCGTGCGCGACCTGGAATTCATGCAGTTCCACCCCACGGCCTTGCAGGTGGGCGGCCGGTCCGTGGGCCTGGTCTCGGAAGCGCTGCGCGGCGAAGGAGCCTTGCTTTGCCTGCCGGACCGACAAGGCCAGCCCGGCGAGCACTTCATGCTGCGCCACGACCCACGCGCTGAACTAGCGCCACGCGACATCGTGGCCCGCGCCATCGACCGCGAGATGCGTGCCCACCAGCTGCCCCATGTGCTGCTGGACATCACACACCGCAGCCGCGACTGGCTGGAGCAGCATTTCCCCGGCGTCATGGCACTGTGTGCTGCGTACGGCATAGACATTGCCACCCAGCCCATCCCCGTTGCGCCCTGTGCCCACTATGCCTGCGGCGGTGTACAGGCCCATGTGGACGGCCGCACTGCCGTGGCCGGGCTATGGGCGATTGGCGAGGTGGCCCGCACCGGCCTGCATGGCGCCAATCGCCTGGCCAGCAACTCCTTGCTGGAGTGCGTGGTCATGGGCAGGTCTACCGCGCTGCGCATGGCCGAGCAGCCCTTGCACAAGCCCGCTGCCATTCCTGGCAGGCAGCGCAAGCCCGGCAAGAGCCTGAGCGCTGAAAGCCAGCAGGAGATGCGCCAATCGCTGCAGCAGCTCATGCTGCACAACGTGGGCATTGTGCGCAGCAACCACAGCCTGATTGCAGCGGCCAAGCAACTGGTGCTGTGGCGCGCTCAATGGCGCGGTGTCGACCCTGCACTGCGCAACCAGTTGGCCCTGTGCAGCCTGATGGTGGACGCGGCGCTGCAGCGCCATGCCAGCGTGGGCGCGCACTGCAATCTGGACTGGCCGGCCCTCGAAGCAGCAGCCGCCTGATCCCGCCCAGCAGCCATCCAGGAAAGCAAAAAAGCCCGCTGTATCCGCAGCGGGCTTTTTTGGCGGAGCAACAGGCCTCAGGCCTTGGGCAGGGTCACTCCATGCTGGCCCTGGTACTTGCCGTTGCGGTCCTTGTAGCTGACTTCGCATTGCTCGTCGCCCTGGAAGAACAGCACCTGGGCGCAGCCTTCGCCCGCATAGATCTTGGCCGGCAGCGGCGTGGTGTTGGAGAACTCCAGCGTCACATAGCCCTCCCACTCGGGCTCGAAGGGCGTCACGTTGACGATGATGCCGCAGCGCGCATAAGTGCTCTTGCCCAGGCAGACGGTCAGCACGTCGCGCGGGATGCGGAAATACTCCACCGTGCGGGCCAGTGCAAAGCTGTTGGGCGGGATGATGCAATAGTCACCCTCGAAGTCGACAAAGCTCTTCTCGTCAAAATTCTTGGGGTCCACCACCGTGCTATGGATATTCGTGAAGACCTTGAATTCGCGGGCGCAGCGGATGTCGTAGCCATAGCTCGAGGTGCCGTAGCTGATGATCTTCTTGCCGTCGACCTGGCGCACCTGGCCAGGCTCGAAAGGCTCGATCATGCCGTGCTGCTCCGCCATCTGACGGATCCATTTGTCGCTCTTGATGCTCATTAGAAGTCCTGTATCGCTTGATTTTTCATAGCGTTGTGCGCTCACAAATCAAGCGCAAGACCGCTATTTTGCTTGAGAAACAATGGTTTGCTCAATCAGGCGGTCATCTCCGAGGATGATCATGGCAAACAGCAGCTCGTCCAGATTGCGCGCCTGGGCCGTCTTGCGCGCCAGCAGCGGCGTGCAGCCGGGGTTGATGACGACCAGGTCGGCCTCGCAGCCGGGCTGCAGATTGCCGATCACGCCCTGCAGGCCCAGCGCACGCGCAGCGCCTGCCGTGTGCTGCCACCACAGGTTTTGCGGCGACAGGCTCTGGCCCTGCTTGGCATGGCTCTCGCGCCCCACCACATAGGCGGCCTGCATGGTGCGAAACGGCGAGAAGCTCATGCCGCCGCCCACATCGCTGGCCAGGCCGTAAAGCATGCCTGCCTGGTCGGCCTTGAGGTAGTCGAAATAGCCGCTGGCCAGAAACTGGTTGCTGGTCGGGCTGATGGCCGCTGCCGAGCGCGTGTCATGCATGAGCTGGCGGTCGGTTTCATCGAGCCAGATGCTGTGCGCATAGACGGCGCGCTCGCGCATCAGGCCGAAGTCGTCGTAGACCGCCAGATAGCTGCGCGCGGCAGGGAACAGCTCCTTGACCCAGGCAATTTCGTCAAGGTTCTCGGCCACATGGGACTGGATCCAGACATCGCCGTACCTGGCTGCCAGTTCGCCCGCACCGCGCAGCTGCTCGGGCGTGCTGGTGGGCGCGAAGCGCGGCGTGATCGCATAGCCCAGGCGGTCCACGCCATGCCAGCGCTGGATCAGGGTTTCGGTGTCGATCAGGCCCTGCTCGGTGTCGTCGCGCACGCCGTCGGGGCTGTTGCGGTCCTGCAGTACCTTGCCGGCAATCATGCGCATGCTGCGCTTTTGCGCAGCCGTCATGATGGCGTCCACCGATGCCGGATGCGAAGTCGCAAAGGCCAGCGCCGTGGTCACGCCGTTGCGCAGCAGCTCGTTCATGAAGAAATCGGCCACGCCATCGGCATATTCGCGGTCGTGGAAGCGCGACTCGTGCGGGAAGGTGTAGTTCTCCAGCCAGGGCAGCAGGCCCGGGGCCGGCGCGCCGATCACATCGGTCTGCGGGTAGTGGATATGCAGGTCGACAAAGCCCGGTGCCAGCAGCTTGCCGGGCAGGTTAATGACTTGCACGCCTTCGCGCTCAAGGTACTGGTCGGCCAGCGCCTGCCAGCTGCCCGCAGCCACCACGCGCTGCACACCTGCGGCATCGGGAGCAATCGCCAGCAAGGCGTCGGAGTCATAAACCGCTTGGCCGTCATCGGCGAAGCGCAGCAGGGCACTACGATAGATTTTCATGGACCAGAGCTTACGCGCCCGATCTTGCCTGCGGAACACGGCAGCGCTTATAGAGGCTATACGGCTGCGCGCAGGCCAGGGCTTGCGCTATCAATAACAAAGCTTGTTGCGCTTTTCATGCATTGATTTCAATGCAATTTGTATCCATAAACCAATATCAGCAAGCGATAGCAGCTATCACTTTAGGTAGTTAAACACCCGAAACCCTGCGCTGCAACACCGCCCTGCCCGCAGCCGCGTAACTAGGCGGCGCAGCTTCTGGCCACGGCCAGAAAGGCGCGCACCGCGGGCGAGTTCTCGCGCTCGCGGTAGGCCAGTGCCATGTGCACGTTTTCCTTGAAGTCGCGCAGCGCCCTGAAGGCCACGCCCGGCTGATTGAGCAGGCGGTTCGACTCGGGCAGCACCACAATGCCATACCCGGCAGCAGCCAGGCTAGTCGCCGTGACGAAGTCGTTGACGCGATAGGCCTCGCGAGCCGAAAACCCGGCCGTCTCGGCCAGCCGCGCCAACACCTCGGCAAAGCCTTCGCTTTCGTTGATGAACTGCGGCGCAATAAAGGTCTGGCCGCGCAGATCGGCCACGCTGATGGACTCATGGCGTGCCAGCGGGTGGCTCTCGGCCAGTGCCACCATGAAGGGCTCGCTGTGCACGATGACCGCCTTGACGCCCTCGGGGTAGCGTCGGCGCGGCCGCAGCAGACCGGCATCGATCTCGCCCTGCTGCAGCGCCTGCAGCTGGCGCGGCGTCTCCATGGCCAGCACCTGCATGTGCACCTGCTCATGGCCGGGGCGGAACTGCGTGAGCATGCGCGCCAGCACGCCCGAGGTCACGGACGAGGATATATAGCCCAGCTTGACATGGCCGCTCATGCCCTGGGCCGCCAGCTGCCCGATCTGCTGGGCCCGCTCCATATGGCGCAGCACGGCCACGGCTTCGTCATAAAGCAGCTCGCCCGCATCGGTCAGCGTGATGGGCTTGCGCTTGTTGCGCTGCAGCAGGCGCACGCCCAGCTGCTGCTCCAGTTGCTGCACCTGCACGCTGACGGCGGACTGGGCCACGCCCAGCTTGTCGGCGGCACGCGAGAAATGCAGCTCCTGGGCCACGGTGACGAAGTGCTCGAGTTGGCGGTAGCTGAGCATGGATTTAATCTGAAATTCTTATCAAAAAATGCATTTAACCCCGTAGATCGTATCAAACAAGAAGTGTTCAATCACACCATTCCTGATTGAAGTACCCGCCCACCATGAACGCTACTACCCCCCAGCAACTGATTCAGCCTGCCGCCTACGAGATCGCCGCTCACCCCGAGCATCCCCGCCTGCTGAAGCTGACCCTGAACACCGAAGCCCTGAACGCCTTCCTGGCCAATGTGCGCGATATCGACGTGCAGAACCTCGAGTACGTGCCTTTCATGCGCTTTCATCTGGCACGCCGCCTGAAGGCCCACATGGGTGCCGACTTTGGCGAGACCCTGGTGAACATCATCAAGGACCGCAAGCATGGCGGCTTTGTTCTGGGTCTGGAAGGCGTTAGCCAGGATAGCGACGACTACGTGAAGTTCGGCACCGCCATCGGCCATATCCTGGGCCCGGCCAACCACGACTCCATGTCCAACAAGTACTACGCACGTTTCCTGGTCAAGCACACCGACGCCAGCGACTCCTATCTGCGCCAGGCCTATCGTCTGTTCACCATGCACACCGACGGTACCTTCGTGACCGAAGCCACCGACTGGCTGCTGATGATGAAGTTCGACGAGCAGAACGCCGTGGGCGGCGAGTCGCGCTTTCTGCACCTGGACGACTGGAGCGAGCTGGACTGCTTCGTGCAGGACCCGCTGGGCGCCAAGCCCCTGCTGTACAAGGCCCCGGGCTCCAAGAACGTGAACGAGCGCGTGGAACGCCCCGTGTTCTTCCACGGCGAGTTCGGCCTGTCGATCTCCTTCATCGACCAGTTCGTGCAGCCCGCCAACGACGCCGAAGCCGAATATCTGCAGAACCTGTCCGAATCGATGGAAAATTCGCCCGGCACCCGCACCGTCAGCCTGCCCGCTGGCGACCTGGTGGTTTTGAACAACTACTTCTATGTGCATGGCCGCGCACCGTTCGAGCGTAACGAGCAACTGCACCGCGAGCTGATGCGTCAGCGCGGTACATTCGCTCAGTAAACCTTGAACACCTGATGTTTCTGTCACGCCCCCGTGCACCGCAAGTGTGCGGGGGCGCAGCCAGTTAAACCCCTGAATTTCGCTCCCGAGGCGCCCTACCATGGCATCGTCACAAGCCCCTGCTGCAAACGCAGCCTCCGCCCCCAAAGCGCAAGCCGCCTACGGCCAACGCGCAGGGCTTCCCCGTCATCTGCAGAACATTCTGTCGCTGCATGACTTCGAGGCCGCCGCACGCAAGCACCTGCCCCGCCCTCTGTTTGGCTATGTCTCCGGCGCGGCTGAAGACTGCGTCTCGCTGCAGGCCAACCGTGACAGCTTCCAGCAATACGGCTTCAGCTCCAGGGTCATGGTGGATGTGTCGCAGCGCAACCAGAAGGTCGAGCTGTTCGGCCAGACCTGGGACTCGCCATTCGGCGTAGCCCCCGTGGGCATCAGCGCCATCAATGCCTACCGAGGCGATCTGGTGCTGGCACAGACGGCGGCTGCCAACCGCATTCCCGCCATCATGAGCGGCACCTCGCTGATCCCCATGGAAGATGTAGCCAAGGCCGCACCGTCTACCTGGTTCCAGGCCTATCTGCCCGGCGACACCACGCGCATCGACGGCCTGATCGACCGCATCGAAGCCGCAGGCTTCGGCACCCTGGTCATCACCGTGGACATCCCCGTCTGGGCCAACCGCGAAAACAATGTGCGCACGGGCTTCTCCATGCCGCTGCGCCCTTCGCTTCGCCTGGCCTATGACGGCATCACCCGCCCGCGCTGGATGGTGGGCACCATGCTGCGCACGCTGATCAACCACGGCATGCCGCACTTCGAGAATTCGTTTGCCACGCGCGGCGCGCCTTTGCTGTCGGGTACCGCCATCCGCGACACCTCGGGCCGTGACCACCTGAACTGGAAGAACATCGAACGCATTCGCCAGCGCTGGAAAGGCAACCTCATCATCAAGGGCATCCTCAACGAAGACGATGCCGTGATGGCCACCGATATCGGTGCGCAAGGCATCGTGGTCTCCAACCACGGCGGCCGTCAGCTCGACGGCGTGGTCGCGCCGCTGCAGATGCTGCCCTATGTGGTGGACCGCGTGGGCCACCGCACGGCCGTGATGATGGACAGCGGCATTCGCCGCGGCAGCGATGTGCTCAAGGCCGTGGCCCTGGGCGCGCGCATGGTGTTTCTGGGCCGCCCCTTCATGTACGCAGCCGCAGTTGGCGGTGCACAGGGCGTGGACCACGCCATCACCTTGCTGCGCGACGAAGTGGACCGCAATATGGCCATGCTGGGCGCGACATCCATGGCCGAGATCACCCCAGGCTGCCTACGCGCGACGCGGGGCTGAAACCGCTCAGCCTCTAAGATAGAACGCTTGAACCATAAAAAAGGAGAGCGTCATGCCCATGTTTGTAGACCACTCGCCCCCTGGCGAGTGCATTTTCTGCAAGCTCGTCAAAGGGGAGATTCCATCGGCCAAGGTCTATGAGGATGATCTGACCATCGCCTTCATGGACATCGGCCAGGCCACGCGCGGCCATGTGCTGGTAGCCAGCAAGCGCCATGCCGTCAATCTGCTGGAGCTGACGCCCGAGGAAGCCGGCGCGGTGATGCAGACGGCCCAGCGCGTGGCGGCTGCGGTGAACAAGGCTTTCGATCCAGACGGCATCAATATCTTCCAGGCCAATGGCGCGCCTGCGGGGCAGACGGTGTTCCACTTTCATCTGCATGTGCTGCCGCGTTTCGAGGGCGATGGCCTGTCCGTGGTCTGGAAGCGCGAGGAGCCTGGCTTTGCGGCACTGGGAGAGTTGGCTGAGCGCATCAAGGCCCAGCTTTCCTGAAGCAAGCCACTGATAAAAAAAGAGCTGTCAGCGCTTGATATTCATAGATTTCAGATAGAAAACCATCTGAAATCCACATATAGCAAGCGCTAGAAGCTCCTATTTTTAAGCCGAAAATTGCGCGAATATTGCATCCAGCTTTGCAATCCACTCGGCCTTCTGCGCCTCGCTGGCAAAGCTCGCTTCCAGGCTGTTGCGCGCCAGCTGGTAGGCCTCGGGCGCGCCCATGCCCGTGGCAGCAAATAGCTGGGTGTAGTTTTCGTTGACATAGCCGCCGAAATAGGCAGGGTCGTCCGAGTTGATCATGACCTTGAGCCCGGCCGCCAGCAGGCGCGGCAAATTGTGATCGGCCAGGTCCTTGATCACGCAGAGCTTGAGATTGGACAAAGGGCAGACCGTCAGCGGAATCTGCTCCTTGACCAGCCTCTGCATCAGCAGCGCATCCTGCTCTGATTGCACGCCATGGTCGATGCGCTCCACATTCAGCACATCAAGAGCACCCCAGATATAGGCAGGCGGCCCCTCCTCCCCGGCATGGGCCACCAGGTGCAGGCCCAGTTGCTTGCAGCGCGCAAAAACGCGGGCGAACTTTTCGGGCGGATTGCCCAGCTCGCTGCTGTCCAGCCCCACGCCGATGAAGCGGTCACGCAGCGGCAGCGCGGCCTCCAGCGTCTGCAGGGCGCTTTCTTCGCTCAGATGGCGCAGAAAGCTCAGGATCAGCGAGGAGGAAATGCCCTGCTCGATCTGCGCATCGCGGCAGGCGCGGTAAAGACCGTTGATGATGGTCTCCATGGCCACGCCGCGCTCGGTGTGGGTCTGCGGGTCAAAGAAGATTTCCGTGTGCACCACATTGTCGGCCACGGCGCGGTCCAGATAGGCGCGCGCCATGTCGTAGAAGTCCTGCTCGTGCAGCAGCACGCTGGCACCCGCGTAATAGATGTCCAGAAAGCTCTGCAGATCGGTAAAGGCATAGGCCGCGCGCAGAGCTTCCACGCTGTCATAGGCCAGAGCCACCTTGTTGCGCTGCGCCAGCGCAAAAATCAGTTCGGGCTCCAGCGAACCCTCGATATGCATATGCAGCTCGGCCTTGGGCATGGCTCGCAGCAGCTCCGGCAGACGGGAAACATCTACGGCAGGCACGGTGTTCATCTTTATTCTCCTTGGCGCTACGCGCCATTCAATGTCTAGCCTATCAAACCGGCGCAGCTCAAGCCATATGGCCAGCCCCGACGAGTCTGTGACTTCGGCCAGGCGGCCACAAGCCCTTGGCGCGGCCTCCCGGCGAGCCGCATGGACGCCAGGCCGGGCAGGCCTGTCTCAGCAGGTTCCGAAGGCGATCTCCTGGGCCTTCAGGAAACGGCGATAAGCCGACGACATGCGGTCGGCCGCCGAGTGCATTTCTGCGCGCGGATCCAGCGGCAGGGCCTTGGGCAGTTGCGACTCCAGCACAGGCTGGTCCTGCACAAAGATGGTGTGCTGGAAGGTCTGCAACTGCTCATCGGTCGATTCGAAGTCCGCGACCGCCAGACGGAACCAGACGCGGCTGGTTTCGGGAGTGACAGGGCAGATGAACAGGCCGATCTGCTCACGCCAGCCCTGTTTGGAAGTGCCCTCTTCGGGAATCTTGGTCAGCACGGCAGTGTAGGCCGCGGTCACCTCGTAGGTGTACTCCACCTCGGCCGCCTGGGTGGAGTGCAGATTGGACTGGGGCTGCACGGCCTTGCAGCCTGTCGCCAGCACGCCGGTGGAGGTGCTCTCCACCTTGTAAGTGGCAATGACCGTGGCGTCACGGCTGCCCAGCCAGCCTTCGTGCACAAAGCCGAAGTGGGACATGTCGAGGAAGTTCTCGATGATGCGCGGTGCACTGGCCGCCACATCGTAAGGCCCGCAGTTCACCTTGCGCAGATGTTCATCCGTCTCGGCAGCGAACACGGGCAGCTGGCTGCCGGAAGACTCCAGGCGCACCCAGATCAGTCCGTAGGCTTCCTGCACCTCGAAGGCCCGTACGCGCTGCGATGCGGGGGGAGTGAAATCGGGCACGGCGGGCACTTTCACGCATTGGCCACCGGAGGAGAATTGCCAGCCGTGATAGGGGCACTCCAGATGTCCGTTCTCCACGCGCCCCATGGACAGGCGTGCACCGCGATGCGGGCAGCGATCCACAAAGGACTGCACCAATCCCTCGGTATTGCGCCACAGCACCAGCGGCTGTTCCAGCAGCAGCACGGAAAACGGCGCGCTCACCACCTCGGAGGATTGGGCAACAGGATGCCAGAGGGTACGTTCAGTCATGGGGATACTCGTCATTATCGAAATACAAAGGGCCGCTCTGCGGCGGCCCTGTCGCTGCAAGTCGTGTCTGGACGACTGCTAACAGCCAACACTACCCGGCAAACCCGGGGTCTGCCTTGAAGACATGCGCCACAGGCCGCAATCGGTGCGACGAGGCGGCGCGATGCCTGATCAGCAGTGCTTACTTGGCGTCGCCGCCGGGCACTTTGCCTTCCACGCCCTTGACGTAGAAATTGATGCCTTTGAGGAAACCGTCATCGGCAACCTTGTCGACAGCGATCAGTTCCTTGCCGTCCTGGCCGGTGATAGGGCCCTTCCAGATGGTGAATGTACCTTCCTTCAGTCCCTTTTTCACGTCCTCAACCTTTGCCTTGAGGTCGGCTGGAATGTCGTCAGCCAGTGAAACGATGTCGATCACGCCTTCCTTGACGCCCCACCAGGTCTGGCGGCTGCTCCACTTTCCTTCCAGCGCGCTGCGGGTGGAGTCGATGTAGTAAGGCGCCCAGTTGATGATGGACGAGCCCAGGTGAGCCTTGGGACCATAGGCAGTCATGTCCGAATCCCAGCCGAAGGCACGCTTGCCCTTTTCCTCGGCCGTCTTCAGCACCGCCGGCGAATCGGTGTTCTGGAACAGGATGTCGGCGCCGCCGTTGATCAGGCTGGTCGCAGCTTCGGTCTCCTTGGGAGGGCTGAACCATTCGTTGACCCAGACCACCTTGGTCTTGATCTTGGGATTCACGGACTGGGCGCCCAGGGTGAAGCTGTTGATATTGCGGATCACTTCGGGAATAGGCACCGAGCCCACCACGCCCAGGGTGTTGGACTTGGTCATGCCACCGGCAATGATGCCGGCCAGATAGGCACCTTCGTAAGTGCGGCTGTCATAGGTGCTGACATTGGCGGCGGTCTTGTAGCCGGTGGCGTGTTCCCACTTCACATCGGCGAATTCGGGGGCCAGCTTCTGGATCACGTCCATATAGCCGAAGGTGGTACCGAACACCAGCTTGTTGCCCTGCGAGGCCATGTCGCGCAGCACGCGCTCGGCATCGGCACCTTCGGGCACGCTCTCCACATAGCTGGTCTTGATCTTGTCACCGAACTCTTTTTCCAGGGCTTTGCGGGCCTGGTCATGGGCAAAGGACCAACCACCGTCGCCCACCGGGCCGACATAAGCAAAAGCAATCTTCAGAGGTTCGGGAGCAGCGGCCGCAGGAGCGGCAGCGGGGGCTGCTGCCGGCGCAGCTGCTTCTTCCTTCTTGCCGCAGCCCACTAGAGCGGCCGAGGCAATAGCCGTCAGTGCGGCGACCTTGATCAATGAACGCTTGTGCAAATCAGTCATTAAAGTTTCCTTGGAACAAAGAGTGAGGTTTGAAACCGACAGGAGCGCAAGCCCATGGATACCGGTTACACCTTGGGCAATATATGCATAAACTGCGCCAAATTGCAGATAGGTATCCTGAAAACGACAGCGCAAAAAGAAAGGCCCCTAGGGGCCTTTGATCGGACGCAGCTCAGGCGCCCCGCAAACAGTGCTTATTTGGCACCGGGCACATTGCCCTCGATACCGTTCACATAGAAGTTGATGCTGCGCAGCCAGGCGTCATCGGCAACCTTGCCGGCTTCCAGCAGTTCCTTGCCGGTGTTGTCCTTGATGGGACCGGTCCAGACGGCGAAGGAGCCGTCCTTCAGGCCGGCGCGAGCCTTCTCAACCTTGTCCTTGATTTCCTGGGGCACGTCGTCAGCGATCTTCTTCAGGTCGATGGCGCCTTCCTTCACACCCCACCAGAAGTTGCCGGTCTGCCACTTGCCTGCCAGCGTGTCTTCCACCACCTTGCTGTAGTAAGGAGTCCAGTCGATCACGGCCGAGCCCAGATGAGCCTTGGGCGCGAAGCCGCTCATGTCGCCGTCCTTGCCGAAGGCACGGGCACCGCGCTCCTCGGCCGTCTTCAGCACGGCTGGAGAATTGGTGTTCTGGTACATCACATCCACGCCGCCGTTGATCAGGCTGTTGGCGGCTTCGGATTCCTTGGGAGGAGCGAACCACTCGTTCACCCAGACCACCTTGGCCTTGATGGAGGGGTCGATGCTCTGAGCGCCCAGCACAAAGCTGTTGATGTTACGCACCACTTCGGGGATTGGCACCGAAGCCACCACGCCCACAGTCTTGGTCTTGGTCATGGCACCCGCCACGATGCCGGCCAGATAAGCGCCTTCAAAGGTCTTGGTGTCGTACACGGCTGCGTTGTCGGCCGTCTTGTAGCCGGTGGCGTGCTCGAACTTCACATCCTTGACGTCAGCGGCGACCTTTTGCACAAAGTCCTGATAGCCGAAGCTGGTGGCGAAGACCAGCTTGTTGCCCTGACCGATCATGTCGCGCATCACGCGCTCGGCGTCTGCAGACTCTGGCACGCTCTCGACCATGGAAGTCTCGATCTTGTCGCCGAACTTCTCCTGGATGGCCTTGCGGCCCAGCTCGTGCTGGAAGGTCCAGCCGCCGTCGCCGATGGGGCTCACATACATGAAGCCGATCTTGAGCTTGTCAGCAGCAGGAGCCGCCGCAGGTGCGGCGGCAGGAGCTGCAGGTGCTTCTTCCTTCTTGCCGCAAGCGGTCAGCACAGCCATGGAAACAGCCGACAGGCCGATCATCTTGATCAGAGCGCGTTTGCCCAGAGTTGTCATTGAAGTTGTCCTCTCATTATTTTTGAAAAACGGATTGCACCACATTTGGGCATCACGCTCCAGGGTAGAAGGGTTTTCCCAGGGAAGCCGGCATATTGGCTCGAATCCAGGTCGGATTCCGGGAGATCAGCACCAGCACCACGATGGTGGCCAGATACGGCAGCATGGACAGAATCTGGCTAGGCACCTGAACCCCTGTGGCCTGCAGATGGAACTGCAACATGGTCACGCCGCCAAACAGATAGGCGCCCAGCAGGACGCGAGCCGGCCGCCAGGTCGCAAAAGTCGTCAGCGCCAGAGCAATCCAGCCTCGACCCGACACCATGTTCTCCACCCACAGCGGCGTGTAGACCACCGAGATGAACGCCCCCGCCAGACCGCACATGGCACCGCCAAACATCACGGCCATCAGACGGATGCGGCGCACAGGGTAGCCCAGGGCATGGGCTGACGAGGGCGACTCGCCGACCGAACGCAACACCAGGCCCGCACGCGTGCGGTACAGAAACCAGACCATCAGGGCAGCCAGCACGATGGCGCCGTAGACCAGCGGGTGCAGCGTGAACAAGGCCGGGCCCACGACCGGCAGATCTGCCAGGCCCGGGATGGAGTACTTGGGCAGCTCGGGCAGCTTGGCCTGCACATAGCCCAGGCCCACGAAAGCCGAGAAGCCCGCGCCGAACAGCGAAAGTGCAAGACCGGTTGCGTACTGATTGGTGTTGAACCAGATCACCAGTCCCCCGAAGATGGCGGCCAGCAAGGCCCCTGCCAGCATGCCCGCGCC
Organism: Comamonas sp. E6; assembly: GCF_001010305.1. NCBI lineage: Bacteria > Pseudomonadati > Pseudomonadota > Betaproteobacteria > Burkholderiales > Comamonadaceae > Comamonas > Comamonas sp. E6. The sequence continues at coordinate 96,924 of NZ_BBXH01000017.1, forward strand.
AAAGCCCATCCAGGTATTGCCGGTGTGCACGGTAGCAGCAAAACCGGCAATGGCGGCGCAAAGCATCATGCCTTCGGCACCGAGATTGACGATGCCCGATTTTTCATTGATCAGCAGGCCCAGGGCCGCCAGCGCCAGAACGGTGCCGGCGCTGAGGGTGGAGCCCAGCAGCAGTGCATAGGATTCCATGGATCAGGCTCCCTTAACTGCAGAAATGGCGCTGCCGGCTTTTTTTGCCACCCAGCGGATGCGATAGGCCACCAGCGTGTCGCAGGCCAGCAGCGCGAACAGCAGCAGTCCCTGGAAGACGCCGGTCAGCGCCTTGGGCAGGCCCAGACGCGACTGCGCCAGCTCGCCACCGATATAAAACATGCTCATGAGAATGGCCGAGAAAATCATGCCCACAGGATGCAGGCGCCCCACAAAGGCCACGATGATGGCCGCAAAGCCGTAGCCGGCGGGCACATAGGGCGTGAGCTGACCCAGAGGGCCAGCGACTTCCAGCGCTCCCGCCAGACCGGCTGTGGCGCCGGAGATCAGCAACGCCGTCCACAGCGCCTTGCGCGAGGAAAAGCCGGCATAGCGTGCCGCCGACGGCGCCAGGCCGCCGACTTGCAAGGCAAAACCTGCACGCGTGCGAAACAGAAACGCCCACAGCAGACCGGCACCCACCAGCGAGATGATGACGCCGATATTCATGCGCATGCCCTGCACCAGCCGAGGAATCTGCGTGACGCGCTCAAAGCTCTTGGTCTGCGGGAAGTTGTATCCCATGGGGTCCTTCCAGGGACCATAGACCAGATAGCCCAGCACCAGCGTGCCCACATAGACCAGCATCAGGCTGACCAGAATCTCGTTGGCGTTGAAGCGGTCGCGCAGCAAGGCCACGATGCCCGCCCAGAGCATGCCGCCGAGCATGCCGGCGATCAGGATGGCCGGCACGATCCAGGGCCCTGTGGTCTTGTCAGCCAGCAAGGCAATGCCGCCTGCAGCCACCGCCCCGATGACGAACTGGCCTTCGGCACCGATATTCCAGACATTGGAGCGAAAGCATACGGCCAGCCCCAGCGCAATCAGCAGCAAAGGCGTGGCCTTGACAGCCAGCTCGCCCAGGGCATAGCCCGACTTGATGGGTTCCCAGAAAAAGGCCTGCAAGCCCTTGACCGGATCCTTGCCCAGCAGGGCGAACAGGCAGACCCCTACCAGCACGGTGATCAGCAACGCCAGAATCGGCGAGCCATAGGTCCAGAACTTCGATGCCTGGGGGCGTTGTTCCAGCTTAAGCATGGGCACCTCCCTGCACGACTGCCGCATCCCACAGGCCGCTCATCCATTCACCAATCTGCTGCACCGTGGCAGCTGTTCTATCCACCGAGGGGCTCAGGCGGCCCTTGGCCACCACATGCAGGCGGTCACAAATCTCAAACAACTCGTCCAACTCCTCACTGACCACCAGCACGGCACAACCCTGATCGCGCAGCTTGAGAATCTCGCCCCGAATCTGCGCCGCAGCCCCCACATCCACCCCCCAGGTGGGCTGAGAGATGATGAGCAGACGCGGCCTGGCATCGATTTCACGACCCACGATGAACTTCTGCAGATTGCCGCCCGACAGCGACTGCGCGGCCGAGTTCGGACCGCCGGCCTTGACGTTGAAGCGGCCGATGATGTCCCGCGCCTGCGCCTGCAGCGCCGCCATGCGAATCCAGCCGCCCTTGCCCACTGCGGTCTTGCGCGTCAGCAACAGGTTGTGGGCCAGGCCCATGCTGGGCACGGCACCGCGCCCCAGGCGCTCTTCAGGCACAAAGTGCAGGCCCATGCCACGGCGCCGACTCGGCCCCATGCGTCCCACGCCCTTGCCCAGCAACTGCACGGCCTCGGCCTCGGCGCGTGTGTCCTCGCCGGACAGCGCATACATCAGCTCTTTCTGACCGTTGCCGGAGACGCCTGCAATACCGACGACTTCGCCCGCACGCACCTGCAGCGCAATGCTCTGCAGATCGACACCGAAGGGGTCCTGGCTCCTGAGCGTCAGCCCCTGCACACGCAGCACCGTATCGCCGGTATTGGCCGTGCGGTGCTCCAGCTCCGGCGGCTCCGAGCCGATCATCATGCGCGACAGCGAAGCATTGGTCTCGTTGGCCGGGTTGCACTCCCCCGTCACCACACCGCCGCGCAGCACCGTACAGGCCGTGCACAGCGAGCGGATTTCATGCAGCTTGTGGCTGATATAGAGGATGGAGCAGCCTTCCGCAGCCAGGCGGCGCAGCACCACAAACAGCATCTCCACCGCCTGGGGCGTGAGCACCGAGGTGGGTTCGTCCAGAATCAGCACGCGGGGATTGGTCAGCAGGGCGCGGATGATTTCCACACGCTGCATCTCGCCGACGGAAAGCGTGTGCACGGGGCGATGCGGGTCCACCTCCAGACCGTAATCGCGGGCCGTAGCCTGAATGTTCTCGATCACCTTGGCCAGTGCAATGCTCTTGTCCAGGCCCAGCCAGACGTTCTCGGCCACGGTCAGCGTGTCGAACAGGCTGAAATGCTGGAACACCATGGCAATGCCCAGTGCCCGGGCTTCCTGCGGATTGCGGATCTGCACCGGCTTGCCGTCGACCAGGATGGCTCCCTCGTCAGGCTTGACCGCACCGTAGATGATCTTCATCAGCGTGGACTTGCCAGCGCCGTTTTCGCCCAGGATGGCGTGGATCTCGCCGGGCTTAACTTTCAGCGATACCTTGCTGTTTGCAACCACAGCCGGGTACCGCTTGGTAATACCCTCCAGCTGCAAACGCGCAGGCGCACTCGCAGATGGGGAATGTGTCGGGGGGGGATTCATCGCTGGATTGTCTCTCAATTCAAATAACAAATTGACTCAAACAGGCTCTATGCGCTGAACAGGAATACGATACAAGCTATTGATTTCGCAGCGTTAGTGCAACGTTGCGAACCACCTCTCGCAGCCAGCGTGTGGCGGCTCCGGCATGCGAACGCGCATGCCAGAGCTGGTAATAGACCAACGGAGGGAATTCCACGGGGCAAGGCAGTATGGCCAGGGACAGACGTTCGCTGAAACGCTCACAGAACAATCTGCCCGAGGTCATGACAAGCAAGCTTGATGCCACCATGTCGGGAATCAGGCTGAAATGCGCGCAGCGTGCCACCACCTGGCGGCTCAAGCCCATGCCTGCCAATTGTTCGTCTATCACGCCCAGGGCACCGGGATAGGCCGGGGTTGGCGCAATGTGCTCGGCCTGCAGCCATTGCTGTACATCCCAGCCCCTGCGCACTGCCGGATGCTTGGGACTGACCAGACAGACCACCTCGTCCTCGAACAGCTTGGCCATGTGCAGGCCTTCCGGTGGCTGCGGCCAGTTTCCGATGACGACGTCGATCTCGCCATCGGCCAGTTGCCCCTCGTAATGCGCCTCGGCGCTCAGCGGCAGAAAGTCCACCGGGCAATGCGGGGCCTGTGCCTTCATGGCCGACATCAGCCGCGGCAGGAACTGGGGATCCAGATAGTCGCTGGCCGCAATGCGGAAGGTACGAGTCGAGGTGCGCGGGTCAAACTGCCGCGCATCGCTGAACAGCCCCTCGGCCGCACGCAGAATGTCTGCCGAGGGTTGCACCATGCGCAGCCCCACATCGGTAGGCTGCATCTGTGCCCCGGAGCGCACCAGCAAAGGGTCGCCAGCGAGCTCGCGCAGACGCCGCAGTGCTGCAGACACCGCCGGCTGGTGCATGCCCAGTCGCAGCGCTGCCCTGGAGACGCTACGCTCCGTCAGCACCGTGTGCAGCACCCTGATCAGGTGCAAATCTATCTTGTCGAACAAGGTCTGGTCACGCATAGGTCACGGCCATCCGGGCGCTTTGGCACGGCCAGCCTCATCCATTTTGTATACAAAGCAGCCGCAGAGCGTAACTCAGTCAGCCCCTTTGAGCAGCCAAGGGATTGCCCTCTAGGCTGTCATATCTGCCTTGAATTCAGCATGCGCAATCCGGCTCAGACCGCAGCCGTCATCACTTCCACACGGTTGCGCCCTTTGCGCTTGGCGGCGTAGCAGGCCATATCGGCCCCCTTGAAGGCGCTGGCCGCCGTGTGGTAGCTGGCATCCAGCAGCAACATGCCGATGCTGGCACTCAACATATAGCGCTGCCCCTGGTAGGAGCCCTCCCAGTCCTGGATGGCCATGCACAGCAGCTGCGCATGGCGCATGCCCTCTTCCCGGCTGATTCCAGCCATGAGAATGGCAAATTCATCGCCCCCAACCCTGGCCACCCAGCCATGAGGGCGTACCGTTGATTCGATCAACCGGGCGATATGGCCGAGCACCTCGTCACCCACTTCACGCCCGCCCTGGCGATTGACCTGGGAGAAGTGGTCCAGGTCCACATACAGCACGATGCCATGCGCCTTGGGCTCGCTCTGCGAACGGGCGATCACATTCGCACCGCCCAGGCTCTCCAGATAGTCTGGAGTCGTATATTCGCGCAGCCATTCCTTGAGCCGCAGAGCAAACGCCGTTCGGTTGGGCAGACGGGTCAAGGGATCGTGCATGGCTTTCCAGCTCGATTGCTCGCGCAACTGCCGCTGCGTGGTCACATCCTCCAGCTCCCAGACCAGGTATTGACCATCCAGCGCCTTGCCCGACTGCTCCCAGGCCCTGTGCATGCGCTGCATGCTCTGACCGTGAATTCTTACCCATATCGGCCTTGAATCCTTGCGTACCAAGCAGACTTCGCTATCAAATTGTCCGTAAGTATCCAGAGCCCGCCGGACCCGCCCCATCAGATCCTCATAGTCGGCATCGCTGGCACACAGATCTCGCACAGCCAGGCCCTGCATTTCCTGAGGCTGATAGCCAAGTACTCTGGCTGCCTGCATGCCCACACGCTGCACTTTCGAGCCATGCGTCACGATCAAACCTACGGGGGCATAGTCCATCAAGGTCTGCAACTGCATTTGCAAATCACGCTCCAGCTCGCCATGCGCCTCATATCCACCGCCCAGGGCCTGCAAGGCAGTGCGCAGGGTCTGGGCCTCTCCCCAGTCATGATCGGACAGGCCATGCCACCAGTTGTCCCCCCGGCTGCCCAAGTCCACTTCCAACATCAGCCCGCGTCGAGAAGCCTGCTCTGCCGAGCGGAACAAGGCCGTCAGCGGATAGGCGATCAGGCAAAGCACCGCTCCAAGCAGTCCAGCCAGTAACAGCAGGGCCGTGGCCAGCCAGCCCATCATCTTGACCGAGACTCCCGGCACCCATTCCTGAACGTTGCTGACCTTCAGCAGAGTCCATTGCGCCCAAGGCAGCGGCATGGCGCTCCAGAGCTGGTTATTTCTCTGTTCACTGACCGCACCGGTCTGTGCCGTCTTGAGCCAGGCTTGATCCAGCCCGCGAGGTAGCGCAGCATCTCCCAAGGCAGGGGGCAATTGCCACTGCCCTTTGCTGCTGAGAGCCAGCGGACGCAGATCACGGTCGATCAGCAGCAACTGGCTACCCGCTTCGGCAGAGGCAACCTCCAGCGAAAACAACACCGACAAAGGCGTCCGGTAGCTGCCGCCAAGAACGCCTTGCAACTTGCCTTGCAGATCACGCACCGGCACGACATTCTGAAACTCCAGCTGCAGGCCCGCATCACTGGCACGCACCCAGGCTTGGGTGATCGGCTTGCCCTCCGCCAACGAACGCTTGAGCACTTCACGCAGCGGCTCTTCAAGCTGTTCTGCGGCCAGCGCCTGCTCCTGATGCAGATTGACCAGCAACTGCCCTTTTCCATCAGCCAGTTGAAGTTGCTCATACTGCTGTGCCATGGATGTGGGCTGCTTGAGCATGGCCTGCAGTGATTCCGGAGAATCATGCATATGGCCCGCCAGCACAGAGGACAGACTATGCAGGGGCTTTTGCTGCTGCTCGACTCTGAAGGCCAGCGAACGAGCCGCGTATTCCAACGCCTTGGTCTGCGCCGGCAGCGCTCCGTCCATGACCGCCCGGCGCAGTGAATAAGCCACCCAGCCCGCAGCGCCAGCTCCAGCCAGCAGCACGGCAATCATGGCAACAAGCACCATGCTGCGCAGCATGGGGCCTGGGCCTCTGCGTATCCGCCCAGACTGTGGCGCGGCAGCAACCTCCTCTGGCTGCGACGGCGCAACCCATGGCGGCTCTGCTTGCAGGGAGAAGACAGCATCTGACATGGGCCTCAATATAGAGAGCCGATGTCTGCAACCCAACGAGAGGAAACCCCGGAGATTGTCGACAAATGCTACGCCGCAAGCTCCTGCTCAGAGCAGAAGCCAAGCGCTGCATGGCCTGCAACCCGGCCCGGTATTTACCCCAGCGCCAGCACCTCCAGTGCGCCGGGCTTGGGCAATTCAATGACATTGCCTCGCCCGGCAATCAGCCCATGCTCTCGCAACTGTCGGAGCACGCGCGAGAATGTTTCCGGCGCAATACCCAGTTGCGCTGCAATCAGGCGTTTACGTGCCTTGAGGGTGACATGCAGGGCATTGTCATTTCCTCCCGGGCTCGCATGGTTCAGCAGCCACTGGGCGCAGCGAGCTTCGGCGTCCTGAGCCAGGCGGCTGACCGCCAGCTCGGTCTGCGAGCAATAGGCCCTGGCCAGATCTTTGAGCAAGTGCTGCACGGCGGGTGCAAGCTCCGCCACAGAGCTTAGAAAGCGCGCCAGAGGAATGATGTAGATGCGCCCGGCCGTCTGCGCCTGCATATCGAGGCAGGAAGGACGCTCTTGCAGCGCAAAAGCGGCATCCAGCCAGGTCGGCCCTTCCACCTGCCCCAGTTGATGGCGCATGGCCGAATCCTGCCCGACCCCGAGCATCACGCTGCCGCTTTCCAGATACAGCACCGAATCGAGGGGTTGGCGACGTTGCCTGAGCCAAGAGCCTGGAGCAAAGCTCTCAGGCTGCCCAAACGTGGAAGCGATTTGCGACATGGAGGGCATGGTGAACATATGCGCCACACTGTGCCGGGCTTTGCCCCGGCTCATATTGAGCCAAGTCAACAAGCCGGGCCGAGCAGCAAAAAGGGCCGCAGTCGAAACTGCGGCCCTTTGGACCTGACAAGTCGATATTCCAGATCAACAACGTCGTAAACACAACTCAGCCCCGGAAACAAACTCGTCCAGGCGCCTCATATCACTGCATCTTTTTGCCCGTCGACCATGGATTGCCGATAGCTGTCATTCCTTACCGGACACAGGAAGCCAGCTAAGGCAGCAGACTCTCAGGGAACACTGACAAAAACGGCAAGCAGTCGCCGAAGTGCCCCTACGTCAAGACAGCTCAAGCAGATCAGGCGCGCAAATCACCGCCAACCTTCGACCGGCTTGTATGACGCGCACCTACCAAGTGTGTGCATAGCTGACTCGCAACACAGTGCCCGCTGCAGGGAGACGGCTGGTGTTGTTGTTATTGCGAAGCAGCTGGCTGTATAGCGGGAAGTAGTTGCGGTTGAGCAGGTTTTCCACACCGAGCGATACGCGGTTCTTGGAGTCGATTTTCCATTGGCTGATCAAGTCCACTGTGGTGTAGCCTTTGGTGTCATGGCGCCCAAAGCTGGTCTTGCCATCCAGGCGGTAATCCTTGGAGGCATATGCGCTTGCCTGGATACGGTGGCTCCAGCTGGCATTGGGACGGTATTCCACATAGGCAGTCAGTTTGAGGGGCGGAATACGATAGCCCGTCATGCCCTGATAAAGGCTTGAGCCCTGCGGGAGTTCACGACCTTTCATCCAGGTAAAGCTCCCACCGCTGCTCCAGCGGTCATCGTCGCTGAAGTAATCGAGGCCGCCTTCGATCCCCCTGATTTTTTCTTTGGTTCGCAGCAGCGTGAGTCCGTTGTTGAAGCTCTGCACGGCACCGAGGTCGGAGCTCGATTGAAAGGCTCCCAGGTTGGTAATGACGTTGGAAAACTTGCCGCGCCAACCGACTTCCACGGTATCTGTTTTGACGGCCTGCAGGTTGGAGTTGCCGATGTTGAAGCCCGCTGTGGCATTGCGTACCACGACCCCGATATCCGGTAGCTCAAAGCCCTGGCTGTAGGACGCATAGAACTCGTGTCCCTTGATAGGTGCAAAAACCGTGCCCAGGTTGTAAGACCATGAGCCATATTTAACGGTACCGCCAGAGACGGACTGGGGACTGGGCAGTTTCGATTGCGACAAAGGGGTGAAGTCGTTGAAGCTGGCCTGAGCTCGGTCGTAGCGCGCTCCGCCTTCCACAGACCACTGATCGTTGAATTTGTGTTGCAGCTGGGCAAAAGCGCCAATGCTTCGGGTCGTGACCTGAGGCATATAGATCAGGCGGCCAATCTTGTTGAACACCAGACCTCCACTGGCGTCATAGGCCTTGGGATCAAAGATATCGATCGGCATGTCGGTGCGCTCGTGATTGAAGTCCGCCCCCCAGATCAGCAAGGTGTTCTTCTCTTGTCCAAGAGGTGTTTTGATGGTCAGGCGACCACCGAACACATCGGAGTTCTGCATGGACTGATCGACGTTGGCGCCTCGCACAGGAACGGCTCGTGCATCGAAGGGCGCAAAGCGCGTATAAAAATCCCGGTAATAGAGTTGAGCCGCCACGGCGCTGCCTGCGAGATCGCGGTTCTCATAGTCAAGACCCAGCATGGTGTTCTTGATCTGGTTTTGATCTGCAAGTACCAAGCCCTTGATAGGCCTGGCGGCTGCCGTACCTGCGGGCAAGCGGGCCACTGACGGATCGGATGCATAGTCAGTGTCCTGGCTCGCGTTGTAGTGGCTCGCGGAGAATTGAAACCGTTGATTTGCGTCCAGCTTGAAGCCGATCTTGGCCGACACGTTGTAGATATTGGAGTCGAACAAGTCTCCCTGGCTGGGCTCTGGTGCAATGCGGTTCCCCTTGGCATCGAAAGAGCCTCCGACATGCTTTGCGCCCAGGCTGACGGAATAGTCGACCACATCGCCGCCGCCAGAAAGATAGTGCTGGACTTCGGCTCCAAGCCCGGCGCCTCTGAGTTTGGACAGCGGTGCAGATCCCGTCACGATGGTCTCTGCTTTGGTCTCACCCGAGGGGCGTTTGGTACGCACAGAGATGATGCCGCCTGCTGCGCCGCTGCCGTAGATGGCACTGCTGCCGCGAAGCACCTCGATCTGTTCGATGTCTGCAGGATTGATGTTGGCGAGGTTTCTGGATGAGTCGCGATTGGTGTTCAGTGGAACCCCGTCCACAAGGATCAGCATGTTCCGGCCGCGCAGAGTCTGCCCATAGTCGGTGATTGTGTGGCTGGAATCGGCCATCCCTGGGACGACTTTGCTGAGCATGGTTGCCAGACTGTCGGAGCCTTGCCGAAGCTGCTGAACTTCTTCAGCTTCGAGAATACTGACCTGCCGGGACGGCGCAACGAGATTATTCTGGGTACGTGCCGTCACCGTCACGGCGGCAAGCTCCGGAGAGCCTTGGCCGCTGACGGGCACGGAAGCACTGCTCTTTTGCTCGATGGATGCCTTGGTGGTCCCCGGGACTTCCAGTGCATAGTTGCCTTCACTTAGACGACGTGCACTCAGTCCCGAGCTTTGGAGCAAATGTGCAAAACCGCTATCGACGGTGTGGAAACCAGACAGGCCAGGAGTACGCTTGTCCTTGAGCTTGCTCAGATCCATGCTGAGATTGATACCTGCCTGAGCTGCAAAGTCCATCAGCGCGGGGCCAATTGGGCCAGCGGCCACCTGATAGGACTTCTGCGCAGGACTGGTAACCGGATCTGCAGCAAAAGCCTCTGGCATGTGCAAACCGATAGCGGCTGCGCCGACAATGGCAACAAAAATTCCTCTGACTGCCGTTGCGACCGGGCGCAGTCGCATCGCATTGGCGTTCCTGTTGGGTTTTCGGACGTAATTTTCGGGCATCTGCTCAATCCTCTTGGCTGTCAATAAACGGGTCTTGATGCACTTGACAGGCGAGATTGAAAAACAGGACAGCGATTTAAAAGAGTCATCGCTGCGACCTGAATTTCCGAGGGCAGCATGCGAGAACCTGATCCCGGGAAACTTCAGGAACGCGTGATGCTTATCCAGTAACGGGTGCGTTGCTGCCTATGGATTGGCAGGGTCCGAGCCAGCAGCTCGAGAATACGATCTGTGTCGCGCAAATGGAATGTGCCGGACACAAGCAGCTCAGCAGCACTTGGATCGCAGCGCAGGATTCCTTCGCGATAGCGCTGCAACTCCTCCAGGAAGTCAGCCAAGCGCATGTTCTCGGCATACAGCACACCCCGAGTCCAGGCATCGGCGTGGGATTGCAGCGAGGTGAAGGCCCCCGCCTTGTGAGCATCGAAGTTCACTTGCTCGCCAGCCTGCACGACAAGCGATTGCCTGGAATGCGCAGGCATTACCTGCACCGCGCCTTGCAGCACCGACAGCGTCGTGCTTCGTGCATGCTTTCGAACGATGAATTTGGTGCCCAGTGCCTGCAGCCGCCCATCGGCAGTCTGGACAACAAAGGGCAAGGTCTTGTATTCGCTCAGGTGTGCGGTTTCCACCAGAATCTCACCAGCAAGATGCTGGATCAGACGTTCTTTGCCATCGAACTGAACGCTTATTGCGGAAGCCGTATTCAACAGCACCTGACTGTTGTCAGCCAAGGTCAGTTCGCGTCTTTCGCCTGTTGCTGTTCTGAAGTCTGCATTCCAGATGTGCCATGGCAGATAGCGGTAGGAGAACCAGCCAAGCATTGGAGTTGCCAGAGCGAGTGCCGATGCCCGCAGAATCTGCCGGCGATTTCCCGCAGCACGTGGACGATCCAGAACGGCCATGCCGACTGCCGAGGGAACACCATCCATTCGGAATTTCAGTTGCTCTATGCGTTGCCAGATTTCCTCGTGGGTTGCACTGAGGCTGCGCCATCGGGCAAGCTCGGCCTGTTCTGCCTCGCTGAAATCCGATGCATGCCGACGAGCCAGCCATTGAGCGGCCTCATCGAGAATGCTTGCATCGATTGCACTCATTTCAGGCGTCCAGCATCACGCGCAGGCATTGCCGGAAGCCCTGCGCCATATAGCGGGTGACCGTACGCACGCTTACTTTCATCTGCGTGGCGATCTCCTCATAAGCAAGCCCTTCGAGCTGCGAAAGCAGGAATGCAGTGCGAACTTTCGTTGGAAGCTCTCCCAGCAATGCATCCAGCTCCTCCAGGGTCTCCAGCAAGATGGCTCGAGCCTCCGCAGAGAGCGCGGTGGCCTCAGGCAACAGCTGCAAGGAGGCAAGATATGCCTGTTCGAGCGAGCGGCGTTCCAGGTGATTGATCATCAATCGCCTGGCGACGATTGTCAGATAAGCCCTGGGCTCTCTGATGTCTTCGATTGCTTGCGTTCTGGCAGTTGTCCAAATGCGCGTGAATGTGTCCTGCGCAATGTCTGCCGCATCACAACGGTTGCCAAGCTTGCGCTGCAGCCAGGAGATCAGCCAGCGGTTGTGCAGTGTGTACATGCTGCCAAGTGCTTCACTGGCGATGCTGTTGGCGTGGGTAGGCACCGAAGTCTCTCGTGCATTGGAAATGCAACGATTCTACATAAATGATACCCATTCTCACCTATGCAAAAGCCCCACAGCCCTCCGCCAAGCCAGACCCGGTCCGGCCAAGAGTCATAGCAGCCGCGCAGATGCATCAACTGCGCGGCCGTCGTCAAAGGATCTCGGATCCGTACCTGCTCTGAATTAGCAAGAGCGTCATCCACCTGGAGACCAGAGGCCTGGCTGCAAACTCCAGCAACCCCTCCAGCCCCGCTCCAGCACACCCTCGTCAGAAGTCAACCGTTGCCGACAGTGCAAGCGTACGCGGCGCCCCCAGTGCCAAGCTGGACAGCAGTGGCATGCCCGAATAGGCCTTGTTGGAAACGTTCAGCAGCGTCGCGCGAAACGTGACTGGGTTGCCGGCGACCTTGGTTGCATAGCGTGCACCGAGGTCGTAGGTCACACGACCTGCCGCCCAAAGGCTGTTGTCCGCACTGATATATTGCTTGGACACCGCCGTGGCATTACCCGTAACAGTCAGCCCGGCAATGGCAGGAACATCCCATTCAGCACCCAATTTTCCTTGCAGCTTGGGTACACCCGTGGCGACTTTGCCCTGATTGACGCCACCTGCGGTCTGCGTCAGCTTGGGCGCGGTGTAGGCAATCCCGCCTATCAGGCGTACGCCACGCAGCGGCGATCCCCAGAAGCCCCATTCGATGCCGCGATTGCGCTGCTCGCCGCCGAACGAGAAGATATTGGTGACCGGGTCCGTATAGCTGCTGGGGCGTGTGATCTCGAACAGACTGAGTGTGTGCGCGAATTCCCCAAGATCAAGTTTGACACCCACTTCTTTCTGCTTGGTCTTGTAAGGCGCAAATACTTCGCCCGCATTCGCCGCGGTCATTGGTGCGGTTGCGCCCTGGCTCAGGCCTTCGATGTAATTGGCATAGGCCGAAACATGTTCTGTCGCCCTGAACAGCAATGCTGCAGCAGGCGATGTAGCGCTTTGGTCATATCGCGAAGTGCGCGCCCCCGTGGTGATACTGAAGGCGTCGCTGACCACTTGCTGGCGGCGCACACCCAGGGTGAGTTGCACACGATCTTCGGCAAATGACATGGTGTCCGCCAGGCCATAGCTGCTCAGGCGCACCTCGGTGTGCGAGATGTGCGGCGCAACAAAGGGCGCTTCCGGTCCCCAGACCGGGTTGTAGAGGTTGGTAGTCCAGTCTGCACCCGGCACGCTGCGGCGACCATAGTCGTCCTGCTTGTGAGCATAGTGCGTTGCATTGAGCGCCCATTGATGCTTGATGGCTCCGGTTTGGAGCCTTCCCTTGAGACCAATTTCAGCCGAACGCTTTTTCTGCTCGAAGGCCAGTTGTCCCATGGCGGTCTTGAAATCGCCCGCAGCGTTGAGCACCTGAGCCGACATCGCGCCGTTGTATTCATAGTCGGTTTTGCTGACGCCGAAGGCCGCGTAGGCCATTACCTGATCGTTCACATCGAATTCACCGCGCACCATCGCCGCCTTGTCCTGGTTGTGTACATGCGACCAGTTGGGGTTCAGCAAGGTCTCAGGCTTGGGCGGCCTGGGAATGGCCACGCCCGGAGCCAGACTGATGCCTCGCGTCACGCCGTTCACGCGGTCATCGCTGGTGTAGAAGTCGGCGGAGATCCGGGCTCGATCGCCACGCCAGTCAAGGCCCAATGATGCAAGCCTGGATTTCTTGTCCTGCTGGTTTACCGCCCCTTCACCTCCACGGTAAACACCATTGAAGCGGATGCCGAACTGCTTGTCTGCGCCAAATCTGCGTCCCAGATCAATATGGCCGCCAAACTGCGAATCCGACATATAGGTGGTAGTCAGCCGCGTGATGGGATCGCTGGCAGCGCGTTTGGGAACCAGGTTGACGGCCCCCCCTACTGATCCTCCAGGGGGCATGCCATTGAGCAATGCGGACGGTCCTTTGAGGACTTCGATGCGCTCGAACATCTCCGGCGTGGTGCGGTAGTAAGGAGCCATGCCGTAGAGACCGCCCAGCGTCATGTCCGAGCTGCTCGAAGAGAAACCGCGAATCGAGTAGTTCTCGCTCCATGACGCGGCAACCCCATTGCTGAACACCGTGGGATCGGTGGCAGAGATCACATCGGTAATGGTCTTTGCCTGACGATCCTGCGTGAACTTTTCCGTATAGCTGATGGTGTTGAAGGGCGTCTCCATGAAGTCCTTGTCTCCCAACAGGCCGACACGACCGCCGGAATTGACCTGGCCCCCCGCATAGGGAGCGGTGACGGGAGCGACTTTTTCTTGCACGGTGACCTGTGGCAGAGTGGCCTCGACCTCGCTGGTTTGCACTTGGGCGTGCGCCGCTCCCGCCAGCTGACTGCCCATGGCCAGTCCCAGCAGCACATAGGGGCACATCACGCTACGCCGGCGCGCAAATGGAGGAGTCGTCAGAAAATTTTGTGAAATGAGACCTGGGTTCTTGGGCATACCCGATTCCTGTCGATACATGCATGACGTTTTTGCACCGCATGCTTAATAGAACTGCTGGCTGGGTATGGACCTGGCTATGACAAATAAAGAAGCAATCAGCGCGAATAGCCCTTGAGCACATCGCTAAACAACAGCTTCAGTGAGCTTGGGCTGGCACCTGTGGTGTACCAGGCATCTGCATCGACAAACACCACGCGCCCGTTCTTCCAGGCCTTGGTCTGGCGCAGCAAGGGATTGGCAATGCCATCGGCATTGATGACGGGGCGGCGCTCCATCACCGCAGTGCGATCCACCACATAAAGGATCTCCGGATCCGCCTGCTGGATGAATTCGCTGGAGATGGGTTGCCCATGCAGACTGGTTTCCAGCGCAGAGCTTGCGGGCTTCACGCCCAGCGCGCTGAACACAAAGCCGTAACGCGATTGCAGGCCGAAGGAGTTGAAAGCTCCGTTGTTGTGCAACACGATCATGGCCCGCTCCGGCCGACCTTGCGTGATGCGCCGCACCTGTTGAACCTGTGCATCCAGCTCTGCAGCCTTGGCGCTGGCAAGCCCTTCCTTGTTGAATATGCGGCCCAGGGTCAGCAGATGGTTCTTGACGACTTCGATATGTCCCTTCTCGCTGTTCTTGAAGTCCACCTCGTAGTACAAGGCGGGGGCAATTTCAGCCAGCTCCTCGTATTTGTCGGCCTGCAGCGATGTCATCAGGATGAGATCCGGCCGCAGCGCGTGCACACGCTCCAGATTGGGCTGAACGATGGCGCCGAGGTCCTGCACCTTGGCGTCGCCCTTGTACTTGGCGAGGAAATGGGGAACGTAGTCCTTCACCATTCCCGCAACGGGCACGCCAAGCTGATCGAGGAAGTCCACCTCGTTCATCTCCAGCGCCGCCACACGCTGCGGCAGACGCTTGATAAGCGTGGTGCCCAGTTTGTGACGGATGGAAACAGTCTCATAGGCATGGGCCATGCCTGGCGCGGAGGACAAAGCCGCCATGCCGGCAACAGAGAGCAGGATTTGCCTGCGCAACGAATTCATGAGTGATCTTCCCTGAATGTGAAGTAATTGCAGAAACAGCCACGCTGATTGCGCGTGATCTCGAAATCCAGCTCGTACAGATCGGCCATGCGCGTCTCGGTCACCACGTCCTGAGCGGTGCCATGAAAGCGCAGGGCTCCGTTCTTGAGCGCGACTATGTGGTCCGAGTAATTGACCGCAAAGTTGATGTCGTGAATCACCAAAATCACGGTGCGGCCCTGCTCGTCGCAGAGGCGACGCAGTGCGCGCATGATCTGTACGGCATGCCTCATGTCGAGGTTGTTGAGTGGCTCGTCGAGCAGCAGCACATCTGTCTGCTGCGCAATCGTCATTGCGAGAAATGCCATCTGCCGCTGGCCGCCGCTGATCTCATCGATGAAAGCGTGACGCAGCGACTCCAAAGACAGAAAGGCGATTGCCTCATCCATGGCTCGGCGATCCTGAACAGTCAGCGCGCCACGGCTATGCGGGAAACGTCCAAAAGCGACCAGCTCTTCCACCGTCAGGCGCATATTGAAGCCGGGGGCCTGGCGCAGCGTGGCAACATGCCGTGCGTATTCGGCAACGGGAATTCGGCTGACGTCACGTGCCTGCCACTGAATCGCACCGCTGCTGGGCTCCAGCAAGCGCGCCATCAGCATGAGCAGCGTGGACTTGCCCGCACCATTGGGTCCGATCAGCGATGTGACGCGCTGAGCAGGAAACTCCACGCTCACGTCTGACAACACCGTCCTGCCGCCATATTGCTTGGAAAGATGGTTGACACCCATCATGCTGCACCCCGTTTGCGCACAATCAGTGCCAGGAAATACACACCGCACACCAGATTCACCAGGATGCTGACGGTGGTCTTGTAGTTGAAAACATGCTCAACCAGCAGTTGAGCGGCAAGAAAAATGGCAATGGCAACCACACACCCCAGCGGCAGCGTGACGCGGTGGCGTGCATGCGGAACCAGGGCGTAGACGATGTTGGCCACAAAGATGCCCATGAAGGCTGTGGGTCCCACAAGGCTGGTGGACAGCGCCACCAAAATGGCGATCAGCGCCAGGTAGATCTGCAAATACCGGCCATGCGGCACGCCCAGAGAAATGGCCTGCTCACGCCCCAGAGCCAGCACATCCAGCACCGCCAGCGTCTTGCGGACCACGGCACAGGCGACCGCTACCGCAATGGCTGCATAGAGCAAAGTCTGCGGCTTGGCACGATTGAAGGATGTGTAGCTCACGCCCTGAAACACTGCAAACTCGCCGGGGCTGATGCGCAGTTGCACAAACTGGGTGAACGTGCCGATCACCATGGTCAGCACCAGACCGAGCAGCAGCAGCACATAGACATCATTGCGGCCGCGGCGCAACAGCCACCATTGAAGTGCCCATGAATAGGTCAGCATCAACAGCACGGAGACGAGGAAATTCCCGTGTACGCCAAGCATGCTCAAGCCATGTGTACCCAGCAGCAACAGCAGCATGGCCTGCCACAGCAGATACACGGCCTCGTAACCCATGATGGAAGGCGTCAGAATGCGGTTGTTCACCAGCGCCTGAAACACTATGGCCGACACTGCCACGCAGATGCCGCCGATGACAATCGACGCAAGGCGTACAAGGCGCTTGGGGATCACATAATCCGTATCCAGTCCCGAGCCCAGCAGCACAAAAGCAAGCGCCAGGAGTGCAATCGACAGCGCTGCGAACCAGCAGGTCTTGGTCAACGACATGCGCATCAGCGAAGTCCCCGCACAATCAGCACCAGGAACATCACACCGCCCACCGCACCGGCAGTAAGGCCGATAGGCACCTCGAACGGGTACATCACCAGGCGGCCTGCAATGTCGCAGGCCAGCAGCAGTGATGCACCTCCCAAAGCCACCAATGGCAATGTGCGTCGCAAGTTCTCACCACAGCGCATGGCAACCAGCTGGGGCACGACAAGGCCCACAAAAGGAATCGCCCCCACGGCAATCACCGTGGCAGAGATCGTCAATGCCACCAGCACCAAACCGATGATGGCCGTGGCTGCATAACCCAGGCCCAGACTCGTGGCGATGTCTTCGCCCATGCCCAGCACAGTGAAGCGGTGCGCATACAGATAGGCCAGCATCACTACCGGAAAAATAATGTAGAGAATCTCGTAATGGCCTTGCACCACGCGGGAAAAGTCACCCAGCAACCAGCCCTGCATGCTTTGCAGAATGTTGTGGCTGTATGCATAGAACTCGGCAATCGAGGTGAGCACGCTGCCGTACATCAGACCGACGACGGGCACCAGCACCAGATTGCGAAACTGGATACGTCGAATCACGGCAATGAACAGCAGACTTGCCATCAGGCAGAACACCAGCGCAAACAGCATCCGGCTCAGGGTTCCCGCAGCAGGCATCACGGTCAGCGCCACCAAGATACCGAGCTTGGCCGCATCCAGCCCCCCTGTGGTGCCCGGCTCCACAAACTTGTTGCGCACGATGTGCTGCAGGATCACGCCGCACACCGACAGACCCGCCCCCGTAAGCACCAGCGCCGCCAAACGCGGCAAGCGGCTTGCAGTCAGGGTGAGCCAGGCATCGCCGGAGAATGAAAGCACGTCCGACCACACCATCTGCCGCGCCCCCAGCAGCACGGACACCACGCACAGCACAGCAAACACCAGCAACCAACGCTTGCGCATCACACGGAATCCCCAGACATTTGCACTGCGTCCATGCGCCAGCCTTTGGCAGCGCGGCTCTGCGCAAGCAATTGGGCATAGCGACCCTGACTTGCCTTTAACTGCGCAGGTGATCCGCTCTCTACCACGCCGCCGCCTTCCAGCACCACAATCTGATCGGCCATGGCAATGGTGGAGAGCTGGTGCGCGATCACAATGAGCGTGCGCTGCCCCTTCAGCCGTGCAAGTATTTGAGCGATGATGGACTGGTTCTCTGCGTCCAGCGCAGCAGTGGCTTCATCCACCAGCAGGATGGGGGACTCCTTGATCAAGGCCCGGGCAATCGCTATGCGCTGGCGTTCGCCTCCGGAAAGACGTGCGCCGTTTTCGCCCACCATCGTCAGCACCCCGTCTGGCAATCGCGCAATGACTTCATCAAGCCCGGCCTGATGCGCAGCTTGCAGAACTTGCGCATCGCTGGCGTCCGATTTGCCAATGCGGATGTTGTCGGCAATGCTGCCGCAAAGCAGGTAACTGTCCTGAAAGATCTGGCTGATTTGCCCGGCCAGTTGCGCATCGCCAATGTCACGGACATCCACGCCTGCGATCAAGACCTTCCCCTGCGTGGCATCGAAGAAACGGGCGATCAGTCGCATCACCGTGGACTTGCCGGAACCAGATGCACCTATCAGCGCCGTCATGCTGCGCGGCGGCACATGCAAGCTCACACCGTGCAGCACTTCATCTGCAGACCCTGGATATTGAAACCGCACATCACGCAACTCCACGGAAGAATCGCCAACAAGTGTTGCCTGCTTCGGTTGCGGCAGCGGCTGCACGGAAAATAGCTCCTGTACTGCTTGCAGCTGCGAGCCTGCACTCCTAAGCTCTTCTGCGTAGCCGGCGATTTCCTGCAAGGGCTCGATAAAACGCACCACAAGCAATAACGCAACCGCCAAGGCAATGATTTGCGCTGTGGACAAAGAGCCACCGGACGCTGCGTTCAAACCGGATATCGCGACCACCAACAGCACGGCAAAGATCAGCTGCACGGTCCATACACAGAATACGGAGGACAGCGATGACAACACCACCAGCCGCAGTCCGGATTGACGTTGCTCGGTGATGGCCTGCTCCAGAAAGCGTGTGCTGCGGCCATCACCGCTGAACGCGCGCAGCACGGATTGGGCCTGGGCAAACTCCACCACACGCTGGCTGGCTTGGGCAAAGTCGCGCTGAAAAGCTGCATTGGCGCGCGCCGACATCGACGAGGTCAATGCAAACGATCCTGCAAGCAATGGCAGCGCAATCAGCGCAGTGAGCCCCAGGACCGGACTCACAACCAGAAGTGCCACCAACACGATCACGGCCGTGGCCGCACCACTGATGAGCGGAGTGAAAACATGCGCTGGCAATTGCGCAATGCCCATCATCCCCTGCGTCACCACATGGCCGATGCGCGCGGTATTTTTCGGCGTATACCAGCCGATGGGCAGGCTCGCCATATGAAGGCCCAGGCGATGGCGTCCGCTTTGCAAAACCGCCACGCCGACACGGATGCCCGCCTGCTCCACGACACGTCTGGCAATCCATGACAGCAGCACACCCAGCAGCAGCACGCATAGCCAGCCCATGGCTGCACGCCAGTCACCTTGCAACCAATGCGTCAGCAACGGTTGCAGCGCAGCCATCGTCAGACCGCACAGCACACCGTAGGCAGCAGCCATCCATGAGTAGCGGTGCAGCAGGCGTGCATCATCACCCAGCAACTTCAAAAAGGTCTTCAGCATGGCAGCTCACTCTTTGGCATCGGGCTGACATAAGCACCAAGCTGCCACAGCCGCGCATAGAGACCGTCTTCAGCCAGCAGTTGCGCATGTCCGCCTTGCTCGGCAATCTCTCCATCGCGCAGCACCAGAATGCGATCCGCATGCACAATGGTGTCGAGCCGGTGTGCAATCACCAGCAAGGTGCGCCCGCGTGCAAAGCGAGAAAGTGCGTCCTGAATGAAGGCTTCGCTTTCCACATCTGCAGATGCGGTAGCTTCATCCAGCACGAGAATGGGCGGATTCAGCAGCACTGCCCGGGCAATGCTCAGGCGCTGGCGTTCACCACCAGAGAGCTGCGCATCCTCGCCAACCACGGAGTCGTAGCCACGCGGCAACGCCAGAATGCGATCGTGGATGTGAGCTGCGCGGGCTGCTGCCTCGATTTCCTCCATAGTGGCCGATGGACTGGCCAGCGCAATGTTCTCGCGCACACTGGCGTGAATCAGCTGCACTTCCTGCAGCACAAAGCCAATGCGTTGATACAGGGTTGTGCTGGTGATCTGCCGTAAATCGACTCCACCCAGAGTGATGCGCCCCTGTGCGGGATCGAAAAACCGCAACAGCAAACGTGCCAGCGTGGATTTTCCTGAACCCGAAGGGCCGACCACGGCCGTGACGGTGCCGGGCTGCATGTCAAAGCTGATGCCGGACAGCACCTGATGCTCTGCCGCATACGCATAACCCACCTGCTCGAAACGCACGGCATTGCCTTCAGGATGCGATGGCTGCCCCGGCGCCGGTTGCGGCAGCACCGGAGTGTCCAGCAATGCCAGCACGCGCTGGGCCGCACCGGTTGCACCCTGCAGGTCATGCAGCAAGGTATGCAAAAGCAAAAGCGGCGCACAAATACCGGGCGCGACGAGTGCGAACGGCAATACATCAAGAGGCTGCATCCAGCCCATGGCAACAAACGCAGCGCCAGAAGCCAGCACCACACCGAGCACGGTCACAGGCGCAATCAATGCATGCGCACGAGCCATGGAGATCACCAGCGGGCGAGTGAAATCCGTAAAGGCACTGGCAAATCCATCCACGGCATCTCTGTAACCTGCGTGGACCGGGCTCGCTCCACCAAATGCCTTGATGACCGGAATCCCCCCCGCAAACTCCACCGTAGCGCTGTTGATCCGCCCCAGTCGCGCAACGAACTCCTGCATGTGCGCATTGCTGGCTTTCATTGCGCGCTTGAGAAAAACGAAGAATCCGGGAAATGGCAGCAGCGCAAAGATCGCCATGCGCCAATCCAGCACAAACAGATAAATCACTGCAATCACGATCGCCCCGGCCGCACGCCCCACGGCGGTATAGAAATGCGCAGTCAGACTGTGCAGCGTCGCGATATCGTCCTGCAGCGCCTGCTTGACCTCCCCTGAGGCGCGGGCAGTAAACCAGCCCAAAGGCACTTGCGACAGCCGCTTGATTACAGCAAGGCGCAGATCGTAAGTGAGGCGGTTGTCTGCCAGGTGCGCGATCAGCTCGGCGACGATCACCAAACCCATGCCTACGAACATGCACAGCACTCCGACAGCGATGCTGACCCATATGCCCCCCAAGTCATCGAGCAAGGCTTGCTTGACGATATGCGCGATGACCGCCAGTGGCACCAGCGTGAACATGGTGCCAACTGCAGCGCTCAGGCCAGCAAGCATCAAGCGCCCGCGAACAGGCGCGAATATCCGGGCGATCGGCTGCGCGGGTCTGGCAGCAACTGCAAGCGATTCAGAGGTAGACATTCGATATGGAAGAAGGCTATCTCTCACAAAGATGCGAACGAGAAGCTTTACGATAATTAGTTTCATGATGATAAACTAATTCAAAACGATTCAAGCAATAGGTCTACGACGAGTGATGTGAATCACCGACAATCTCGCCCAGAGACTGAGAACCAGCGTATGCCCCACACACCCAAGCCCTCGACTCGTGGGAGACCACGCTCCATCACCAGAGAGAAAATTGCAGACGCCGGAATTTCCATCGGCCTTCCTGGCATTACGTTCGTCGGCGTTGCCGCTGCACTGGGCGTCAGCCACATGGCGCTCTACAAGCATGTGCCAAGCCTGGAAGCACTCAAACACCTGATTGCAGAGGAAATCTTCAAGCGCTGGGAGTTGCCGCAGGCAACAAGCCCTCAGCAGATCGGGCTGGAGGAATACCTTATGGGGTTCACTGCGTCCACACGACAGTTCGTAAAAGCGCACCCCGGCGTCACTCCCTTCGTGATTCGCCGCCTGGCGGCCACACCGGCCATGCTGGAGAAGATC
Organism: Comamonas sp. E6; assembly: GCF_001010305.1. Lineage (NCBI taxonomy): Bacteria > Pseudomonadati > Pseudomonadota > Betaproteobacteria > Burkholderiales > Comamonadaceae > Comamonas > Comamonas sp. E6. The sequence goes on from NZ_BBXH01000017.1 coordinate 118,693, forward strand.
AGCGCCCATCAGGCCCATATTGCACAGGCCTACGGCATCACCAAGGAACAATCACGCTGGCTGCTCTCCACCGTGACCTTCTTTTGCATCTCTGCGGCCGACACGGTGTATGCCGCAGCCCGCCTGGAGCCGCTTGACGAAGCGGACGGGCAACTGCAAGAGGCAGAGATGGAGGCAGAATTGCTTGAGGGAACCCATGCCTTGATAGCAGGAGCCCTGGGGCTACTCGAAAGCAGGCCAGACCCCAAGATCGGCGCCCGCATAAACAAGTAATTTGAGTCCTGCGAGACCGCAGGGGGCATGCGGCAGAGATGTGGCGAAGCTGTGAGTGCTCAATAAAGCTCAGTTCTTACGGCACTTGAGTAGCGCTCATTTGCGTGAACGATCTGTTCTGATGTGAATTGAGCGTCACCCTGCAATTGGGCCAGGCCAGCCATCACATCTCCGACTGTAGGCAGATGATTGGGGTCCAGATGACTCTCGTCACGCCACAACCGAGCGCGATTGATGGCACGTCCACAGTGGAACAAAACTTCATCGATCCGAATCACTATTGCAGTTTTTGGCACCTTGATCCCTTCTCGCAACTCTTGCATCAGGTCACCATCGGATGAAACTCGACCGCGTCCATTGATTCGCAAAAAGGTTTCCAGACCAGGGAAGAGAAACAGCATCGCCAACCGGTCGTCATTCTGAAGATTGCGCAAGGAGGCAATGCGATTGTTGCCGGGCCAGTCCGCAAAAACCAAGGTGCGTGCATCCAGTACCCGCACGAAACCGGGAGGACCTCCGCGTGGCGATGCATCCAAGCCATTCCCATCTCCCGTGGCAAGACAGAAAAACGTCGCTTTTGCCAAATACGCCTTGTGGAAATCCATCAAATGATCGAGAACCGCTTTCTGAATTCGCTCCGTTGGGCGCGCGTACAGCCGATTCAGATCAACTGCATCTGACTGACTGCTCTCGTGCAACCCTTGATCCGCCGAGTCTTTTGATAAAGGCACGTGAAACTCCTGTGTTTGAGGAAAGTTGCAAGCGTAGGCCTAGGTGATGTGGCGGCTGTAGAATTTATCGGCCATTAGATAACTCAAATCCGCCATGCCTGATCTCATGCATCTGTTGGGCTCCTATATGGACTCCCCTGACGGGCCCAGTGTTGTAGCGGCCACTCGAATGCTGGAGAGTGAACTCTCTTCCGAGATGCATCAGCATGCACGCGGTCAATTGTTTGGTTCAATCAAAGGCCTGATCTCGGTGCAGGTCGATGGCGGTCTCTGGGTGGTGCCGGCCATACATGCCGTTTGGCTTCCTCCCCATCATGCTCACGCTGGGCGCTCCTTCGGCCCCTACCATGGCTGGAGCGCCTATGTGGCAGAAGCCGCATGCGCCAATTTGCCGGCACAACCCTGCATCATCAGGGTATCGGGCCTGCTGCGCGAAGCGGTGCTGCGTATTGCCAGCTCCATGCCGCAAGCCTCCGATCTATCGAGTCAAGCACAGTCACATATATGCGCTGTGGTTCTGGACGAGATCAGAAGCCTGCCGGTTGAGGAGTTTGGTCTGCCCATACCAGCAGATGCGCGTCTGCAACGTATCGCCAAAGCTTTGATAGCCAATCCAGCCGACGAGCGCAACATCGATGACTGGGCAAGTTTCGGGGCCATCAGCTCGCGCACTCTCAGTCGCAGGTTTGTCAGCGAGACAGGCTTTAATTTCACTGCCTGGCGCCAGCGCGTACGCCTATTGCGATCACTTGAAATGCTTGCCGAAGGCATAAGCATTACAGCCATTGCACTGGATCTCGGCTATGCCAGTATCAGCGCTTACATCAGCCTGTTTCGCCGGACCTTCGGTGAAACGCCGGCATGTTATCGATCACGCTTGAAAGCCGTTTAGCAGGGATCAGTTGAGTCCTCAGCCCAAGGCGGACTTCACACTTTCATTTGCTGCAGTCGTCTTGTTCAACACCGCATCACCGCAGCCTTAATGTTGAATTTCAATAAAAAAAGCGCTCACAAGGAGCGCTTTTTACGAGGAGAAGGAGTCTAGGCTTTGCTGACGCAACCTAGCTCCACAGAAAGCCGCATGGATACCAGATCGCTGCCTACGACTTCAATTACCCCGAACAGCTGATAGTCAGTTCACGGCAGCGCCGGACTCGTACCAGGTCTTGATCAGGTTGCGTTCGTCGTCGGACAGAGCCGCAGGGTTGCCAAAAGGCATCTTCTTCAGCTGCACCACCTGTTGGTAGATTTGCTGGGCATGCGACTTCACAGCTTCGGGGGAGTCCAGACGGACAGCCTTTTGCTGGATGGCAGTGCCGTGGCACACCACGCAGTGCTGCTGGAAGACGGCATTGACCTTGGCAAAGCCTTCTCCGCCAGCGGCTGCGGGAGCAGCAGCAGGTGACGCGGCTTCGGCTGCAGGAGTTGCGACTTCAGCTGCAGGGGCCGCGGGAGTTGCAACCTGTCCGGCTGCGGGTGCCGCTGGAGCAGCCGCTACTGGAGCAGTTGCTGCCACAGGTGCAGGCTTGAGCCAGACAAACACGGCCAGCAGAGCAGCCACGCCGACAGCAGCGTAAGGCCAGGGGTGGCTGTTGCGACCCAGCTTGTAGCCGTGGCGCATCACGAAGAACTGGCGAATGGCAGCACCGGCAAACATCATGCCGATCAGCACCAGCCAGTTCAGCTTGTGGCTGTACAACCAGCCATAGTGATTGGACAGCATGGCGAACAGCACGGGCAGCGTGAAATAGGTGTTGTGCACGCTGCGCTGCTTGGCACGTTGGCCGTGACGTGGGTCCACAGGCTCACCAGCCTTGAGCGAAGCCACCACCTTGCGCTGGCCAGGGATGATCCAGAAGAACACGTTGGCGCTCATGGACGTCGCGATCATCGCGCCCATCAGCAGGAAGGCTGCCTGGCCGGGGAAGATGTGGCAGGCCAGGTAGGCTGCGATACACACCAGCACCAGAACCATGGCACCGACGGTGGCATCGCCATTCTTCTTCTGGCCGAAAGTGCGGCAGATGAAGTCATACAGCAGCCAGAAGACCACCAGGAAGCCCAGAGCCGAAGCCACGGCAGCGCCGGTGCTCATGGCATTGGGGTCGCCGGGAGTGACCAGATAGATGTTGGCGTTCCAGAGGTAGGAGACCGTCAGCAGGGCAAAGCCGGACAGCCACGTGGTGTAGCTTTCCCAGTAGAACCAGTGCAGGTGATCCGGCATCTTGGGAGGAGACACATTGAACTTGACGGGGTGGTAGAAACCGCCACCGTGCACAGCCCAGAGTTCGCCGTTAACGCCCTGCTTCTTCAGGTCGTCATCCACGGGCGGCGTCAAGCTGCTGTCCAGGAACACAAAGTAGAAGGAGGAACCGACCCAGGCGATCGCGGTAATGACGTGGAGCCACCGCAACAGCAGGCCGGCCCAGTCGAGAATGTAGCTTTCCATAGCTCTCAACCTTGGCAGCGTGGGGCTGCCGAACAACCTGCTCACCACTGCGGGCGCTCTGAGCAGAAGAAAAGGCCGCGCTCCCGGACGTTACACACGGGGCACCGCTGCGACCATTCTGTCGACCGAAAGTGTATGCAATTTTTGCTGCCGCAACTCTCGAATCAGGGATAAATCACCCTAGAGATTTCCCTAATACAAGAGCGATATGCAAGGATCGGGCCTGATTTTTAGGGCAGGTAACCGCATGTTTGCGGCCACACGCACCAGATCAGGGCATTCATTGCACCATCAGCTCGCAGACAAGCGCTGCAGAAGCTGCGCCGCCACCGCCACAGCGATCACCTCGGGCTCCTTGCCGGTAATGCCCGGCACACCGATCGGGCAGGTGATGTGAGCCAGCTCTGCATCGCTGAACCCTCGCCTGCGCAAGCGGCTGCTGAAACTGGCCCATTTGGTCTTGCTGCCAATCAACCCCACAAAAGGCAGATCTCCTCGCTCGCGCTGGCGCAGCAGGCATCGCGCCACCACCTCCAGGTCTTCGGCATGGCTGAAGCTCATGATGAGCACCTGCGACTGCGGCGGCAGCTCTGCCACCGCGGCCTGCACCGGATCGGAGTGCTCGCACTGCACCCCTATCTGCTCCTCCACGGGAAAGACTGCATCACGGCTGTCCACCCAGACCACGCGGTACGGCAAGCTGCGCAAAATGCGCACCAGCGCATGCCCCACATGGCCAGCGCCGAACAAGGCCACACATTGCGACGGCTCGGGCATCAAGGCCCGCAGACGTTGCGCATCGCGGGCGTCAAACCATGCAAAGTGCAGCTCCAGCGCACCGCCGCAACATTGCCCCAGACTGGGGCCAAGCGCATACCGCTGGATATGCTCGCGCAAGGCTGAGGGGTCTGCGTCCCACTGCGCCAGCAGCTGGCGCGCCTGGGCAATGGCCTGCCATTCCAGATGACCACCGCCGATCGTCCCCATCACCTCATCGGCGAACACCGCCATCCAGGCCCCCTCCTCGCGGGGCACGGAGCCACGAGTGGCCTGTACCTGCACCCAGCACAGCGGCTGCTGCGCCAGACGGTTCAAGATTCCTTGCTGTGTTTCGCTCCACATGACTGAACGCCGATTGCTTTGATGACCGATGTTCATGCATTTTGCGAGTCGCAATAGACAGACAAGCGTATGAGCACATTAATCGGATGCATATCCGGACCGGATTTGACGAGTCGTTGCAGATTTTTCACGAGGAGGCTTCAGAATTGTGTCCCCAGGCTGCTGCCTCCATCCATTTGCGGCTACGCTTGGCGTCATGTCTGAAACCCACAACCCCACCCGCACCACACCAGCCCGCCGCCCCCTGAACTGGCTGCGGACCGGGATGATGGCTGCCGTTGCAGCGGTGCTGACCGCCTGTCAGATCGCACCTCAAAGCCCATCCATCGGCACGACGCCCGCCGACAAGGCCAGCCCCAGTTATCGCAAGCAGGCCGCCCAGCATCTGTATGAACGCAACTCCGGCCGCATCTACCAGGGTATGCTGCCGCCTATGCTGTATGCGATCGGCGTGCTGCAGGTTCAACTCGACGGCCAGGGCCGCGTGAAAAACCTGCACTGGATGCGCAAGCCAGGCCATGCCCCCGAAGTGGTGGCCGAGATCGAGCGAGCCGTTCGCTCCGCCGCCCCCTTCCCGGCTCCGGGTCGCAGCGTGACCTATACCGACACCTGGCTGTGGGACAAGTCGGGACGCTTCCAGCTCGACACCTTGACCGAAGGTCAGTTGGGCCAGTAAAAGCGCACAGCGATGCAACCCGATGCATCGGACAACAAAAAACCGGCCAAGGCCGGTTTTTTGTTGTCACAAGCCAGGCGAGGCTTATTCGACCACTTTGGTGATCTTCGTGCCCTGCAGCGATACGCCGGCCTCCAGGCCCGCGTTGGTCAGCACATAGCTGGTGACCGGAGCCTGAGCAGTCGTGGTGTCCACGCTGCCATTGGCACCGATCTTGCCAGCTGCCACGGTGGCATCAGCCCCCACGGACCAGCCGTCGCTCTTGAGGAACTTGTCCAGCGCCTCCTGTGTGTTGAACACATAGATCACAGCCTTGGACTGACCACCAGCTTGCCATCCGATAGAGGCCGCTGTCGTGCTGTAGAAACCACGGTTTTGACCGCCCACGCGCAGTACGCCGCGGCCATGCTCCACCCCGACCACAAAGCTGCCGCCAATCACCGACGGGAAGATCAGCACACCCTTGGCGCGTTGCACCATTTCCTTGGATCCTGGTGCGGTCTGGTACAGGCGCTCCAGAGCTGCATTGGCACGGGTATTGACCGTTGTGGAATCGGCACGGGGAGCCGATGCCGTGTCAGGCTTGGTCGTGGTGCAGGCCGTCATGGTCATGGCACCGGCAGCCAGTGCAGCAGCCATCGCAACAGAACGCAGAGAAATTTGACGCATACCTATATCCTTTCATGGGATGAATGTGCAGACACATTTCAGAGGTAGAAGGTCCTGCAGTCCGACATTGAGTCGCTTTTGCACATCCCCCCGATGCAAAGCTGTCAGAAACAGGGTTGGCACGATGCTAGTGCGCAGCGTTGCCGATAAAACTCAGCGGTTACAGCTTGCGCCATTGGCCTACAGAAGGCAAGAGCAGTTGTCGAAAAAGACCTACAACATGAACATAAGACAAGACTTGGCCCCATCCATAGGCAATCCGACGAATTGTCTGAAACAGGCGCTAGCATTGTTGATATAAGCATCGCGCGGACGACAGGAAGTTCATGAAGTTCTGGAATTACTTTCACCACCCCAAGGCAGCTCTGGTTGTGCTGCGTGTCACCCTGGCCTTGCTCATGCTGCTGCACGGCTGGGCCAAGATTCGTTATGGCATAGGCAGCATTGAGGCGAAGGTCGAGAGCCTGGGTGCGCCGGGATTTCTGGCCTATGCCGTCTATCTGGGCGAAGTGGTCGCGCCTTTGCTTTTGCTGGTGGGCCTGTGGGTGGTGCCTGCCGCACTGGTGATTGCGGTGAATATGGTGGTGGCATTTGCGCTGATGCACACCCGGCAGATTCTGATGCTCAACAACACCGGCGGCTGGGCGCTGGAGCTGCAGGCCTTTTATTTCGTGAGCGCCCTGGTCGTGGCCATGGCGTATTCCAAGGGCAAATAAGTCCTTAAAAACAGGAGCGGCTTGCGCCTGTCATATCTTGGTTTCAATGCCTTTTAATGCTGAAACCTTGAAATGACCTGCGCAAGCCGCTCTTGTTTTTGCCATGTCTCCCGCTTCGAGAGACTCACGTCCCGCTCAGGAGCCGCGATAGGTGGAGTAGCTCCAGGGGCTGACCAGCAAAGGCACATGGTAGTGCTGCTCCACATTGGCCACGCCGAAGTCCAGGCTCACCTTGTTCAGAAAGCTGGGTTCTGGCAGTTGCACGCCACGGGCCTTGAAGTAGGCCGCAACATCAAAGGTCAGACGGTAAGTGCCGACCTTGAGCGTGTTGTTGTCGAACAGCGGCGCGTCGGTGCGGCCGTCATGATTGAGCACCAGGCTCTTGATCAGCGTGGCCTTGTCGCCTTCGGTGGAAAACAGCTCGACAGCCATGCCTGCGGCGGGGCAGCCATTCATGGTGTCGAGAACGTGGGTGCTCAGGCCCATGGAAATCTCCTCACAGGCAGTTTGCCACTGCCCTTGGTTGTATCAAACACACGACTTACGCAAAACGGGTTCAGGCAGACCGTTGTTGCATTCCTGTTTGCGTAAGCCCTGAAACATCTATGCCATCACAAAGTCTGCTCGCGCATGAGCGCAGCGCTTTGATCGCTAAAGTGTATACAGTTCCTGTACTCCATCAAAGGCTTTTCTGCCTTGACTTTCAGGCACATAGCCAGCTCTGTCCGGTTGGCATCTGTGCAAGCCTCTATACACTGGCCCGATTCATCAAGCGAACAGGAGACAACGCATGCAATTGCGCACCACCGCCCTGGCAGCCAGCCTGCTCATCGCCCTGGCCGGCCTGAGCGCCTGCAGCAGCACGGCCACGCTAGAGCCCGCCAGCAACGAACGCGCGGCCATCCGTAACGACGCCACCGCTCAGGCCGCAGCGCCAGCCGTCACCCAGACCGCCGCCGCCCAGGCTGCAGCTGCCGCATATGACTTCGAGCTGGATGTCTTTCACCCCGTCATCGCCAAGAACGGCATGGTGGCCTCGGAGCAGGAGCTGGCCACGCAGATCGGCGTGGATATTCTCAAGGCGGGCGGCAATGCCGTCGATGCCGCCGTGGCCGTGGGTTTTGCCCTGGCCGTGGCCTTGCCCAATGCCGGCAATATCGGCGGCGGCGGCTTCATGATGGTGCACGACGCGCGGAGCGGCAAGGACATTGCGCTGGACTTCCGCGAAGTGGCACCCAAAGGCGCGTCACGCAATATGTATCTGGATGCCGCCGGCAAGGTCATCGACGGCAAATCGCTCTACACCCATTACGCCGTAGGCGTGCCCGGCACCGTGGCGGGCATGACGCACGCGCTCTCGCGCTGGGGCAGCATGCCGCTGGCCAGGGTCATGGCACCGGCGATTGCGCTGGCAGACAAGGGCTATCCCGTCAGCGTCACCCTGGCCAAGACTCTGGATCAGGAAAAAAGGAATATGGGCCGCTGGCCCGCCACCCAGGCCGTTTTCTGGAGGAACGGCGCTCCGCTGCAAAGCGGCGAGAGGCTGGTGCAAAAGGATCTGGCTCAGTCCCTGCGCCTGATCAGCCAGCAGGGCGCCAAGGCCTTCTACGAAGGGGCGATCGCACAGAAGATCGTGACAGAGATGGCGCCGCACGCCAATGCCCTCAGCCTGCAGGACCTGCGCGACTACAAGGTTGCAGAGCGCGAGCCCGTGCGCGGCAGCTATCGCGGCTACCAGATCGTGACCATGCCTCCGCCCTCTTCGGGCGGCGCGCACCTGATTCAGATCCTGAACATGATGGAGCGCTGGCCCATGAATCAATGGGGTGCCGACAGCGCGCAAAGCGTGCACTACATGACCGAGGCCATGAAGCTCGCCTATGCCGACCGCTCCGAGTATCTGGGCGATCCGGACTTCGTGAAGATTCCGCTCAAGGGGCTGATCTCCAAGAGCTATGCCAGCGAGCTGGCCGCCAGCATCAAGCCCCAGCAAGCCAGGCCCGCCAAGGACATCCGGCCCGGCAGGCCCCAGCCTTATGAAAGCGACCAGACCACCCATTACTCCGTGGTGGACAAGGCCGGCAACGCGGTGGCCGTGACCTATACGCTGAACACCAATTTCGGCAGCGGCATCGTCGCCAAGGGCACGGGGATTTTGCTCAACAACGAGATGGACGATTTCTCGGCCAAGCCCGGCGTGGCCAATGCCTATGGTCTGGTGGGCGGCGACGCGAATGCCGTGCAGGCCGGCAAGCGGCCGCTGTCCTCCATGACACCGACCCTGGTACTCAAGGACGGCAAGCCGGTTCTCGTCACCGGCAGTCCGGGCGGAGCGCGCATCATCACCACGGTGCTGCAGCAAGTCGTGAATCACATCGACTTCGGCATGAACCCGGCCGAAGCGGCTGCCACGCCGCGCTTTCATCACCAGTGGACGCCAGACGAGTTGCGCGTTGAAAAAGGCTTCAGCCCCGATACGCTGGCCCTGCTCAGACAATGGGGCCACAAGGTGACACTGAAGGCATCCATGGGCCGCACGCAGACCATCGAGATCCGCGACGGCCTGCTGCGCGGCGCTTCGGACCCGCGCAACCCTGACGGAAAGACCATGGGTTACTGACGCTGAACAAAAAAGCCGCGCTCCCCCGAGCGCGGCTTTCACTTGAGGCGGCTGCTGGCCGTACGCTTGGCCAGTGGCCGCCCTCCCCACCTCTCTTTATTCAGCCTTCTGACCGATTTCGAAGTTGGCCTGGATTTCCAGGGCGCGCACCATGCCCGAGTGATCCCAGGCAGCGCCGCCGTGGGCCACGCAGCTGTTGAACAGCTCTTGAGCCTGAGCGGTGTTGGGCAGGGACACGCCCAGCTGACGAGCGCTGGACAGGGCCAGGTTCAGGTCCTTCTGGTGCAAGGCAATGCGAAAGCCAGGGTCGAAAGTGCGCTTGATCATGCGTTCGGCATGCACTTCCAGGATCTTGGAAGAGGCAAAACCGCCCAGCAGGGCTTCACGCACACGTGCTGGATCGGCACCGGCGCGCGATGCAAACAGCAGGGCTTCGGCCACGGCTTCGATGTTCAGAGCCACGATGATCTGGTTGGCCACCTTGGCGGTCTGGCCGTCGCCGTTGCCGCCCACCAGGGTGATGTTCTTGCCCATCTTGTCGAACAGGGGCTTGACGCGTTCGAAGGCTGCATCGGGGCCGCCGACCATGATGGACAGGGTGCCGTTCTTGGCACCGACTTCACCGCCGGAGACGGGAGCGTCCAGGTACTGGGCGCCAGCGGCTTCGATGCGCTTGGCAAAGTCCTTGGTGGCCACGGGCGAGATGGAGGACATGTCGACCACGATCTTGCCGGAGCTGCCCTTCAGGCCAGCTGCCACGCCGTCTTCACCGAACAGCACCTTCTCCACGTCGGGAGTGTCGGGCACCATGATGAAGATGATGTCGGCGCGCTCGGCCACACCGCGAGCAGTGGTGCACTGGGTGGCGCTGGTTTCGGCGATGTTGGCAGGCACCTTGCCCACGGTGTTGACAAACAGCTGGTGGCCGGCAGCAATCAGATGGCCGCACATGGGCGCGCCCATGATGCCCAGACCGATAAAGCCCAGCTTGAGAGACGATGCGTTCATGGTTGTACTCCTCAGTTTTCTTGATACTCAAATTCGATGGCCAATGGCGCTTTGCGAGCCGGCGCCACAGACCGGGTCATCCATTCATGCAGCCACGGCAACCTTGTTCCAGCCGCCGATCTTCTGCAGCCAGCCCAGGCCGGACTCGGTGCCGTTGGCGGGCTTGTATTCGCAACCGATCCAGCCGTCGTAGCCGATGCGATCCAGGTGTGCGAACAGGAAGGGGTAGTTGATCTCGCCCGTGCCGGGTTCGTTGCGGCCGGGGTTGTCGGCCAGCTGGATGTGACCGATGCGGCCCAGCTGCTTTTGCATGGTGGCTGCCAGCTCGCCTTCCACGCGCTGGGCGTGGTAGATGTCGTACTGCACAAAGGCGTTGGACGCACCCACTTCGTCCAGGATGGACAGGGCATCGTCAGTGCGGTTCAGGTAGAAGCCGGGGATGTCGAAGGGGTTGATCGGCTCGATCAGCAGGCGGATGTTGGCGGCGCTCAGGGCGGCGGCAGCAAAACGCAGGTTTTCCACGAAAGTGCGGCGCACCACGGCAGCGTCAACACCGGCAGGAACCTTGCCGGCCAGGCAGTTGAGCTGGGGCACACCCAGGGCGTGGGCATAGGTCACGGCCTTGGCCACGCCGGCGCGGAACTCGTCCACGCGCTTGGGGTCGCAGGCAATGCCACGTTCGCCCGCGTCCCAGTCGCCGGCGGGCAGGTTGTGCAGAACAATCTTCAGGCCGGTGGCGTCCAGACGCTCCTTGATCTCTTCCACGGTATGAGCGTAGGGAAAGAGAAACTCCACGGCTTCAAAGCCTGCGTTTGCGGCACGCTCAAAACGCTCGAGGAAAGGCACCTCGGTGAACAACATGCTCAGGTTGGCTGCAAAACGGGGCATGATAAAAGTCTCCGGTAATCGTTAATAGTTGCAGGCGCTAGACGCCAAGCAAGGGCCTAAGCCGGCCGCGCCCCCCCAGCGAAGGCGTCGCCCCCTCCCGCGCAGAGAGGGGGAAGCGGCAAAGCCGCTCCGGGGGAGTTTTCCTATCAGTCCAGCAGGGCCAGTGCGCTGGGCGCGTCGGCCTTTTCGGTCGCCAGGTCTTCGAACTCGACCACGTTGTCGATTTCGGCGCCCATGGAGATGTTGGTCACACGCTCCAGGATGCACTCGATCACCACAGGGGTCTTGTGCTCGGCCATCCAGGCTTCGGCCTGCTGCATGGCGGGGGCAAAGTCTTCGGCGCGATGAACGCGGATCGCCTTGCAACCCAGACCTTCAACGACCTTAACATGGTCAACACCGTAGCCGCGGGTCGCATCACCCTCATCCATGTTGATATTGTCGAACGCCAATTGCACGCAATAGTCGATCGAGAAAGCGCGCTGTGCCTGACGGATCAGACCCAGATAGCTGTTGTTCACCAGCACGTGAACATAGGGCAGCTTGAACTGCGCGCCCACGGCCAGCTCTTCGATCATGAACTGGAAGTCGTAGTCGCCGGACAGGGCCACGATCTTGCGCTGGGGGTCGGCCACGCGCACGCCCAGGGCGGCGGGAGTGGTCCAGCCCAGAGGACCGGCCTGGCCGCAGTTGATCCAGTTGCGGGGCTTGTACACGTGCAGGAACTGGGCGCCGGCGATCTGCGACAGACCGATGGTGGACACATAGGTGGTGTCGCGGTCCAGGGTGCGGTTCATGCACTGGTAGACGCGCTGGGGCTTCATCGGCACGTTGTCGAAATTGGTCTTGCGCAGGTACTCGACGCTGTTCTTGCGACCCTGGCACTCAGCCACCCAGGCCTTGCGGCACTTGAGCTTGCCGGCAGCCTTCCACTCCTTGGCAACGGCAACGAATTGCTCCAGAGCAGCCTTGGCGTCGGAGACGATGCCGTAGTCGGGGGCGAACACGCGGCCGATCTGCGTGGGCTCGATGTCCACGTGGATGAACTTGCGGCCCTTGGTGTAGACCTCGACCGAGCCGGTGTGGCGATTGGCCCAGCGGTTACCGATGCCGAACACGAAGTCCGAAGCCAGCATGTTGGCGTTGCCGTAGCGGTGGCTGGTCTGCAGACCGCACATGCCGACCATCAGGGGGTGATCGTCGGGGATGGTGCCCCAGCCCATCAGGGTGGGGATCACGGGCACGTTCAGGATCTCGGCCAGCTCGACCATCAGCTCGGAAGCATCGGCGTTGATCACACCGCCACCGGAAACCAGCAGGGGACGCTCGGACTCGTTGAGCATCTCGATGGCCTTCTCGGCCTGCTTGCGCGAAGCGGCTGGCTTGTAGGCAGGCAGGGGCTCGTAGGTGTCGATGTCGAATTCGATCTCGGCCAGTTGCACGTCGATGGGCAGATCGATCAGCACGGGGCCGGGACGGCCGGAGCGCATCAGGTGGAAAGCCTGCTGGAAGGCACGTGGCACCTGGGCGGGTTCCAGCACGGTGGTGGCCCACTTGGTCACGGGCTTGGCGATGGAGGCGATGTCCACGGCCTGGAAGTCTTCCTTGTGCAGACGCGAGCGAGGTGCCTGACCGGTGATGCACAAGATTGGAATGGAGTCGGCGCTGGCCGAGTACAGACCGGTGATCATGTCGGTGCCGGCGGGGCCGCTGGTGCCGATACACACGCCGATATTGCCGGCCACCGCACGGGTGTAGCCTTCGGCCATGTGGCTCGCGCCTTCCACGTGACGGGCCAGAATGTGACCGATGCCGCCGTGGTTCTTCATTGCAGCGTACAGCGGGTTGATGGCCGCGCCGGGCACACCAAACGTCACGGTTACACCTTCTTTTTCGAGCACCAGGACTGCGGCGTCGATTGCTTTCATTTTGGCCATGAGGGTCTCCTAAAAACTTGGTTGAACTTTAGTCAAGACCTTTGCTTGCTGGAAGGCGCTCTCAGACCATAAAATTTATTCCACCCAAGAATAAATAGGAGACAAATCCATGGACAGACTCGACGCGATGCACATGTTTGTGCGCGTGGTGGAGACCGGCAGTTTCACCAAGGTGGCGCAGGAATTCGCCACCACCCAGCCCACCGTCACCAAGCAGGTCGCGGCCATGGAGGCGCGCCTCAAGGTGCGCCTGCTCAACCGCAACACGCGCGGCGTGAGCCTGACCGAGGCCGGCGCGCTGTACTACGAAAAATGCAAGATCATCGTCAGCGACGTGGCCGAGGCGGAGAACGTGGTCAAGGTGCGCCAGACCCAGGTCCAGGGTCAGCTGCGCATCGGCAGCTCGGTGGCGTTCGGGCGCCGTGTACTCATTCCGCTGGCCATGGATTTCATGAAGCACAACCCGCAGGTGCAGGTCGATCTGAGCTTCGAGGACCGCTACACCGATCTGGTGGCCAACGGCATCGACGTGGCACTGCGCCTGGGCAAGCTGGCCGACTCCTCGCTGGGCGCGCGCATGCTGGGCGTCAACCCCTGGGTGCTGGTGGCCTCCAACACCTATCTGCGCAAGCACGGCACGCCGCGCCGCCCCTCGGACCTCAAGGAGCATTCCACGCTGATCTACAGCAGCGTGCAGGGCAACGATATCTGGCGCCTGCGCAATGCCAGCGGCGAGCCGGTGTCGATTCCCGTCACCGGGCGGCTGCGCTCCAACAATCTCTCGGCCCTGCTGGCCGCTGCCCGCTCGCACATGGGCATTGCGGCCCTGCCGCGCTATGTGGCCCAGGACTCGCTCAAGGACGGCCGCGTGGTGGAAGTGCTCAAGACCTGCCGCCTGCCCGAGCAGGAGATCCACGCCGTCTACCCCTCACCGCGCCTGGTGCCGCAGAAGGTGCAGTCCTTCATCGCCTTTTTGCAGGGCAAGTTCGACGATGCCTGGTGGGAGGATCTGCCAAGAGGGGGCTAGCTCCCCCTGAGGCGCTTCGCGCCTAGGCGGCCCCGCCTTCCCCTTTCTGTACGCGCTGCGCGCTAACGGAGGGGACTGCTCCTTCGCCGCGAGGCGGCTCTTGCTCGGAGCACTGGGATAGGTAGCGCCAGTTTTACACTGCAGCTATATAAAAATAGCAGCTACTGCTTGATGAACGGTGGCTGCAGATATTTTTCTATTTGAAACCGCTGAATAGCCTGCGCAAGCAGCTATTCAATTTGATGGTTTCAAAGAATCAGAATGGCGCGGAAGTCGTTGACATTGGTGTGCGTGGGGCCGGTGATCACCAGATCGCCCAGTGCCGAGAAATAGCCATAGGCATCGTTGCGATCCAGGTGATCGCTGATGCGCAGGTTCAGCTCTGCCGCGCGCTTGAGCGTGCAGGGCGAGACACGGGCTCCCGCGTTGTCCTCGACACCGTCGATGCCGTCGGTGTCCGCCGCCAGCGCCCAGACCTTTTCCTGACCCTGCAGGGCCTGGGCCAGACCCAGGCAGAACTCGCCGGCACGCCCGCCGCGCCCCTTGGCCGCACCGGGCTGACGCGGGCGGATGGTCACCGTGGTTTCGCCCCCCGAGAGAATCACGCAGGGCCTGGCAAAAGGCTGGCCATGCCTGGCCACGGCACGCGCCAGCGCCGCATGGACCTTGCCCACCTCGCGCGATTCGCCCTCCATCTCGTCGGACAGCACATGCACGGCAATGCCTGCCGCGCGGGCTGCGGCGGCCGCCGCTTCCAGCGACTGCAGGGGCGTGGCGATCAGATGCACCTCATGGCCTTCAAAGCGGGCGTCGCCGGGCTTGGGCGTCTCCAGCTCGCCGGCTTTCAGCGCAGCGCGCACGGACTCGGGAATGCCGATCTGGTAGCGGTCCAGGATGGCCAGTGCGTCGGCACAGGTCGACGCGTCCGGCACCGTGGGCCCGCTGGCGATCACCGAAGGATCGTCTCCGGGCACATCGCTGATGGTCAGCGTCACCACCTTGGCGGGATGGCAGGCAGTGGCCAGACGGCCGCCCTTGATGCGCGAGAGGTGCTTGCGCACGCAGTTCATCTCGCCAATCGCCGCGCCGCTCTCCAGCAGCGCCTTGTTGATGCGCTGCTTCTCGGCCAGGTCGATGCCTTCGGCGGGCAGCGTCAGCAGGGAGGAGCCGCCGCCGGAGATCAGGCAGATCACCAGATCGTCGGCCGTCAGGCCCTCGGTCAGCGCCAGAATGCGCTCGGCCGCAGCCAGACCGGCCGCGTCCGGCACGGGGTGGGCGGCTTCCACCACCTCCAGGCGCTGAGCCAGCCCTTCGGGGCGTGGGGGAATATGTGCATAGCGCGTCACCACCAGGCCCGACAGTGGCGCATCCTGCGGCCACAGAGCTTCCAGCGCCTGCGCCATGGAGCCGCCGGCCTTGCCGGCGCCCAGGACCAGCGTGCGGCCCTTGGGCGGCTTGGGCAGATGACGCGCCAGACCCTCGATGGGCAGGGCATTGCGCACTGCCACGTCATACAGATGACGCAGAAAGCCAGCCGGGTCTTGCTGGGGAACAGGCGTTGCCGCGGCCTGCGCGCGCGAGGATGTATTCTGTGCTTGCATAGCTGCGCATTGTGCATTCGGGCTTTTTTCCCTTACAGAGGCCCCCCAGTCACAACACTGCTGATCTTTGCAATACCAATGTTGCAAGCCCTTGCTCCCATTGGGTTTGCGCGCTTGCGCACAGCTTTCTGCGCCTGAACATCGATACAAACACCATGTTTGGTGAACAGAAACTGTATACAAAACTTGTCTTCAACCGCTATGATGGATTTATGGAAACTTCCACCACCAGTTTCATTGTCGAAAGCCTGACCAAGGCCATCGTCGAGCATCGCCTGATGCCCGGCACCAAGCTCGCCGAGCAAAAGCTGGCCGACCACTTTGGAGTTTCCCGCACCCTGGTGCGCCAGGCCTTGTTTCAGCTTTCACAAAACCGTCTCATCCGGCTCGAGCCCGCCCGCGGCGCCTTTGTGGCCACGCCTTCGGTGGACGAGGCGCGCCAGGTGTTTGCCGTGCGCCGCATGCTCGAAGCCGAGATGGTGCGCAGCTTTGTCAAGCAAAGCAGTGCCGCCAAGATTCGCGCCCTCAAGCAGCATGTGGCTGCCGAGAAGAAGGCCATGGAAGCCAATGACGTGGGCCAGCGCACCGAACTGCTGGGCGACTTCCACGTGCGCATGGCCGAGCTCATGGGCAACGAGGTGCTGGCTCAGCTGCTGGGCGAGCTGATTTCCCGCTGCGCATTGATCACCCTGATGTACCAGTCTGCATCGGCGGCCGAGCATTCGCACGAAGAACATGCCGACATCGTGACCGCACTGGCTGCGGGCGATGCCGAACATGCGGTGCAGCTGATGCAGCTGCACCTGGACCACGTGGAAGCAGGCCTGACCTTCGACCGCGATTTGCCAACGAACGATTTGTCGATGGCACTTTCATCCGTATCCCTATGACTTACGATTCCACCGCCTCCTACCCACGCGACCTGATTGGCTACGGCCGCAACACGCCCCATCCCGAATGGCCCGGCAAAGCCCGCGTGGCCGTTCAGTTCGTGCTGAACTACGAAGAAGGCGGTGAGAACCATATCCTGCATGGCGACCCCGGCAGCGAGCAGTTTCTGTCGGAGATGTTCAATCCCGCCAGCTACCCGGCCCGTCACATGAGCATGGACGGCATCTATGAATACGGCTCGCGAGCAGGCGTCTGGCGCATTCTGAAAGAGTTCGAGAAGCGCGGCCTGCCGCTGACCGTGTTCGGCGTGGGCACGGCGCTGCAAAAGCATCGCGAGCTGGCCCAGGCCTTTGAGGAACTCGGCCACGAAGTGGCCTGCCACGGCCTGAAGTGGATTCACTACCAGAACGTGCCCGAAGAGATCGAGCGCGCCCACATGCTGCAATGCGTGGACATTTTTGAAGAGCTGTACGGCGCGGGCGGCGACCACGGCCTGGGCTGGTACACCGGCCGCGACAGCCCCAACAGCCACCGCATCGTGGCCGATGCCGGTCGCTTTACCTACGACAGCGATTACTACGGCGACGACCTGCCTTTCTGGATGAAGGTCGCCAAGAGCGACGGCACGACGCACAACCAGCTCATCGTTCCCTACACGCTGGACGTGAACGATATGCGCTTTGCCCTGCCCCAGGGCTACTCGCATGCCGATCCGTTCTTCCAGTACATGAAGGACACATTCGATGTCCTGTACGCCGAGGGCAATGCCAGCGGCGACAACGCCCCCAAGATGATGAGCATAGGCATGCACTGCCGACTGCTGGGCCGTCCCGGCCGGATTACAGCGCTGCAGCGCTTCCTCGACCACATCCAGAAGCACGACAACGTGTGGGTGTGCCGCCGTATTGATTTGGCTCGTCACTGGGCCGAGCGTTTCCCTTGCAAGGATTGATTGCGACATGGCTTTGACCCTGGAACAACTGAATGCCGCCGATGCGGCCACCGCCACCGACCTGCTCGATGGCCTGTACGAGCACTCGCCCTGGATTGCCGCCAAGGCACTGGAGCAGCGACCCTTCAAGTCCATGGCGCATATCAAGCACGCCATGGCCAAGGTGCTGG
The DNA here is from genome assembly GCF_001010305.1 of Comamonas sp. E6. Lineage (NCBI taxonomy): Bacteria > Pseudomonadati > Pseudomonadota > Betaproteobacteria > Burkholderiales > Comamonadaceae > Comamonas > Comamonas sp. E6. Next base: position 136,423 of record NZ_BBXH01000017.1, read on the forward strand.
CCGAGTCCAGCGAACAGGCCCAGCTCGATCTGATCCGCGCTCACCCGGAGCTGGCCGGCAAGCAGATGGAGACCAACACGCTCACCGCCGAATCGACGAATGAGCAGAAGAAGGCAGGCCTGACCAACTGCACGCCCGAAGAGCTGGAGCACATCCGCAAGCTCAATGCCGAATACGGCAAACGCTTCGGTTTCCCCTTCATCCTGGCCGTGCGCGGCGCGCGCGGTCTGGGTCTGAGCAAGGCCGAGATCATTGCGACCTTCGAGCGCCGCATGTTCAACCACCCTGCCTACGAACAGGCCGAGGCACTGCGCAACATCCACCGCATCGCCGAGATCCGCCTGAACGACAAGTTCGGCTACGAGCCCGTCGAAGGCAACGAAGTCTGGGACTGGCAGGAACGCCTGTCCACCAACAGCGACCCCGGCTACGCCGAAAAAGGCCAGCTGACGGTGACCTATCTGACCGACGCCCACCGCGCCTGCGCCCAGCGCATCAGCCACTGGATGCGCGAGATCGGCTTCGACGAGGTCGAGATCGACGCCGTGGGCAATGTGGTGGGCCGCTACAAGGCCGCCACCGAAGGCGCCAAGACCCTGCTGACCGGCAGCCACTACGACACCGTGCGCAACGGCGGCAAGTACGACGGCCGCCTGGGCATCTTTGTGCCCATGGCCTGCGTCAAGCAACTGGCCGAGCAAGGCAAGCGTCTGCCCTTCAACATCGAAGTGGTGGGTTTCTCGGAAGAGGAAGGTCAACGCTACAAGGCCACCTTCCTGGGCTCGGGCGCCCTGGTGGGCGACTTCAAGCAGGAATGGCTGGAGCAAAAGGACGCCGACGGCATCACGCTGCGCGAAGCCATGCTGCATGCCGGCCTGTGCATCGACGACATCCCCAAGCTGGAACGTGACCCCGCCAAGTACCTGGGCTTTGTGGAAGTTCACATCGAGCAGGGCCCCGTGCTCAACGAGCTGGACATTCCCCTGGGCATCGTCACCTCCATCAACGGCAGTGCCCGCTATGTCTGCGAATTCATCGGCATGGCCAGCCACGCAGGCACCACGCCCATGGACCGCCGCCGCGACGCCGCCGCCGGCGTGGCCGAGCTGTCGCTGTACATCGAAAAGCGCGCCGGCCAGGATGGCGACAGCGTGGCCACCATCGGCCAGCTGAACGTGCCTTCAGGCTCGGTCAACGTGGTGCCCGGCCGCTGCCAGTTCTCGCTGGACCTGCGCGCGCCCACCAACGAGCAGCGCGACGCAATGATCAACGACATCATGGCCGAGATGGCTGCGATCGCCGAACGCCGCGGCCTTCGCTACACCACCGATCTGTCCATGAAGGCAGCGGCTGCGCCCAGCGCTCCCGAATGGCAGAAACGCTGGGAAAACGCTGTCGACGCACTGGGCGTGCCCCTGTTCCGCATGCCCAGCGGCGCCGGTCACGACGCCATGAAGCTGCACGAAATCATGCCTCAGGCCATGTTGTTCGTGCGCGGCATGAACGCCGGCATCAGCCACAACCCGCTGGAAGCCTCCACCTCCGACGACATGCAACTGTCCGTGGATGCCTTCACCCACCTCCTCCACCAACTGGCTCAAGAACAGCAATGACCAATATGAATCAAGACAAGCAAGCCACCTACGCCGCCATCGATGCATGGATTGACGAGCACTTCGACGAAGAAGTGAAGTTTCTGCAGGCCATGGTGCAAGTGCCCACGGACACGCCTCCCGGCAACAACGCACCCCACGCCGAACGCACTGCCGAGCTGATCAAGGGCTTCGGCTTCGACGCCGAGAAGCACGTCGTGCCCGAAGCCGACGTCAAGGCCTATGGCATGGAGTCCATCACCAACCTGATCGTGCGCCGCCCCTACGGTGACGGTGGCCGCACCATCGCCCTGAACGCCCACGGCGACGTGGTGCCTCCGGGCGAAGGCTGGACCAAGGATCCCTACGGCGCCGAGATCGAAGACGGCAAGCTCTATGGCCGCGCCGCTGCCGTGAGCAAGAGCGACTTCGCCTCCTTCACCTTCGCCGTGCGTGCTCTGGAAGCCGTGGCCAAGCCCTCCAAGGGCGCGGTGGAGCTGCACTACACCTACGACGAAGAGTTCGGCGGCATCATGGGCCCCGGCTGGCTGCTGGAAAAGGGCCTGACCAAGCCCGACCTGATGATCGCAGCAGGCTTCAGCTACGAAGTCGTTACTGCTCACAACGGCTGCCTGCAGATGGAAATCACCGTGCAGGGCAAGATGGCGCACGCCGCCGTGCCCCACACCGGCGTGGACGCGCTGCAAGCCACGGCCGTGCTGCTGACTGCTCTGTACGGCGAAAACGTCAAGTACAAGCAAGTCACTTCGCAAGTGCCCGGCATCAAGCACCCCTACCTGAACGTCGGCCGCATCGACGGCGGCACCAACACCAACGTGGTGCCCGGCAAGGTCATGCTCAAGATCGACCGCCGCATGATTCCTGAAGAGAATCCCGTGGAAGTCGAAGCCAGCATCCGTGCTGTGATCGCCAAGGCCATCGAAGACTTCAATACCCAGGGCGGCTACACCGGCGAAGACGCCGTGCGCGTGGACATCAAGCGCCTGCTGCTGGCCAACGCCATGACCCCCCTGGACGGCAACAAGCCCCTGGTGGACGCCATCCAGAAGCATGGCGAAGCCATCTTCGGCGAAGTGCCTCCTGCAGTGGGCACGCCTCTGTACACCGACGTGCGCCTGTACGTCGAGCGCGGCATCCCCGGCGTGATCTACGGCGCCGGCCCCCGCACCGTGCTGGAATCGCATGCCAAGCGCTCCGACGAGCGCCTGGTGCTGGAAGACCTGCGCCGTGCCACCAAGGTGGTGGCCCGCTCGCTGGTGGACCTGACTGCCTGAGCACCAAACACCGTTTGAACGCCTAGCCTTCTTCTGTCTGGATGGAGGTTTTTCAAGGAGCCGGGATTCGTCCGGGCTCTTTTTTTATGTGCGCGACACCAGCAGGCCGGCGGGCATTTGCTCGGCATGGCTCAGGTCCACATGGCTGGCCAGAAAATCCAGCACCGCCCGCGTCCTTACTGGCAACTGGCCGGGCTTGCCCACATACACGGCATGGATGGGCTGCAGATCCCCGGGATTGAATTCCTCCAGCAACACCTGCAGCCTGCCCGCATGCAAATCGTCCCAGGCGTGATAGAGCGACAGCCGCGCCAGGCCCGCCCCGGCCTTGGCCAGATTGGCCATGGCTTCGCCATCGTTGACGCGCAGCACCTCCCCCATGCTCACCGTCACCGCCTTGCCCGCCACCACAAACGGCCAGTGCGGTATGGCTCGCGGGTAGTTCCAGCCGATGCGCACATGGCCTGCCAGCTCATCGGGATGCGCCGGTCTGCCAAAGCGCTGCAGATAGTCCGGCGAGGCCACGATCACCTGGCGCGTGTGCCCCAGCTTGCGCGCCACCATGTCCGAAGACGGCAGCTCTCCCCAGCGCAAGGCGATATCGGCGCGAGCCGCTATCAGGTCCACGACATGATCGGTAAAGCTGAGGTCCAGCTGCAGGCCCGGCCAGGTCCGCATCAGCGGACCGACCAGAGGCACCAGCAGGCGGTTGCCCGTGGACGAGCTGGCATTGATGCGCACCACGCCGGTGGGCTGGCCCTGCCGGGTGACCGAGGATTCCAGCGCCAGCCAGTCCACCAGCAACTGCCGGCCCTGCTCCAGCAACTGCTCTCCCTCGGCCGTCAGCTCCAGCCGCCGGGTGCTGCGGCGCAGCAGTTGCACGCCCAGCCGGGTTTCGAGCCTGGCCACGATCTTGCTGACCGCCGAGGGCGAGACCTCGCGCAGACGCGCCGCTGCCGAGAAGCTGCCCTGCTGGGCCACCTGCACAAAGGTCTGCAGCTCCACAAAGCGGTCCGCGCTGTGCTCCTGCAGCGAAGGCATAGCCATGGAATTCTTCATGAATCACATCATAAAGATGCCATTTATTCCCCACAGGAACAAATGCATGTCCGCATCAAGGGCTAGCGCACCTTCTGCCACAGGTTCACAGTTCAGCCCTTCGCGGAATTTTCACAAGGACGTTTTCATGCCTGCAGCATTGCTTGCTCTGGCCGCCGGTGCCTTCGGCATCGGAACCACGGAATTCATCATCATGGGCCTGCTGACCCAGGTCAGCCAGGATCTTCATATCTCCATCCCCACGGCGGGCACGCTGATCTCGGGCTATGCCGTGGGCGTCGCCGTGGGCGCTCCCGTTCTCACTCTGGCCTCGCGCCGCTGGCCGCGCAAGCTGCTGCTGCTGAGCCTGATGCTGCTGTTCATCGCCGGCAATGCCGCCGCCGCCCTGGCGCCCAGCTATGGCTGGCTGCTGGCAGCACGCGTGCTGACCTCGCTGACCCACGGCACCTTCTTCGGCGTGGGCGCAGTCGTCGCCACGCAACTGGTGGCGCCCGAGAAGAAAGCCTCGGCCATCGCGCTGATGTTTTCCGGCCTGACCCTGGCCACGCTGCTGGGCGTTCCCTTCGGCACCTGGATCGGCCAGCACTGGGGTTGGCGCATGGCATTTGCCAGCGTCAGCGGCATAGGCGTGGTCGCACTGCTGATCCTGCTGCGCCATGTGCCACGCGCACTCAGCATGCCCAGCCCTCAGGGCCTGACCCAGGAGCTGACCGTTCTGCGCAATGGCGCCATGTGGCGTGGTCTGCTGTTGACGGTGATCGGCTTTGCCGGCGTCTTCACCCTCTATACCTATATAGAGCCGCTGCTGACCCAGATCACGGGAATGGACAACCGCATGATCGCCTTCACCCTTCTGCTGTTCGGGGCGGGCCTGGCCCTGGGCAACCATGCGGGCGGCAAGCTGGCCGACCGCTTTGGCGTACAGCGCGCACTATGGGTATCGCTGGCCGCCCTGATGCTGGTGCTGATCGCGGGCCGCTGGATGTTTGCCAGCACGCCCCTGGCCATTGCCTTTGTGCTGCTGCTGGGCATTGCCGCCTTTGCCACCGTGGCGCCGCTGCAGATGGGCGTGCTGCAATCTGCAGGCGAGGCCGGTATGAATCTGGCGTCCAGCCTCAATATCGCGGCCTTCAATCTGGGCAATGCCCTGGGTGCCTGGCTAGGCGGAGCGGTGATCGCGCAGGGCATGAGCCTGACTTGGCTGGCCTGGGCTGCCGCCATGCCTGCAGCAGCAGCGCTGCTCATGGCCAGCTTCGCGCCACGTCAGAGCAGTCCAGATCAGACTTCGGCCATGGCGGCGGGAATGCACTGAAACTCAGGCGCGGCACCAAGGCGGCACAAGGCGGCAGCCTGCCTGCAGCAACGCAAACGAACTCCACTCCAAGGCGACCTCAAGGTCGCCTTTTTTGCTTGTGCAGCAACTCGGCATGGTTTTTGCAGCAGCTTAGGCCCCATGGCAAGGCATGAACTCTTTGCAGGCCCCATGCACGCTTTTGCACAGCGGTGCACCAATTCTGGGCTTGACGCCTTTTTTTTCACCTTCTTCAACGCTAATGCATGCAAGCTGCCTCAAGGTGGCAACGCACTTTCTTTCACTAGATGTTTCAAGACCCGAAACCTACGCACGCATAACCGGAGCCAGATCCCTTGCAATTGCATATCGCGCAATTTTTGCTATTAAAAACAAAGCATCAATCGCTTGATATCAAATGATTTCAATATGTTTCATTCTGAAAATTAGAAAAACAAAGAGTCAGAAGCTACACATTTAATAGCAATCAGTAATTACCTTAGATGGTTATGCGTGAAAAACATAACTATTGATACCCCATCCAGAAACTGAATTTTGAGCAGGGTTTACCGCTAGATGCTGTGCGTTATGAGCTGTATACACTTTTTGTATGGATTGCATGCCATTCGCGAATCGCATGCCAACCTGAAGCCAATATAGAGTGAGGAGACATGTTTTTATGACATCCCAAGTGCATCCCGTGGATGAGGTTCTGCCATTTGGCAAGCTCACCGCCTTAGGTCTGCAGCACGTTCTGGTCATGTATGCCGGCGCCGTCGCCGTGCCGCTGATCGTTGGCCGTGCCCTGAACCTCCCCCCTGAGCAGGTCGCGCACCTGATCTCCGCCGACCTGTTCGTCTGCGGCCTGGTCACCCTGATCCAGGCCATGGGTGCGACCCAGTGGTTCGGCATCAAACTGCCTGTGATGATGGGCGTGACCTTTGCCAGCGTGGCCCCCATGGTGTCCATGGCACAGAGCACCGGCGGCAATGCCGGCGCAGGCCTGATCTTTGGCTCGGTGATAGGCGCGGGGGTGATCTCCATCCTCATTGCGCCGCTCATCAGCCGCATGCTGCGCTTCTTCCCACCGGTCGTGACCGGCACCATCATCGCAGTCATCGGCATCAGCCTGATGCGTGTGGGCATCAACTGGATCTTCGGCAACCCCGTGGGCCCGACCGCCCCCTCCGTGCCCAACCCCGAGCACCTGAAGTGGCTGGCCGAGGCCCAGGCCATGGCCGGCGCTCCCGGCTCCTCGCTGCCCGCCATCCCCAAGGGCTTCTCGGTGCTGCCCACCATGCCCAACCCCAAGTACGCCGATCTGCAAGGCGCTGCGGTCTCCGGCATCGTGCTGCTGTCCATCCTGCTGATCGCACGCTTTGCCAAGGGCTTCCTGGCCAATATCTCGGTGCTGATGGGCATCTTGATCGGCGGCGTGATCTCCGTGGCCATGGGCCTGATGAACTTCGAGAAGGTCGCCAAGGCCGAGTGGTTCACGCTGGTACTGCCCTTCCAGATCGCCATGCCCGTCTTCGACCCCATCCTGATCCTGACCATGAGTCTGGTGATGGTGGTCGTGATGATCGAATCCACAGGCATGTTCCTGGCCCTGGGCGACATGGCCAAGCGCGACATCACACAGGACGAACTGACCCGCGGTCTGCGCACCGACGGTCTGGGCACCCTGATCGGCGGCATCTTCAACACCTTCCCCTACACCAGCTTCTCCCAGAACGTGGGTCTGGTGGCCGTGACCGGCGTGCTCAGCCGCTGGGTCTGCGTGGCCGGTGGCGTGATCCTGATCGTTCTGGGCGTGCTGCCCAAGATGGGCGCGCTGATCGAATCCCTGCCCACCGTGGTTCTGGGCGGCGCGGGTCTGGTGATGTTCGGCATGGTGGCCTCCACCGGCATCCGCATCCTGGCCAACGTGGATTTCCGCAACAACAAGAACAACGCCATGATCGTGGCAGTGTCCATCGGCGTGGGAATGATTCCTCTGGTTGCCCCTAATTTCCGTCAGTGGATGCCCCATTCCATCCATCCGCTGATTGAATCCGGTATCCTGCTGTCCTCGATTACCGCCGTGGCATTGAATCTTTTCTTTAACGGAGCCGCCAAAGACAACAGCGCTGCCATCAACGCAGCACGTGAGGCTGACGCTCACTAAACGCCAGCCCGAAGCAAACGCTGGCTTACCGGCCGGCCCAAGCCCCCTGCCGCCCCACAGTGCGCCAGGGGGTTTGTTGTCGATATAGTTGAAGCAAAACAGACCTGACTCAAAATGCTTCTTGCCATCCGGTAAGCTCCGAGAAGCAACTTGCTGATAAATATTTCGTATGACACAAAACCTGTCCTCCGCCGAACAAGCCCTGCGCGATGCGGCCCGCGAATACCACCGCAGCCCCGTCAAAGGCAAGATTTCCGTCACTCCTACCAAGCCCCTGTCCAACCAGCGTGACCTGTCCCTGGCCTATTCGCCGGGCGTGGCCTATCCCTGCCTGGACATCGAGGCAGACCCCTCGACCGCAGCCGAGTACACCTCGCGCGGCAACCTGGTCGGCGTGATCACCAACGGTACCGCCGTGCTGGGTCTGGGCGATATCGGCCCGCTGGCTTCCAAGCCCGTGATGGAAGGCAAGGGTTGCCTGTTCAAGAAGTTTGCCGGCGTGGACGTGTTCGACATCGAACTGGCCGAGCGCGATCCCGACAAGCTCATCGACATCATTGCCTCGATGGAACCCACCCTGGGCGGCATCAACCTGGAAGACATCAAGGCTCCCGAGTGCTTCTACATCGAGCAGGAGCTGTCCAAGCGCATGAACATTCCGGTGTTCCATGACGACCAGCACGGCACGGCCATCATCTCCAGCGCCGCTTTGCTCAATGGCCTGGAACTGGTTGGCAAGGACATCGGCTCCGTCAAGGTGGCCGTCTCCGGCGCCGGCGCGGCAGCCATTGCCTGCGTCGACGTGATGGTGGGCCTGGGCATCAAGCGCTCCAATGTCTACATGGTGGACTCCAAGGGCGTGATCTACGAAGGCCGCCCCGGTGGTCTGGACGCCTCCAAGCAGCGCTACGCGCAGAACACCGAAGCCCGCACCCTGGCCGACGTGGTCGACGGCGCCGACGTGTTCCTGGGCTGCTCGGCTCCCGGCGTGCTGACTGCCGACATGGTCAAGACCATGGCCGACAAGCCAATCATCCTGGCCCTGGCCAATCCCGAGCCCGAAATTCGCCCCGAACTGGCCAAGGCCATCCGCCCGGACTGCATCGTGGCCACCGGCCGCTCCGACTATCCCAACCAGGTCAACAACGTCCTGTGCTTCCCCTACATCTTCCGTGGCGCGCTGGACTGCGGCGCCACCAAGATCACCGAAGCCATGAAGCTGGCCTGCGTGCGTGAAATCGCCGCTCTGGCCAAGCAGGACGTCAGCGACGAAGTCGCCGCCGCCTACCAGGGCAAGGAGCTGACCTTCGGCCCCGACTACCTGATCCCCACGCCCTTCGATACGCGCCTGATCCTGCGCATCGCTCCCGCCGTGGCCCAGGCTGCCGCCGAATCCGGTGTCGCCACCCGCCCCATCGAAGACATCGCCGCCTACCGCGAGAGCCTGACGCGCTTTGTCTACCAGACCAGCATGTTCATGCGCCCCGTGTTTGCAGCCGCCAAGGCCAATCTGCAGCGCGTGGCCTATGCCGAAGGTGAAGACGAGCGCGTGCTGCGTGCCGTGCAGGTTGCCGTGGACGACGGCCTGGCCAAGCCCATCCTGATCGGTCGCCCCGCCGTCATCGAAGCCCGCATTGCCAAGGCCGGCCTGCGCATGCAACTGGGCAAGGACGTGGAAATCTGCAACCCCGAAGATGATCCCCGCTTCCGCCAGTACTGGGAAACCTATCACAAGCTGATGGGCCGCAACGGCGTCACCCCCGAAGCCGCCAAGGCTGCGGTGCGCCGCTCCAACACCCTGATCGCTGCCCTGATGGTGCACCTGGGTGATGCCGACGCCATGCTGTGTGGCCTGGTGGGCCGTTTCGACAGCCACCTGGCCCATCTGGAAGACGTGCTGGGCCTGAAGAAGGGCACCAACGAGTTCGCAACGGTGAACGCCGTCATGCTGGAATCCGGCACGCTGTTCGTGGCCGACACCTACATCAACGACGCTCCCAGCGCCGAAGAACTGGCCGAGATCGCCAAGATGGCTGCCGACGAAGTGGCCCGCTTCGGCCTGCCACCCAAGGTGGCCTTCCTCTCGCACAGCAACTACGGTTCGTCCACACGCGGCTCGGCCCGCAAGATGCGCGCTGCACGCGACCTGTTCGCTGCCGCCAACCCCGGCATCGAATGCGATGGCGAAATGCATGGCGATGCGGCCCTGGACGCCAACGTGCGCAGCCACTCACTGCTCGAGTCCTCGCTGACCGGCGCAGCCAACGTGCTGATCTGCCCCAACCTCGACGCCGCGAACATTCTGTTCAACGTGCTCAAGACCACGGGCGGCCATGGCACCACCATCGGCCCCATCCTGATGGGCTGCTCGGCTTCCGCCCACGTGCTGACCCCCTCCTCCACCGTGCGCCGTGTGGTCAACATGACCGCTCTGGCAGCAGCTCAGGCCATCGCACTGCGCAGCTGATCCTGCGCAATCTCTCGGGCATCCCGCCCGAGGCAGCAACAGAACGCCCTTAGGGGCGTTTTGTTTTGCCCCATGCCGAGCCTTGAGCTTTGAACCCTGCGCTCATTCACGACTGCCTGTAACGCGCGCAGCAAACGCTCATGTCAGGCGCCATGATGAAAAGTGAACGCCAGTCGAGATACAGCAAGCGCCATGTGCTATGGTTTTCATAGACAAAGCAAAATGCGCGCAATGCCGAACGGCGCACAATCCTTGTGTAGAATCCTGCCATCCGGAGGTTTGGGTGAGTGGTTTAAACCAGCAGTCTTGAAAACTGCCGAAGGAGTGATCCTTCCGTGAGTTCGAATCTCACAGCCTCCGCCAGTTGATCAATAAAATCAACTACTTGCATATTGGTTCGATGGCACGCCCACAAACCTGCCCACATTAAAAAAGAGCCCTGACATCGCTAGGTGTCGGGGCTTTTTTGCATCTCAGCCAACCCCCGCAAGAGATCCGCGCGTGATCGCAAGCGCTCGCTTGCAATTGGGGTAAATGAAATACTGTATAAATGCACAGTATGTGGTGCACCATCTATCAACTGTACGAAGACGGACAGCGGCTGCCGCCTGAAATCGCGCAGGCGAACGGCGCGTATGGATGGCTGTATATGCATTCAAAGCTGCCCGGCACCGGCATGCCCAAGAACCAAGCGCACCTACTTCCAGAACCCGGCGCCCCTCCAGGTATTAACGATGTCATCGAGGCGCTGAACTGCTGCAATCTCGTGGCCATCGACAAGGGCAGCATGAGACTGAATGGCAGTCGTACGTATACGCAGAGTTTTATCAGGCAAGCATGGATATGCATCCCAGGGGAGAAAAATGATGCGACGTGAAGATGCGCGCAGCGCCATCATTGACCATTGGTACAGCTGGAGCGACCTGATGGCCGAATCGGACTACATGGCCATGGGTGTAGCCATGCATCTGTTTTATGAGTTTCTGCAGTCCAAGCACCCCCAGTGCCTGGACTTTCACAGTGCGGACGTGTACGAAGAAATGAAAGCCTGGATCTACGAGGACTGCGAGCCCTGATGCAACCACCGGCCAGCGCATAAGCAAAAAAGCCTCCCCAATGCCGAAGCACCGGGGAGGATTTTCATTTCAACTGCTCGAGCAATGTTCGGTCGGCTGCAATCTGGCCGCGCAATAGGATCACCTGGGCGTTTCGCTTTTGGACCAGGCTGCCAAGGTCTCCAACCAGGCCTGCGCCCTCTGCAGCAATGGCTGCGAGTCGCTGGTGCTGATCTGCGAGACCTCGGCAGGCAGCGGCGTCACTCGCAAGCTGGGCGTTGCGGGTTGCAGCGCTCCTGATGTCGTGCTGCAGGCCTGTAATGCGGGCAGCATCAGCAGCGCGGCCAGCCGCCAGGCGGGCCATTTCTTGCGTGTAGTCATGGGTGTTTCCCTGTTGGGCGGCACCGTGCTTCACCACGGCTTCCGCTTTCTTTTCTGTAGCAGCTTGCGATTGCTGGGCTTGAGCCACATCCGCTTTTGCATGTGAAGTCTCGACCTTGGCCAGCCGCTGGGTCTGCACAGCCAGCAGCAGGGCAAGGGCCAGAGCCAGCCACGGCCAGATACGGGATGCGCCGGTCATCCCAGGCCCGCCTCACACAGTTGCCGCTCTGCCGCGCGGCGCTTGACCAGGCCGGGCAGTTCTTTGCCGCTGGCATAGATCCAGCGGCTCAGCTCGGCGCAAGCGCCGCCGAAGTCGCCCGCATTGGCCTTGCGCACCAGGGTACTGCGGCAGAAGGCGTCATCCCCCACATTGAAGGCGAAGCTTAGGAATGCCGCACGCTGCCCGTCCGTCAGCGGCGCACGCACGCAGCTCAGCGCGTCGGCATGCTTGGCCAAGTCCTTGTAGAGCATTTCCTCGCACTGCTGGCGGGTGTAGGTCTGACCCATCTTGAGCTCGGGGCCGGTGTGACCCGTGCAGGCCGTGATGATGCCCACCGGGTCGCGGTAGCTGCGCAGCACTGTGCCCTCGTATTTCTCCACAAGCGGCACAGCCAGGACTACGGCAGCGCCGCCGATAGTGGCAATGAGTTTTTCTTTCCAGTTCATCGAGTACCTCCCGCCTTTACGGCCGTCCAGAAGCCAACACACGCCCCACCCAGCATGACGATGTACGCCAGCGGCTTGGATGCCTTGCCCACCCAGTTCAGCACCTTGAATGCGCCCTTCATGGCGGTAAAAAACTCCAGCAGATCCGCCAGTTGCTGATCGCGCTCCTGCAACTGCTGCGTGACTGCCTTCAAATCGCGCTCGATGGCGGCCATGCGCTCACTCCCCTTGTCAAAACGTTCATTGATCTGCTGGCGCGTCACCGCCGGCAATTCGTCGCCGTAGTCGTCCATAGCCCTCCCAGGCAATAAATGCTTTGCGCGCGTCAATGCCGCCCGCCGAAGCGGGTTGATCTAGCCGGTGATGGCGTAAAAGCCACCGGGGTTTTTCATGCTCTGGGACTCTGCGGACAGCCATGCGTTTGAGCGAAGTCCGGGAAACACATAGCAGATGCCGCCAGTCAGTCCGACCAAGTTCTCCCCTGCATTTCCGGTCGCACCGAGAAGAAAGTCCGCGGCTTCAGAAGTAGGCAGAGCGCCGTAACCGGTCCTCGTTCTTACGTTGCTACCGTTGACAAACAGATCCACCTGAGTGCTTCCATTCGAGCGAAGCGCAAGTCTGGTCGGATCTGAAAGAGTCAATGCTGCAGTCGACCCCATCCAAGAACCGGATGAACTCCAGGCGTCCCAAACCGTCGCAGGCCTACCAGCAACTGAAAACCGGGTGCTGGTTGAGCCCTGATTGTTCAGAGACATGGCGCCCCTGGAGTAAAAGCTTTCAATAGAAGAGACACTCGCTGTGCAGGAAACCGTCCAGACTTGAGTGCTCTGCACGGCACTGGCGTACAGGTATCGTGAGTCCGCATGAGAAATCGCCTTCCCCAGGAATGGCTTCGAGGCATCAACGATGACTGCCGCGCCACCGGAATTGGATAGCGCGCTACCACTTTGTGCGCGGCTTGCCATGCTGATACCGGGAGCCCAGACCCCCGCATATCCGGCCCATACGGCATAGCGCCCATAGGGATCGGTATGGGGCGGCAAGACGTTGGCAGCATCGCCACACGAGACCTTGATCGTGCTGACGGAAGTGCCGGACAAATCGACACGCGCAACGAGGAATCCCGCCTTGGCCGTTGCGTTGATCGAGACAATGTCGACAGGAATGCGCACCCCGCTTTGCTCGATGCGGATATCTCCACCGTCGGCATGCTTGAGGCTGTCCCACCAGCTCCCCGGCATACCAGAGAGATCGATGGTCAGCGGGAACCCGGCCATGGTCTCCGACTGCGCGGGCACCGTTAAAAAGACCGTTCCTGCGCTGCCTGAGCCACCGGCCTTGATCCGGCTTGCTGTGATTCCAGGGATCATGCTGCAGCCTCCGTGCTGCCGAACACATCGGCGCTGGCAGTGCTCACAAACTTCACCGTGACGGTGTCGCCCGGCTCCAGCTTCAGAGTGCCACCCTTGGGCGGGCTGAGCGTGATGCCCGTTGCCGACAGGGTCACATTGCCGCTGGCCGAGCGGTTGGCAATGTGCACCTCCTGGCCCGTGGTGAAGCCCGCGGCGACATCAAACGTGCAGGCCTTGGCGCCAGAGGCTGTGAAGCGCAGATAGCTGCCCACATCGGCCAAGGTCACGGCGCGGCTGGTCGTTGCATCGGGCACCACCGGCGCTGCGCCGCCACCCGACGAGCCGCCAGTGTTGCTGATGCCGTGCACGCCGCCCAGGCCGGCGCGATGGTCCTCGATGGCTGTCACCGTGGCTGGGCCGGTCGTGAGCTTGTATGCCCGGGCATGAGCGTCCGTATTGGTCCATGACGCATTGCTGCTGCTTGCGCTGATGACACCGGTTGCGCGGTTGACCGTGAGGTAGAGCGTGCTGCTGGCCGCCAGGGTCAGCGTGCCCGCCGCTACCGCAAAGCCGCCCCAGCGCCCACCCAGGTAGCCCCAGGTCAGGGCCGTGGTGGTGGTGGCGTCCTTGGCGTAGACCGCCATGTGCGCCACGGCCGCAAAGTTCTCGTTGACGATCACTTCCGGCGAGTCCTGCGCCGGGAGCCATTGCTGCAGACTCATGTGCAGACCCTTTCTATGGTTGATTCGTAGCCTGCGCCGGCAGCAGCCGACATCTGCGCCACCGCAAAGCGCAGCAACTCGCCCCCGGCCAGCCCATCGGCTGCGCGCATGGCCGGCGTGTAGACAAAGGCAGAGCTGGAGACGGTTGCGGTTCGCACAAGCGTTGCCCCATTCCGGACCTGCACCCGGTAGCTTTCCGTCGCCTCCCCCAACGGAACCACCGGCGCAATGCCGCCGTAGCGGTATGCAAGCCGGGTGCGGCGCTGCCAGCTCAGGTGCACGCCCTGCGTATCCACCAGGCCGCGCAGGCCGGCCGGGCTGAAGGGTTTGAGGGCCACGCTGGTATCGGTGAACGTGCGGGGCTCCACACTGCTGAGCAGCTGCCCGCTGGTCAGCACCTTGAGCTGCACGGGGATGTTGACCTCATTGGGCTGGGTAGCCTGGCGGCGCAGCCGGGTGTTGAGCAGCACGCATCGTTCGTTGACGGCATGCCCGGCCATGGCCCACTCGGTGCCACGCTGACCACGCAACAGGCTGCTGAGCCGGTAGGTGTAGACATTGGCCGGCACATCGGAGGCCAGCAGCTCGGCATACCTGAAGCGCACAATCTCGGAGCCCACCAGCAGTGCATTGACCGAGTCGTCCAGGAGCATGGTCTCTCGCGTGCTGCTGGCCAGCTGCCCCCAGACGCGCACGGTCAGCGTGCTGGCCTCGTCAAACACCGCCCCGCCGGCCCAGGCCGGCAGCACCGTGGTGCTCTGGCCCAGCACGGCGGCATCCAGCAGGGTCTGCAGGTGCATGTAGTCCACCCCATCCCAGGAGGCCGCCGCCACGGCGCCGCGCCACTGGTCGGTGGCAAAGTTGATGCTCTCAGGCGCTGCGGCCAGGTAGAAACCTGAAGCGTTATCGGCATCGCGCAGGATGGGAATGTCCATGGCCTCCCAGACCGTGTCCGGCACCCGGGTCGGCTCGGTGACGCTCACATAGCCTTCATCCGTGATGGCCGCACTCTCAAGCGCCCCCACGTCATCGAGCACACATTCCAGCTCCAGAAACATCTGCTGGTCCTTGCGTGTGATGATGCGCATGCGCAGCACCCGGCCATCCAGGGCCACGGCCTCGATCACATCGCCGGGCTCCAGGTAGGCGTAGCGCAGCGGCACACTGAGCGTGGTGCTGTGCATGCTGGCCGCCATGTCGAACAGCAGCGCATCAACCACCGCCTTGGCCTCTGCCGGCAGCATGCCCAAGGGCACCTGCAGAGTCTCGGTGCTGGCCTGCCCGGTCACCAGGCGGTCCGAGAACTGCGTGTCGGCGTTGTAGTCGGCCGCCATATTGGCGTAGGTCAACGCGAGCTGGGCAGGCTGCTCCAGGTCGTTGCCGATCTTGAGCGCCAGCGGCTCCTCGGCGCCACCTAAGTCATTGCCAAAGCCCAGATCCACGAACGGGATGCGCACCACGGGTGCCACTGCGCGCGGGCGCAGGGTCAGCTTGTCGGTCGCCGAACACTCGAAGAACCAGCCCTTTTGCAGCACTTCGAGGGCGCTGCGGGTGTTGGCGGTCTGGGACAGCGTCAGCGCCCGCAGGGGCTTCTCCAGGTCCCGCAGCGGCACCGCATCAAAGTCGGCTGCCGCGTAGCCGGCCCGGAACAGCATGCTGCTGGCCACACCCTCCAGATCTCGGCTGATGACATCGCTGCCGCCAGGAATATCCAGATAGCGGTTGAACGGCGTGATGTAGTCCTCATCACCGTTCTCGACCACCACCACGCTGATGCTGCGCTCCTGCAAGCGTTGCATAAAGTAGTTATAGGAGGCGCGCACCGTATTGGTGGTCATCGAGCCCGAGTTATCGACGAACAGGGCAATCGAGCTGTGCATCGGCAGCGCATCCAGGCCGCACAGGTCATACCAATCCGAGCGCAGAGCAACACTGCCCTCATCACGGGCTACAGGGATCGGGCCAATGAAGTTCGGGCCTGGGTCCTGCGGGGTATAGAGCGGCAGATAGGGATGCGTCGGGCATAGCAGGAACATGCGGCGCTTGGGGAAGCGCTCGCTGAAGTCCGCCCACTTGGCATCGACTCCCTCCTGCGAATCCTGAGCGTCGTTCTCGTCGATGACGGCAATGCAGGTGATATTGCTGCTGGTGGTCGAGGTGCCAATCTCAAACGTCAGATTGGGGATGTTCCCGCTGCCGCCCAGGTCCAGGTTCTCGATCACCACATAGCCGTGGCCCCGGTAGGCGGGCGCATTGCCCGTGCCCACGGCTGCCTCATAGAGCGGGTCGGGCATCTGGTCGGCCGTGCCGGCATAGACCCGCATCTCCCGCCAGAAGCCGTCCTTGGCCTCCCCCTGGCCGTAGACCAGCTCACTGTTGGCCCACACCCTGCCCACGCCCGCAATGGGGTTCTCGGACAGCAGAATCAGCAGATCGCAGGTGTAGGTGTAGCTGGTGCTCTCGGCGCCGCCCCCCTTGCCCTGGCTCTCCGTGTGCTTGTGCTCACGGCGCTCACTGGCCCAGATGATCTGCCCTGCAATGCGAGGCGAGCCCTGCACCCAGGGCAGCGGCTCACCATAGTCCGTGCCCGTGATCTTGAGATCGCTCAGGCGCGGACCTTCCTGGGTCTGCTTCTCGGCAAAGGCATAGGCACCCAGCAGAGCACCTGCAATCCAGCCCACCTTGGCACCTGCGGGGCCACCGACCATGAAGCCGACGCCTGCCCCCACAGCAGAAACAACCAACTGCGCCATGGCTATACCCCTCGGAAACGGAAAGCCGCCACAAAGCGCATGGCAGCGGAGAACAAAAGACGGGTCTCGATCACCCGGCCCGCCGAGCTGCTGGCATGGATGATGGACAGCCCGCCATGGGCGTAATCGCCCAGCACACCGATGTGCTGCGGATAGCCGTCAAAGGCCACGCAGATCACATCGCCCGGGCGCATGTCGGCGCGCTCGATGGGGTCCAGCTGCTCATCCAGGTGGTGCATGAGCGAGAAGCCATCCGGCACCCGGCGGTAGCCGCGCACATCAAAGCCGGCACCAAGGGCGCCCACAGACTGCCCCGTGCAGACCACCAGGCCCACGCAATCCAGGCCCACCCCGGGCTTGCGCGCCTGGTGGTGGTACGGCGTATCAATGCAGCGGCGGGCCGCTTGCACAATGAGATTCATACAGGCCTCGTGATGACGTCAGGGCTGGGCCGGTGCGGCTCCCCCTGAAAATTGATGGCGTTGCCAAACTTGCCGCTGCAGTCTTCGGTCAGGCGCTTGCGGCAGCCGGCCACGGCCGTGAGCTGGTCGCCCACTGCAATGGGCAGCACCATGGGCAGCACCAGAGTGACCACGCCGGCGGCACTCTGGCTGCGCACCTTCTGGGTTAGGCCGGCATTGGCGCCGGTCTTCCAGGTCAGTAGCCCCTCGCCCAGGTAGTCCTCGGGCAGGCCACCGCTCACGGTGAACGTGCGCTTGTCAGTGACCGCTATCACCGTCACGGCATGGGTCAGGTCGACCAGGCTGCGATTGCACTGAGCCAAGCCCGTGGCGCCCAGGCGGCTGCGGCAGGTCTTTTGCGAGACCATGCCCAGGGACTGCTGGAGCTTTTGCTTGAGGCCACGCAGCTCCACGGTCAGCGTGGCCGCGCCCAGCGTGATCTCGCCGAGCCATCCGCGCATCAGCGGCTCCACATCGTTGGTGATGGTGGGAGCCGCCACATCCCAGCGGTAGCGGAACAGGCGGAACTCGGCGTTCTGCCACAGGCCTGCAGCCACCTCTTCGCGCACAAACAGGCTGCCATCGTCCAGCGTGGTCAGCTCCAGGTTGTCCACGGCAAAGCCGCTGGTTGCCGTGATGCCACTGGCGCTCAGACCCTGCTTACAGTCAAACACCAGGGCAGCGTTGTCTGTGCCCCAGGCCCTGACGTCCAGCACCAGGGGCTGATCGTGGCTGGTGAAGGCGAACACCTTGCCGTCCGTGCGCTTGATCACAATGGCACTGGCCAAGCTGGTGCCACCGCTGTCATAGTGGGCCTGCAGGGCTGCGGGGATCTGCTTCATACGCGTATCTCCTCCAGCTCGATGCCGGACCACTCGGTGATCAACTTTGTGCCGCCCAGCACCTTCCAGACGGCGGACGGGTCTTTGAAGGCCACCGGCACATGAAAAGTGCCCATCCAGCGGTAGCTGTCACCAGCCATGTGGTCGGCAATGACCACCCGGCCCGTGCTGATGTCCGGCACCACTGCCAGCATGCTTGGCACACCGGCGCGCATGCGCTGCACCTTGCAGCCCTTGGCGGGCTTTGAAATGGGGCGCACAAACATGCGGCTGCCAAAGACATAGGTGCGGCACAGCTGCCAGGTGTTGGCAACACCTGCCACGGCGGTCAGCGTGGTGTTGGCATCGGTGGCCTGAAAGTCGCTCCAGTCCTTGAAGCGGAAAGCATCGGCATCGCCGCCCACGACATAAAAAAAGGCCCGTAGGGCCTCAAAGTCTTCTTGCTTGCGCGGCGGGTGCGCGATGGTGTACTCATGCAGCGGGTACTTCGCCTCCCGGTTGGTGATGCGCTGGCCCGATGCAGAGTAGGCCTTGCTGTTGATAAAGCGCGGCCCGCCCTCTGCCTCCCGGCTGATGCGCGGCGGGAACAGCTCTTCAAAAAATGCCATGGCGTTTCCGTTTCTCTAGCCGTTTCTGGACTGCGCGACAGCGATCTGCCGGCCCACCGTCCGGCCGAACTGCAGCGCGGTCTCCCGGCTTGCGCCTTGCGGCATTTGCACAGTGATGTTGAAATTTGTCGCGCCACCCACAGCAGTAGACAGTGCTCTGACACCCAGATTGCCGTCAGGAGCCCTGGTCAGCGGCATGATTGCCTCTGGCCCGGCCTCTCCAAACACCCCCGCCCCCTTGGCAAATGCAAAGAACTGAGGCGTGTCGTGGATCTGGTTGCGGTAAGCGCTCAGACTGTGACTGTCGTAGACACCGCCCAGCGCATTGGGGACCGCGCCAAACGCTGCTGCCAAGCCCTCTGCGCTGTAATCGCCCCAGCCAGCATTGCCGATAGAAGGCGCCCCCGTCAGCAGACCCAGACCCTGGCCCAACAGCCCCATGAGGCCGCTGCCACCACTCCCACCAGTACCAGCCACGCCCAGCGCATTGCTGAGCTGCTGCTTGATGATGATGCGGGTGATGTCGGCCACGATGTTGTTGGCCAGATCCGTGAACGACAGCTTTCCCGTGGTCACGAACTTGACCAGTGCATCCTCCATACCCCTGAAGGCATTGGAGAACGCATCTGCCGTTTGCTGTGCCACATTGGCCGCCTGGTCCACATAGTTCTGCATGGCAAAACCCGCGCCCAGCTCCCACTTGCTTTGCAGCAAATCCAGCTGAGCGTATGTATCTCTATGAATACCAAGCTCGCGCTCTTTTTCCTTTTTCAAATCAGCCAACCGCTGATCAATCTGTACCCGCTGGCCCTCTGATAGACCAACGGTGTACATCCTCTGATCCTTAAGTCGCCGCTCCTCCGACAGATAACGATCTTGAATACCCCACAATTCTTCAGCTCTGCGCCGATCTTTGCTCCCCATCCATGCGGTGCTCACCTCGCGCTGCTGCCAGCGCTCAATTAGCTCCAGTGATCGAGCATGAGACTCGGCCAAAGACTCCATGGCTAACCGCTGACGGTCCAAAGCAAGAGTCTCCTCAAAGGACAGAGCCTTGAGCTTCTCGCCAGTCTCCAGCCGCTTGGCGGCCAGCTTGGACTCGGTATCCGAAATCTGCTTTTTGACGGCCAGCGCATCGCTGCCCTTGACCTTCTCTTGCTGAAGACGGGCTATCTGCTCCTGCAGGGCGGTTTCTTCCACCTTGCTGGACTCCTCGATCAGGGAACGCTTTTGGCTGTAGTAGCCTTGGTCATCAATCAGACCGGACTGACGCAGGCGGTCAAGGTCCTTTTGCTTGCCGTCGATGATGCGCACTTCCTCGCGGGCAGCATTCTGGATCTCGGAGAGGTCAAGCCGGCGCGAGGCAGGAGCCGTGCTGCCACCCCTGCCGCCGCCCTTCTCCTTGAACTGCTCTTCAATGCTGGCCTTGGTTTTGGCAATGAGCTTGGGATCTAGTAGCGCGTCATTGGGGTTGGCTGCTCTGATCTTGGCGATGTTGTTTTCATAGTCCTCAAGCGCCTTTACCTTCTGCTCCTGCTTGGTGAGTGCGCGCTCATTGGCTTTGCTCACGGCCTCAATGGCTTTGATTCCGGCCTTCTGAACCTGCTGCGCATGACCTTCAGCCATGGCTTTCGTCGTAGCCTCATTGACCTCCCCCTGCAGCTCGAGCATGCGAGCCTGGGCTGCATTGAGTAGAGCCTCGCTGTTGTTTCGGCCACTGCCGTAGCGCGCGACATAGTCATCATGCTTTTCCTGCAAAGTCGCCACGACTTGCATTTGCCGCTGCAATTGCTCTTCGACCGTCGTTCCACGACCGATGCCAGCCATGGCATCCCAGGCAGCTTTTGCGCCCTTGGCCAAACCTTTCCAGGCCTGCTCCAGCAAACCCACATGCTCCTGCAGCTGGGTCGTGCGGCCGATGATGGAGTCCGCATAGGCCTCCTGGGCGAGCTTGGCCGCCTCTGCCTCACGCCCCTGGTCTTGAAGGGCCTTGATCTGGCTGAAGATCTCGGCAGTGAGATAGCGGTGCTGCTCAGTCAGCTTCAAAGAAGCCTCGACGGGAGACTTGCCCAACTCCTCAAAGTCCTTGACCGTGTTTTTGATAGGCACGCCCACTTGGTCAAAGCGCAAAGCCGCCTCAGCGGCCTTGGAAATGGTCTCGGTCGCCACATTGCCGGTTGCAGCAATCTGCGTCAGCGCTTCCGCCGCGCCGGACTGGGTGAGGCCCTTCTTGGAGCCGAGACTTTCGGCCATGAGGGCGAGCTGCCCTGCCGTCGTGCCGGCAGCGTTGCCCGACAGAATCAGCGCTTTGGAATATTCACGGGCCTCCTGGCTTCCTTGGTAGAACGCAACAGCAAGCAGGCCCGCAGCAGTTCCAAGGACCGTCAGAGGGTTGACCAGGCCAAGGATGTACCCACCCAGGCCTTTGATCATTTCAGCAGCAGTGCCGAACGTGGTGAGCAGCTGCGACCCCTGCTGCAAGAACACTGTCATGGCGTTTTGACCGCCGGCCAGCGAAACAACCACGTCCTGAAGCTGGGCGGGAACGCCGCGCAATGCCGCATTGCGCTGCCCCTCGCTGATGCCGCCGGACTGCTTGAGGGCCTTCTGCGCGGCCTCAGCCTGGCGCAGTTGGTCGATATAGGGCTTAAGTACGTCACCCGAGATGCCGCGCTGCTTGGCCAGCATGTCGTAGTAGTCAGATCCGGCTTTGCCGCCGGACTGCAGAGCCGCGGTCGCGCGCTGGATGCTGCCGACCATATTTTTTTCAGCCCGAGACATGGCTGCAGCAGCCTGCTGCGGCTGGGTCTCCAGTGGCTTGAGACCCTGTGCCGCTTTTTTGCCTGCAGCCTCCACGCCTGCAGCCATTTCCTTGGCGGCGGCCACTGCATCGGCGCCGCCCTCGCGCACGCCTGTGGCGTCCATCGAGGCCTCAATCTGGACTTTACGGCGGTCGGTATCGCTCATTATTCGGCCTCGGCATAGATTTCTTGAAGTGCGGCAGCCTCCATGACCCTCACTTCGGCGCGCAGCCGGTCGTGGTCTTCATGGGGGATTTCGCGCGCGCGCAGTTCATCGGCCAGCACGCCGTAGTCCAGGCCCACAACACCGCCTGCGCCGACGCGCCACTGCGTCTGCAGGGCCTCGAACAGGCGCCAGGCGGTCCAGTTTTCAGGCCATACCTCGACGCTGAACATGTCGGCGTACTGGCTCACAGGCAGCCCCCAGTCCTTGAGGTACTGGGCATCCGGGAGCTGCGTGTACCGGGCGCGCACTGCCGCAATCAGTTTCCCAGGCGGCCCTCGATGCAGATCTGACGATAGGTCTCCATCACCGCTTGCACGGCGGCAGGGATCTCACGCGCCAGTTGAATGCAGTTGTCGAGAGTCAAGGGAACGTCAAGCCCCCAATCCTCCAGGCAGCTCAAGATGTATTGGCCGTTGATCTGCACAGCCCCACGCTGTAACTGCTTGGAGGCATTGGCAGCCGTGCCATCGAAGTTCGGGACCTGGACCCCGTGAAGGCTGTCCAGGAACTCGCCAAACTCCACGCGGTCGCGGTAGCGGAACGTCACGGGCAACAGCCCCTCCGTGCCATCCAGCATGGTGATCTTGAGGGAATGGACGATGCCCTTGGGCCGCTGGCCCAGCACGATCTGGCGTGCGATCTGCTCGCTCATGATCAAGCTGCCTTGGCCAGGTTGGTGGGTGCACCGCGCAGCAGCACCGTGGACTTGGTGGTCTGCTCGCTGCCTTTTTCAGTGCTGGGCACATCGTCGTAGGCAAGCTCGCCCACGTAGTAGCTAGCAGAGCCGTCCTTGAACTGCAAACGGTGCACAGACTCCATGCCATCGGAGGCCTGCAGTGCCGCACGGGCCTCGCCGTCCTGCTTCCAGCTGATGGTGTATTCCAGGCGGCGCGCGTTGCGGCCCAGGCCGAACTCCTGGTCATCAGGGACGTCCAGGTAAGAGCTGGTGCCGGTCTTGATATCGCCGCCGGTCAGCCCAAAAGTAGGCACATAAGGCAGGCGCTGCCATTCGTCAGCCACCAGCGGAATCAGGGCTACAGTGCCGCCGGGCGGGAATTTGGAGAGGTCGAGGGTATCGACGCCGTCCAGAGTCACACTATCAGCGGTCACAGCTTTGGCCCTGGCTACACGCCCTTCCAACTCGGGATAGTCTTCGCTGGTAATGACCACGACAGCGTTGACCATCAAGGTGTTGGCCACCTCCACCACCGCGTGCGCTGCATTGGACATTTCACCGGCAGCCAAGGCCGTCAGAGCGGCGGTGTACAGATAGAGTTTTGCCCCGTCGGGCAGAGGAACTTTGCGCATGGTTGTGCCCCTTTCAGGCAAAGAAAAACCCGCCAGGCTTCCCGTGGCGGGTTAATGGCCCTTTCGGGCAAAAATGCCGCCTGAAAGGCGGACTGGTACTTAAAATTTTCTCTTTGGAGGCTCTGCTTTGTCACATGTGCCCTTGAGCTCCCATGCAACAGTGCGATTCTTATATTCAGTTATTAAGATCTCACCCGTACTCCGATTGATTTCATATTTGGTTCGGAATCCGGCTACCGGGCTGGTAATGCCTCCATACACATCGACGGTCGAAACAAGCGGCATTGAAACTCCACCATCACGTAGCAAGTTATGTGTCTGATCAATTTCAACCCAGCGCTCGTTGCGAGGGCCGCCATTCACACTGTCTACATCACACTTCAAATGCACGGACTGCGCAAATGAGGCCGCTGAAGACAGTGCCAAAGAAACAAACAGCGCAGAAGAACGCATTCCCACCTCCTAATAGAAGGAAGGAATGCTATCAAAGGTGCTTCAGTAAAAAATTAACAGATCCTGATCTGCAGAAAACAGCTCCATGTCGTGGTCGAAGTCATCGCGGAAGTTGCCGACCGGGCGAATGGTCAGGTCGGGGTGCCGCCGCAGCGCGCTCACCAGTTGCTGCATCAGCCGCTCTGGGTCTCGAATGTCTGGGCTGAAGATCCGAATCTGCACATCGGCGGTATCCACCTGAGAATCCTCGTTGTCCAGGTATTCGCTGGTGTCGCCGCCGATTCGCTGCCAGATCACGTAAGGCGTAGGCGCATTGGCTGGGGCTACGGTTCTGTAGCAGCTCGGTATCACGGCCGCAATGGCTTCATGCAGAGCTTCATCCATCACTTCACCCTTTCCAATGCCTGCCAAAGCACATCAGCAGAGGCCAGTACAGCCGCCGGCTCCGCACGCAGCGCGCCGCGCATGAAGGCCTTGCCAGGGACGTAGACCGGCCCGCCTGGGCGTGGCAGGTAGTAGGCATCTTTCTCCGCCTGGCTGGCCCGGCGGCGCGGCTTTTTCTTGCCGGCGCTCTGCGGCCGCGCCAGCGTCACCCAGCCCTTTCGGGTCAGCACCACCTGGTAGCGCTGCCAGAATCCGACCTCCAGCAAATGGCCGTGCGGCGCGGTCTTGGCGTTCCAGCTGATGTGATATTCGGCAACGCCCTGCCCACTGTTCTCGGGCGAGAACGCCTGATAGATGGCCTTGTCCAGGTTGCCAGAGAGCTTCTTTATCCTGCCGACGTTGGCCTTCGCGGTGTCATAGAACACCTGGGCCGCAGCCTGGGCAGCCGGCCGGGCAGCCTCCTCGGCAGCGTCTCCCAGATCATCGAACAGCGACTCAAGGCCCGAAAGATCGACCGCAGCAATCAGGGAGTTGGCTCCCCTAGCCATTGGTTACCTCACAGACCAGATCCACATATTCGCGGTGCTGGTGATCAGGGAGCACTGCCTTGATTGCGTATTCCACCCCATCGCACACCGCACGCATCTCGGCCGTGATGCCCGCGCGCTTGCGGATACGGATACTGGCCTGGGCCTTGCTGGCAATCTGCCCGGCCCGGATAGTCTCACTTCCGGAAGCAAAGCGGATGTTGGCCCAGATGGGCCCTGGCAGCGCATCCTCCCAGGTGTTGGACGGCTGCCCATAGCTTCCGCCGGGCAAACGGCGCTGGATGCGGATGCGGTCTCGAAGAGTGCCGGCTTTCATCCATATGCCCTCAGTGGATCGAGAAGCAACTGGGCCACGGGCGGCGGCTCCAGCATCTCGCGGTTTTCGTAGAGCGCCCCCAGCGTGAGCAGCACCCCCGAGGTAAACAGGTCATCCAGAACCCGCCCGCGGCGCGTGCGCTTGGCCTCGCCCTGGGCGTCGTCGTAGTTTTCCTGAGCGGCAGCAATGGCCGCGTGCCGCTCGAGTGCATTCGGCAGCGCCATGGCCTGCTCCAGCGCACCCTCGTAGGCGCTTGTCGCCTCCGAGAGCACTGCCGGCACCGCCGCCACCGCAGCCGCCAACGCCTGAGCATCGGCATACACGTTGCGACGGATCCAGGCCATGGCCAGGCGCTCAGCCGCCATGAGCTGCCCTGTGATCAGGGCATCCTCATCAAGCCCATCCACGCGCAGGTGCTGCTTGGCACGCTCGATGGCAATCAGGCTCATTGCTGCTCGCTACCTTGAGCGTCCAGCAGTGCGGCGAGCTCGTCCTTTTTGGCGCCTTCAGGGATTTCAATGCCCTTGGCCGCCAAAGCCGCTTTGAGCTCATCGACTTTCAGACCTGCAGAAGGCTTGGCCTGCGGCGCGCTTCCATCGTCTTCAGCCGCCCATCCCTCGCCTGTGGCCACACGGATCAGATCCTCGTCTTCGGTATCGATGATGCTGCCGGCCTCGAAATGCTCGACCTGAACGCCGCGATGCGCCCAGTCGAACGCCTTGATCACTTTCAGTTGCATGGTGCTCTCCAATGAAAGGGCCCCGCCGGGGCCCTTGTTGCCGTTCGCAGGATCAGGCCGAGATCTTCAGCAGCTTGATCGCCTGGGTGTTGCGCAGCTTGCCGCCCACGCGCTTGCGAACGTAGAACTTGACGAAGCCAGGCGTAGTGATCTCGTCGCGGGTGATGCGCATACCCACTCGGTCGGCGATCAGATAGCCCTCCTTGAAGTCGCCGAAGGCCAAGGGGAAGGCGTTGGCGGCGACGCCCGGCATGTCCTCTGCTTCAGTGATGCCGTAGCCCAGAAACGTTGCGGGCTGGCCCGCCTGCAGGGAAGGCTGCCAGAGGTATTGCCCCTGGGCGTCCTTGTACTTGCGCAGCACGGCCTGCACCAGGCGGTTTGTCACCCACTTGGCATTCGTGCGGTAGCGGGCGCGCAGCGCATAGACCAGATCCAGGAACACATCCGGGTTCGTGGGCATCGCACCGGCTTCGCCAGAGGCAATGAACTGCAGCGCACCGAAGGCGCGGGTTTTGTCATCCGTAGCCACCGGGGCAGGACCCGCCAGAAAGCCTGTGGGCTTCTTGGTGCCGTTGCCAAGCACGAAGGCTGCACCCTCGCCCTGGGCAATGGCTTCGGAGGCACTGGAGATCAGCCAGTCCTCGACGTTGAAGAACATATCGTCCAGCGACTCCTCCGATGCCTGGGGCTTGGCAGAGGCCATGCCGAAGGTGGGAGTCACCTCGGCCAGGTTGGGGGTGTCGGTCTGGTTGCGGGTATCGGTCTCACCCACCCACTCGAAGCCGGCGCCACCCACGTCGAACAGCTCCTTGTAGTCGGTGCTGCCCACAGTGCGCACCGTGGCGAGTTGTCGGATGGGGCTGATTTCCAGGCCCAGGCGCGCGATCTGGCGCTCGATGATCTCGGGCACCGCGAAGCCACCAGCCGAGCCGGTGGTTGTGGTCGTTTGCGTGGCACGGGTTTCCCAGCCGTCGTCATCATTGCCCTCGACGCGCAGCGACTTCTTCAGCTCGCGGGCGCGCTGTTGCAGGGCGGTGCGACGCTCCGGGTCGCCGGGGTTGCGCATCCAGCCCATGAAGGCGTTGCGGTATTCAGCCGCCTCCTTGCTCTCGCCTTCCTGGCGGGCTGGGTCCATCGCGCCGGGGCGGGAGAGCTTGGTCTCCATCTTCTCCAGCTTGGACTTGACCTCGCCCAGGGCCTCGATGTGGCCATCGATCTGCGAGAGCTTCGCATCGAGTTCGGCCGTGCCTTTGCCGGTCTTGATGGCCTCGATGCGCGCATCGTTGGTCTTCTTGTATTCCTCGAAGGCCGTGGCGATCTTGTCCAGAGCGTCGGAGACGGTCTTGATGGTGGGATCGTCGCGGCGCTCGTACACGCCCAGGGCGTCGGCCTTGGTCTGGAAGGCGGCCATGTGGATGGCCATCAGGGCCAGAACAGTTTTCTTCATGATGTGCTTTCTTCAGGATTGGAGGGAAGCGAGCAGCCGGTCGGCCGAACGCATTGCCGCAGCGGTCGAATCTGCGGACTCTCTCCGCGCTTCTCCCATCCGCATGACGCGCGACACAAAGGCCGTCGCATCAGATTTGCTGAAACCTGCATCACGCAGGAGCCGCTCAGCATCTTTCGGGGCGGCCAGATCGTCGGCCGCCTTCACGTTCGTCACTCGGGCCTTGCCGTTAGCAGGGAACGTCACCAGTGACACCTCCCACAGGTCCACCTCGGTCAAGGTGCGAACGTCGGTATCTCGGTCATAGGCCCACTGCTTGGATATGAACCCGATGGACAGGCCATTGAGCGCGCCCATCTTGAGCAGTGCATGGGCCTCCTTGCCCAGGCTGGTTTCCAGCGCCAGCTGGCCCTTGATGCGCAGACCCTTGCTGTCTTCAACCATCTCCGTCCAGATGCCGATTGGCTTGGCGCCGTCGTGCTGCCAGAGCATGGCCGGCATGGTGCCCGCCGCCTTGTGCGCCTTCAGGCTATCCACAAAGGCACCCACCGCGATCACATCGTCGTAAGAGTCTCGCTCCCCGAAGACGGATCCATATCCCTCAATAGAGCCATCGTCACCCGTAGCCTTGATCTGCAGCGCATAGGAGCGAACCTCGCGGCCGCCGGGCCCGTCTTTGCGCTCAAGGCGCTGCATTGTCTTGATCTTCATCGTCGCTCCCTTGCTTGCCGGTGCTCATGTTGAGTGGCGTCAGCGGTTCATCGAGGCCCGGCAGGGGATCCTTGCCGTCCTCGTCGCGGATTTCGTTGCGGGTCCAGATGCCGGTCTCTGCCATGGTCCGAGCCCACATTGCGCGGTCCTTCAAGGAGCCGGCCACCATGTAACGGGTGTCGAAGTCGACAAACAGCGATCCGGAGCCATCGAGCAGCGTTTCGTCCAGTCGGTCGCGCCAGGCCTTGTGCCAGGGCGCCAGCGTGTGGATCCGGTGGGCAGCAAAAAAGGCCTCGGAGCTGGCGAACGTGCTGGTCTTGTCGGAGTGCCCCACCATGATGGGGAACACCCCGTAGCCACGGCAGATCTCCTCAACCTGTAGGCGCCGTGTTTCGACGTGCTGAGCGTCAACGCCGCTCACCGAGGTGCTCAACCATTTGGCATCCCGGTCCAGCACCAGGGGGGTGCCAGCGTTCTCGGGGCCGCCCTGGTCCTTCACCCACTTGCTGAGCCGCGTGTGCTGCTCTTCGGTCAGGCTGCCCGTCACGGTGTAGGTGCCGCTTGGACGCAAGCCGTTGGCATGCATGGAAGATTGACTGCGCTCGGTGGCGATGGCCAGGCCGATGGCTG